>DASTGP010000092.1:0-17788 GCA_035605585.1 Gallionella sp. | reverse complement strand
TACCTCGTATTGGCCCGTGCCCACCAGCATCCGGCGCTGACCGCGAACATCGGCAACCTGGCGCTGCTCACACTGGCCGCCGAGCTAGACCTGATCCCCACCGACCTCGCCGAACAAGTCCGTTCACTGTACCACACGCTGCGCCAGACTCAACACCGCATGCGCCTGAACAACCATGCGCCGTGCCGTGTCGAACAGGGCAAGATCGACAGCGCCGCGTGCCGAAAATTATGGGAACTGCTTTTCGAGACAGCCTAGACTGCCGGCACTGACGACTCCGGCGAAACGCGCCCGGCCAAGCGGTACATCACCATCTCACCCTTGCCCTTAACGTAGATGGTGGCGGGCGGATCGAAAGCGAAGTCGTGCCTGATGCGGTTGTAGGTGGTCTTGTCGACCTGGATCACGTCCTTCACCGCCTCGTCGGTCAGCCGGCTGGCGATGTTCACCGTGTCGCCCCATAGATCATAGATGAAGCGTTTGGTGCCGATCACGCCGGCGACCGCAGGACCGGTGGCGATCCCGGTGTGTATGCCCAGTCTGAACCTGGTCAACTCCGGATGCGCGTTCACGTATTGGCGCATCTCCAGCGCCAGATCGGCAATATCGCGGGTGTAATCAGGCCGCTCATGATTCAACCCGCCGACCACCATATAGGCATCGCCTATGGTCTAGATCTTCTCCACCCCGTACTTTTCGCTCAGTTCATCGAAGCCGGAGAAGACGGTGTTGAGCAGCGAGACCATCTGCTCGGGAGAAAGCGACTCCGTCAGCTGCGTAAAATTCACCAGGTCGGCGAACATCACCGTCACGTCCGCATGGCCGTCGGCGATCAACCCCTGGTGATCCTTCAACCGTTGCGCGATGCTGCTCGGCAGCACGTTGAGCAGTACCCGCTCCGACTTCTTCTGCTCTTCTGCCAGCAACAGGTGCTGCTGATCGAGCTGTACCTTGATCTTGTCCGTCTCCAGGACGAAGTAGCGCAACAGGATGTAGATGATCGAGGACATCGCGGCGAAATTGAGCGCGAAGAAAACGCCGATAGCCCTCATCGGCACCCCGCCATCGCCGCCGGTTGCGAGATAGAAATCGAAGAAACCCGAGATCACCGTCATCACGATGTAGGCAAAAAACCAGGGAATGGAATCGCGCCAGCCGGATACCACCAGCGCACTAATGGGAGCCAGCAGGGCCCAGAGCATCACACCGCTGGCAGTGACGGCACTGCCGATGCTCCACTGCATCACGAAAGGGGTGAACAGAAACAGGCTGAGCTGGACGAAACGGAACACCTCGAACCGCTTCGTGCGGAGGTAGTAAACCAGGGAGGTCACCGAGACAAGCTGGTATCCCAGTGGCACATTGGTGGAAAAATGCAGCCCCATCAGCCAGTAGATGGCGAGCCACAACACCACGGCAAAGTTCATGAACCCGCAGGCGAAGACCAGCAGGTTCTTGCGCAGGACGTCTTCCTGCGTATCCATCGGCTCTGCGGGACTGGTCAGAAACGCCATTTGCGGACCTCCATTCGTGAGGCTAATCGCGCTCCATCATACCCGAACAGGTAGTCGCGGGAACATCAGGCATGGCAGGTAATTTTGCCCGCACTTCTTCATAAACCCGCCAGAAAAGGCTAGAATTCCCGCTTTGCAACCGACCCATCAAAGGAAGTCCATTATGTCGATGTCCGACCGCGACGGTTTTATCTGGTATGACGGCAAGCTCGTGCCCTGGCGCGACGCGACCACCCACGTGCTGACCCACACTTTGCACTACGGCATGGGCGTGTTCGAAGGCGTTCGCGCCTACAAGGCAGCCAAGGGCACGGCGATCTTCCGTCTGCGCGAACACACCGACCGCCTGTTCAATTCGGCCTACATCTTCAAGATGAAGATGCCGTTCGACAAGGAAACCCTGATGGAGGCGCAGCGCGAGGTGGTACGCGCCAACAAGCTGGAATCCTGCTACATCCGCCCCATCGTGTTCTACGGCTCCGAGGCGATGGGAATCGCCGCCACCGCCATCAGCACCCACGTTGGCGTGGCCGCATGGCCGTGGGGTGCCTACCTGGGCGAAGAAGGCATGGCCAAGGGCATCCGCGTGAAGACATCGAGCTTCACCCGCCATCACGTGAACATCAACATGTGCCGCTCGAAGTCGGTCGGCACCTACACCAACTCCATCCTGGCGCACCAGGAAGTGGCGCACGATGGCTACGACGAGGCGCTGCTGCTGGACGTGGACGGCTATGTGGCCGAAGGCGCAGGCGAGAACATCTTCATCGTGAAGAAGGGCAAGCTCTACACCCCGGACCTGACTTCCTGCCTGGAAGGCATCACGCGCGACTCCATCCTCACACTGGCCAAGGAAATGGGCCTCGAAGTGATCGAGAAACGCATCACGCGCGACGAAGTGTACTGCGCCGACGAGGCCTTCTTCACCGGCACGGCAGCGGAAGTCACCCCGATCCGCGAACTGGATACCCGCGTCATCGGCACCGGCTCACGCGGCCCGATCACCACCAGACTGCAACAGGCCTTCTTCGACTGCGTCGCGGGCAAGCATCCGCAACACAGCGATTGGCTGGACTACGTTTAAGGAGCGCGCCATGGGCAACCAGGACATCACCCAGCGTTACATCGAAGTCACTGCGGCAGACTTGCCGCTGACCTGCCCAATGCCGAACATGAGTCTGTGGAACGCCCATCCTCGTGTGGGCATCCCGCTCAACCACGGCGGCGAAGCACGCTGCCCGTATTGCGGCACGCTGTACAAGTTCAAGGGCGAGCTGCCCAAGGGCCATCACTGAAACCAGCGGGTAGCCTGTAGCTTGTAGCAAAAGCCTGCTACGAGCCACCGACTACAAGCTGCAAGCTCCAATGCAAAAAATCCTCGTCATCGCACCGAGCTGGGTCGGCGACTGCATGCTGATGCAGCCGATGCTGATGCGGATCGCACAACGCCATCCCGGCTGCCGCATCGACGTGCTGGCGCCCCCCTGGACGGAGAAGTTGCTGCGCCAGATGCCCGAGGTCAACGAGGTCATCATCAATCCCTTCCCGCACGGGAAGCTGCAACTCGGCGCGCGCTATCGGCTCGGCAGGCAATTGCGAGAGGCTCGCTACGACCAGGCCATCGTGCTGCCCAACTCGCTGAAATCTGCGCTCGCGCCGCTCTTTGCCGGCATCCCGTTGCGTACCGGCTTCGTCGGCGAGATGCGCTACGGCCTGCTCAACGATGCGCGCAAGCTCGACAAGCAGAAACTGCCGCTGATGGTGGAGCGTTTCGCGCAACTGGCCGAGGACGCAAAGGGCGAAATCCCTCGCCCGCTGGGGAATCCCCACCTGACGGTTTCCGCCGGGCAGCGCGAAGCCGCTCTGGGCAAGCTCGGCCTGACGCTGAGCAAACCCATCGCGGTGTTCTGCCCGGGCGCCGAGTACGGCCCGGCGAAGCGCTGGCCGGTCGCCTACTACGCCGAGATCGCGCAGCGTCTGACCGCGCAGGGCTATGAGGTATGGCTGGTCGGCTCACCCAAGGACAAGGAAGTCGGAGACAACATCGTCGCACTCGGCAACCCGGATTGCCACAACCTGTGCGGGCGCACCGACCTCGCCGACGCCATCGCCCTGCTCTCCTGCGCGAAACTAGTCATCAGCAACGACTCCGGCCTGATGCATATCGCTGCCGCGCTGGATCGCCCGATGCTGGCGCTGTTCGGTTCCAGCAGCCCGCAGTTCACCCCCCCGCTGTCGGACAAGGCGCGCGTGCTCAAACTCGACTTGGTGTGCAGCCCCTGCTTCAAGCGCGAATGCCCGCTGGGGCATTTCGACTGCATGGTCAAGCTCGCGCCGGATCGCGTGTGGAACGAACTGCAAACCTTAATGGAATGACCTCATGCAATCGCTGCCCAAAGAAATCTTCAAGGCCTACGATATCCGCGGCATAGTCGGCAAGACGCTGACAACGGAAGTGGTCGAGGCGATCGGCCACGCCATCGGCTCGGAGGCCGTGGCACGCAACCAGACCTCCATCGCCATCGGACGCGATGGACGGCTTTCGGGCCCGGAACTCATCGCCGCCCTGGCGCGCGGCATCATGAAGAGCGGCATCGGCGTGATCGACGTCGGCATGGTCGCCACGCCCATGGTGTATTTTGCCGCCTACCAGCTGCAGACGAATTGCGCGGTGATGCTCACCGGCAGCCACAACCCGCCCGATTACAACGGACTGAAGATGGTGCTGGCAGGAGAAACCCTGTCAGGCGAAACGATCCAGAAACTGAGGACCCGCATCGAGCAGAACGACCTGACGCATGGCAACGGCAGCTACGAACAGCGGGACATCAGCGCGGCCTACATCGCACGCATCGTTTCCGACATCAAGCTGGCGCGACCGATGAAGATCACCGTGGATTGCGGCAACGGCGTGGCAGGCGATTATGCCGCCAACCTGTACCGCCAGCTCGGCTGTCACGTGCAGGAGATGTATTGCGAAGTGGACGGACATTTCCCCAATCACCATCCCGACCCATCCGATCCTCATAATCTGGAAGACCTGATCAATGCGTTATGCAGCAACGACAGCGAACTGGGGCTCGCCTTCGACGGCGACGGCGACCGCCTCGGCGTGGTCACCAAGGACGGCAAGATCATCTATCCCGACCGCCAGCTGATGCTGTTCGCCGCCGACGTCCTGAGCCGCAATCCAGGTGCGGAGATCATTTTCGACATCAAGTCCACGCGCAACCTGTTCGACTGGATACGCAAGCACGGAGGCAAGGCAACGCTATGGAAAACGGGCCATTCTCTGGTGAAGGCAAAAATGCGCGAGACAGGGGCATTGCTGGCGGGCGAAATGAGCGGGCATGTGTTCTTTAAGGAGCGCTGGTACGGTTTCGACGACGGCCTGTATGCCGGCGCGCGCCTGCTGGAGATACTGAGCAAGGTGGCCGATCCGAGCGCGGCGCTGAACGCCTTGCCGGATGCGGTCTGCACCCCCGAGCTGCACATCCGCACCGCCGAGGGCGAGAACCATGCGCTACTCGCGCAGCTGCAAAAAACCGCGAACTTCACCGATGCGAAGGAAGTCATCACGCTGGACGGATTGCGCGTGGAATACGCCGACGGCTTCGGCCTGGCGCGCCCCAGCAATACCACGCCGGTGATCGTACTGCGCTTTGAGGCGGACAGCGAAACGGCGCTCCAACGCATCCAGGGGGACTTCCGCCGGATATTCAGCCAGGCTGCGCCGCACTTGCAACTGCCATTCTGATGTTGAGCCCCCGCAGACGCGGGGCTTCGAAATTCAATTCGTGGCGAAGGCCAGTTCCCGCTGCCGCGGCCCCAGCCAGTAAGCCAACTGCTGTTCAAGCATCGCCGCCAATTCTTCTTGACTCACTGGCTTGGCGACGCAGACATTGGCTCCGACCTTGTAGCCCATTTGCACATCCTCCTGGGTATACAAACCGGAAAAACCGATGACCGGAATCTCGCGGGTGGCAACGTTCTTGCGCAAGGTGCGTAGCACCGCGAGGCCGTCCAGTTTCGGCAACTGGAAATCCAGCAGGATGAGTTGCGGCACTTGCCTCGCAGCCACCTTGCCCAGCCACTCGACCACCTCTTCGCCCACCGGCAGGACGGTAAACTCGAGGTGCTTGTCCGCATCCGCGGCAAGCCGCTGCGCCCAGTCGGCAAGCTGTCCATCGTCGCCGATCAACAGCAGCTTGCGAGTCTTCGGGGTCTTGTGCGCAGCCGCCACCATCCCCCTCCTACGCCTTCGACTTCACCCAGTCCGGAACCGCAGCCAACGCACTGGCCAGATTCTCCGGCTGCGTGCCGCCGGCCATCGCCATGTCCGGCCTGCCGCCGCCCTTGCCGCCGACCTGCTGGGCGACGAAATTGACCAGATCGCCCGCCTTGACCTTCGCCGTCAGGTCCGCCGTTACGCCGGCAGCCAACGACACCTTGCCGTCGGCGACCGCCGCCAGCACGATCGCGGCAGACTTGAGCTTGTCCTTCAGCTTGTCCATGGTCTCGCGCAGAGTCGCCGCATCCGCGCCCTCCAGCTTGGCCGCCAACACCTTCACGCCGTGGATATCCTGCGCCTGTGCCAGCAACTCGTCGCCCTGAGCGGATGCGAGTTTGGACTTCAATGCCGCGATTTCCTTTTCCAGCAACTTCACGTTGTCGAGGATCTGCGCGACACGCGCAGCTACTTCCTGCGGTTGCGCCTTCACGGCATCGGCAACCAGCAGCAACTGCTGCTCCTGCTGTTGCACGAGCGCCAGCGCGCCCTCGCCCGTCACCGCCTCGATGCGCCGCACGCCCGCCGCCACGCCGCTCTCGGCCACGATCTTGAACAGGCCGATGTCGCCGGTGCGCTTCACGTGCGTACCGCCGCACAATTCGATCGAGGAACCGATGTTCAGCACGCGCACTTCGTCGCCGTACTTCTCGCCGAACAGCATCATCGCGCCGGTCTTCTGAGCATCGTCTATCGCCATCACGCGCGACTGCGACTCGGCGTTCGCCAGAATCTCGGCGTTGACTATCGCCTCGACCTTGCGGATCTCGGCATCGCTCAACGGCTGGGTGTGCACAAAGTCGAAGCGCGTCTTGTCCGGATCGACCTGCGAGCCCTTCTGCTGCACATGTGTACCCAGCACTTCGCGCAAGGCCTTGTGCATCAGATGCGTGGCCGAGTGGTTGCGCATGGTCGCATTACGGGCCGAGACGTCTACGCGTGCTTGCACACCGTTACCGACGGTCAGCTTGCCAGTCTTCACCACGCCGTGGTGGCCGAACACCGTGGCCTGGATCTTCTGCGTATCCTCCACGGCGAAGATGCCGTGCACGCTGCGCAGCTCGCCACAGTCACCGACCTGACCGCCGGACTCGGCGTAGAACGGGGTGTCGTCCAGAACGACCACGCCGATGTCGCCTTCGTTCAGTTCGTTGACCGATACGCCTTCCTTGTACAGTGCGAGGATGTTGCCCTTGTGCTCCAGCGTATCGTAGCCATGGAAGGTAGTCGCGGGGCCGTCGTATTCGAGGTTCGCCGCCATCTTGAACTTACCCGCCGCGCGGGCCTGTTCGCGCTGGCGCGCCATCGCAGCATTGAATGCAGCATCGTCCACCGTCACGCCGCGCTCGCGGCAGATGTCGGCGGTCAGGTCGAGCGGGAAGCCGTAGGTGTCGTGCAGCTTGAACGCAGTCTCGCCGTTGAACACCTTGACACCCGCCTTATCCATCTCGGCCAGGTCGGCTTCGAGGATGGCCATGCCGTGCTCGATGGTGGCAAAGAAGCGCTCCTCTTCCTGTTTCAGCACTTCCATCACGCGCACTTGGCCGGCGGTCAATTCAGGATATGCGGAGCCCATCTGTTCGACCAGGTCCGGCACCAGCTTGTGGAAGAACGCGGCACGCGCGCCCAGCTTGTAGCCGTGGCGGATCGCGCGGCGGATGATGCGGCGCAGCACGTAACCGCGGCCTTCATTGCCGGGAATCACACCGTCGGCGATGAGGAAGGAACAGGCGCGGATGTGGTCGGCCAACACTTTCAATGATGGCGAATCCATGTCGCTGCAGTTCGTCTCGCGCGCAGCAGCCTTGATCAGCGCCTGGAACAGATCGATCTCGTAGTTGGCATGCACACCCTGCAACACAGCGGAGATGCGCTCCAGCCCCATACCGGTATCCACCGAAGGCTTGGGCAACGGGTGCATCACGCCCGCCTCGTCGCGATTGAACTGCATGAACACGTTGTTCCAGATCTCGATGTAACGGTCGCCATCTTCTTCGGGCGTGCCGGGCAGGCCGCCGGGGATGTGCTCGCCGTGGTCGTAGAAAATTTCGGTGCAAGGACCGCAGGGGCCGGTGTCACCCATCATCCAGAAGTTGTCGGATGCGTAGCGTGCGCCCTTGTTGTCGCCGATGCGGATCACGCGATCCGGCGTCAGGCCCATCTCCTTGGTCCAGATGTCGTATGCCTCGTCGTCCTCGGCATACACGGTGACGTAGAGCTTTTCCTTCGGCAGCTTGAACACATCGGTCAGCAGCTCCCACGCGTACTTGATCGCATCGCGCTTGAAGTAGTCGCCGAAGCTGAAGTTGCCCAGCATCTCGAAAAAGGTGTGGTGACGCGCAGTGTAGCCGACGTTCTCGAGGTCATTGTGCTTGCCGCCCGCACGAACGCACTTCTGCGCCGACGCGGCGCGCGTATAGGGACGCTTGTCGAAGCCGAGGAATACATCCTTGAACTGGTTCATGCCCGCGTTGGTGAACAACAGCGTCGGATCTTCATGGGGAACCAGCGAACTGGAGGGAACTACGGTGTGGCCTTTGGAGGCGAAATAGTCTAGGAATTTCTGGCGGATTTCACTGCTTTTCATTGCGCACCCTGAATGTCGAATATGCTTCAAAAACAGGCTGCATCATACCATGACGAGCATGGCCGCTCACGCGGCGGCAACGTTCAATCCTCCTCGGAACCGCCCGCGCTACGCAATATCTTGAACACCACGTCCATGGAAAATCCGCGCGATTGCAGAAAGCGGGCCTGCCTGGCCTTTTCCTTGGCATCCCGCGGCGGAACGCCGAACTTCTTCTGCCACACTGCGCGCGCCGTCTCCAGCTCGCCCTCTTTCAATTCCGGCAGCGCATCGGCGATCAGATTTTCGGAAAAGCCCTTCTGTCGCAGTTCGTGGGCGATGCGCTGCGCACCGAAGCGGCCACGTCTGGCGTGCACCAACTGCGTGGCGGCGCGCTCGTCCGACAGCCAGCCACGGGTGGCCAGGTCGTCCAGCAACGCGTCGAGGTCTTCCGCGGGTGCCGCATCGAATCCATCGTCCGCCTGCGCATGCGGCAGCAGCTTGCTGTGCAGTTCTGCACGGCTGTATTCGCGGCGCGCCAAATATTTCATGGCGCGCACGCGCAGGCCGGGATCAGGCTTCTTTGCCACCGGCCGGCATCGAGTTACCGATCATCCCGCGCACCATCACGCCTCGCCCGGCGCAGCCAACGCGGCAACACCGACAGCCTCACGGACGCGGTTTTCGATCTCCAGCGCGATATGCGGGTTTTCGCGCAGGTATTCGCGCGCGTTGTCCTTGCCCTGGCCGATCTTGTCGCCCTGATAGGCATACCACGCGCCGGATTTGTCGACGATCTTGTGCTGCACGCCCAGCTCGATGATCTCGCCTTCGCGCGAGATACCCTCGCCGTAGAGGATATCGAACATCGCCTCGCGGAACGGGGGCGCGACCTTGTTCTTCACCACCTTGACGCGCGTCTCATTGCCGATCACCTCGTCGCCCTTCTTGATCGCGCCGGTACGGCGGATGTCGAGGCGCACGGAGGCGTAGAACTTCAGCGCATTGCCGCCGGTGGTAGTCTCGGGATTGCCGAACATCACCCCGATCTTCATGCGGATCTGGTTGATGAAGATCACCAGCGTGTTGGAACGCTTGATGTTGGCGGTGAGCTTGCGCAACGCTTGCGACATCAGGCGGGCATGCAGGCCCATCTGCGCGTCGCCCATCTCGCCTTCGATCTCGGCCTTGGGCGTCAGCGCGGCGACCGAGTCGATCACCACCACGTCCACGGAAGAGGAACGCACCAGCATGTCGGCGATCTCCAATGCCTGTTCGCCGTTGTCCGGCTGGGAGATCAGCAGATCCTCTACCGCCACACCGAGCTTCTGCGCATAGGTCGGATCGAGCGCGTGCTCGGCGTCGATGAACGCTGCCGTGCCGCCCATCTTCTGCATCTCGGCGATGACTTGCAGGGTCAACGTGGTCTTGCCGGAGGATTCCGGCCCGTAGATTTCCACGACGCGGCCTCGCGGCAGGCCACCTACGCCCAGCGCGATATCCAGCCCCAGCGAGCCAGTGGAGACCACTTGAAGGTCGCGCGCCACATCGTGCTCGCCCAGGCGCATGATGGAGCCCTTGCCGAATTGTTTTTCGATCTGGCTCAGTGCCGCCGCGAGTGCCTTGCTCTTGTTGTCGTCCATTTTCTGTCCCCTTTCAAAAACGATGGGGCGGATTGTGGCACAACAATTCGGAGTTGTACAGAACGTTCGTTCTCTATCTGCTTCAGACCGTTTCCGTGCGCCTTCCCAACAAGTCGAGCACCCCCTGCAAGGCGATGCGCACCGACTGCGCGCGCACTTCGTCGCGGTCGCCTGCCAGGTGGTGCAGACGCGCGACGGTCGCTCCCTGCTTGATCCCCCATGCAAACCATACCGTGCCTACCGGTTTGCCCGGCGTGCCGCCGTCCGGCCCCGCAATTCCGCTCACCGCCAAGGAGACCTGCGCCTCGCTGTGCTGCAGCGCGCCTGCCACCATCTCGCGCACCACAGCCTCGCTCACCGCGCCGTACTGACGGAGCATCGTCTCGCTCACGCCCAGCATCTGCTGCTTGGATGAATTGGAATAGGTGACGAAGCCGCGATCGAACCACGACGAGCTGCCGGCAACACTGGTGACGGCCTGCGCCACGCCGCCGCCGGTGCAGGATTCCGCCGTCGCCAGCATCAGTCCGTGCGCCTTCAGCGCGCCGCCGACCTGTGCGGCGAGGATATCCATTTAAAGACCTCCGTACAGCGTAGCGAGCGAAGCTGAGACAAGGCAAAAAATGGCGAGAAACCGGAGTTTACAAGTTGGTAAATGAGGATTTCGAGCCATTTTTTAACACCGTATCAGCAAGCGCAATAGTTGTGCGGAGGTATTCAGAGGCCGCGCGCCAGATCGTTCTGTATATCGACCACCGCCTCCAGCCCCACCGCGATGCGGATCAAGCCGTCGGAAATGCCCGCAGCTGCGCGAGCCTCGGGCGAAATGCGCGCATGCGTTGTAGTCGCCGGATGGGTGATGGTGGTGCGCGTGTCGCCAAGGTTCGCGGTGATCGACATCATCTGCGTGTTATTGATGACGCGCCAGGCGGCTTCCTTGCCGCCCTTGACCTCGAACGCCACGATGCCGCCGCCGGTCTTCTGCTGCTTCATCGCCAGCGCATGCTGGGGATGGGATGGCAGGCCGGGATAGAACACGCGCGCCACGTTGGGCTGCTTCTCCAGCCACTGCGCCAGTGCCAAGGCATTCGCACTGTGCGCTTCCATGCGCAGCTTGAGCGTCTCGATGCCCTTCAGGAACACCCAGGCGTTGAAGGCGCTCATGGTCGGCCCGGTGGTGCGCAGGAATCCGTATACCGGTTCCATCAGCTTCTTGCTGCCCAGCACCGCGCCGCCCAGCACGCGTCCTTGTCCGTCGATGTACTTGGTAGCGGAATGGATCACGATGTCTGCGCCCAGATCCAGCGGGCGTTGCAAGATGGGCGTGCAGAAACAGTTGTCCACCGCCAGCACCGCGTCGCAGCCTTTCGCCACCGCAGCGATGGCCGCGATGTCCGAGACTTCGGTCAGCGGGTTGGACGGCGTCTCCAGGAAGAACAGCTTCGTATTCGGACGCACCGCCGCCTGCCATTGCGCGACCTCGGTGGCAGAGACGAATGTCGTCTCCACGCCGAACTTCTTCATCACGGTATTGAACAGGTTCACCGTCGAGCCGAAGATGCTCTGCGAGGCGACTACGTGATCGCCTGCCTTCAACAGCCCCATGCAGAGCGACAGGATGGCGGACATGCCGGAAGAAGTCGCAACGCACTGCTCCGCCCCCTCCATCGCCGCGAGACGCTCCTCGAACATGGTCACAGTCGGATTGGTAAAGCGCGCATAGATATTGCCCGGCTCCTCGCCGATGAAACGTTTCGCTGCCTGTTCCGCACTGTCGAAAGTGAAACTGGAGGTCAGGAACAGCGCCTCGCTGTGTTCATGGAACTGGCTTTGCACGCTGCCCGCACGCACCGCCAGTGTTTCCGGCTGGTATGAATTTTCTTCCGGCATGGTATCTCCTGAAAACGAAAAACCCGGAAAGCTTGACGCTAAACCGGGTTGCCCTCGCTTTAGCTGTATTTATCATGCGCCCGCAAGCTGTTCCTCAAATCGGCGCAGGTGGAAAGTAGCACCTTCCACCGCAGACTGTCAACGCATCACATCGAACTCACGGACATCGCCAGATCGAGTTCCATCTGATCGTCATCCGCTGGCTTGCCGCCCTTGTCCGCACCGCGCGCCGCCTCGATCGCATCCAGATATTCCGCCGTGATGTCGCCGGTGATGTAGCAGCCGTCGAAACAGGAGGCATCGAAATCGACGATGGCCGGGTTGACCTTGCGCACCGCCGCCTTGAGATCGGCCAGATCCTGATAGATCACCCCGTCGGCGCCGATCTCACGGCAGATCTCCTCGTCGCTGCGCCCAGTGGCGATCAGTTCCGCACGGCTCGGCATATCGATGCCGTACACATTGGGGAAGCGCACCGGTGGCGCGGCAGAAGCGAAATACACCTTCAATGCACCGGCATCGCGCGCCATCTGCACGATCTCGCGACTGGTGGTGCCGCGCACGATGGAGTCGTCCACCAGCAGCACGTTCTTGCCCTTGAATTCGACGCCGATGGCGTTCAGCTTCTGGCGCACCGATTTCTTGCGCATTGCCTGCCCCGGCATGATGAAGGTACGGCCGATGTAACGGTTCTTCACGAAGCCTTCGCGGAACGGGATGTCGAGCCGATCCGCCAGCTGCATCGCGCTGGGGCGGCTGGAATCCGGGATCGGAATCACCACATCGATCTTCACGTCGCTCCACTCGCGCCTGAGTTTGTCGGCGAGATATTCGCCCATGCACAGACGCGTCTCGTATACCGACACTCCGTCGATCACCGAATCCGGGCGCGCGAAATAGACGTACTCGAAGATGCAGGAATTCAGCTTGGCCTTGTCGCTGCATTGCTGGCTGTGGAAGTTGCCATCGAAGTCGATAAAGATCGCCTCGCCGGGTGCGACATCGCGCAGGAATTTGAAACCCAGCGTATCCAGCGCCACGCTCTCGGAGGCGACCAGGTATTCCGGCCCATGCTCGGTCTCGTTCACGCCCACCACCAGCGGGCGGATGCCGTAAATATCGCGGAACGCCAACAGGCCGTAGCCGGCGATCATCGCCACCACCGCATACGCACCGCGGCAGCGCTGATGCACGCCGGACACCGCCGCGAAGATGGTCGGTACGTCCAGGCGCAAGCCCTTGGAATGCGCATGCAACTCGTGCGCCAGCACGTTGAGCAGCACTTCGGAATCGGAGTTGGTGTTGACGTGGCGACGATCCTCCACGAACAGCTGCTTCTGCAACTCGGCGGTATTGGTCAGGTTGCCGTTGTGCCCAAGCACGATGCCGAACGGCGAATTCACGTAGAACGGCTGCGCCTCGTTGTGATCCACCGCGGAGCCGGCGGTGGGGTAACGCACGTGTGCGATGCCCGCATTGCCCTTCAGGGCGCGCATGTTGCGCGTCCGGAACACGTCGCGCACCAGCCCGTTGCCCTTGTGCAGGTGGAAGGTACGCCCGTCCAGCGTGGCGATGCCCGCGGCATCCTGGCCGCGATGCTGCAGCACTTGCAGGCCGTCATACAGCAGCTGATTGGCCGGGGTTTGCGAAACGACTCCAAGAATGCCACACATGATTTTCTATCCTAAAAATTAACCACTAGAAACTAACTGCGCTGCCCGTAGCGGATGCGGCGAGCGACGCTGTCCGGCAACCACGGTTTGGTCAGCAGTGCCACATCTTCCATCGCCTTGCTCGTCGCTGCATTGCGCCAGAACGGCTTCTCCGGCAATTGCGTCAATCCCGCCACCCACACCAGCGCAAGTATCAGCAAGCCGCCGCGCAACAAGCCAAACAGCGCCCCGAGCCCGCTATCCAACCACCCCAGCCCGGCCGCCTTCACCAGCTTGGAGAGCATCCACACCAGCAGGCTCCACGCAACCAGCGCCGCAATGAACACCAGCACATACATGGCGGCAATGGCACTTGTCCGCTCTTCGCCGAACGCGATCGGCGAGATCAGCCCCCCGCCGAACAAATCACCGAACAACACATCGAAAAACTTGCCGGAAGCCTCGCTGATCAGGAAGGCAACCGGCCAACCCAGCAAAGACAATCCTTCATGAACCAAACCATGCCACCAGCCCAACAGCAACGAGACCAGAGATATTCCCGCCACCGCATAATCGAAACCGGTCAAACCGGTCATTTGGCACTGACGATACTCGGGTGCAGCCCGTGTTTCTCCAGCAGCTTCACCACCTTAACCGCTTTGTCACGATCGTCATAAGGCCCGACACGCACACGTATCTTATTCCCGGTCTTCTCGGTATAGGCCTTAAAGCCCCACTTCTTCAATTTGTCCAGCTCCTGCTTCGCGGTAGCGGCATTGGAATAAGCGCCGACCTGTGCGGCATAGCCCGCACCGCCCTGCTTGCTTTCGCTCTTAACCTCGGTCTTGGGTTCGGCCACCTCAGCAACTGGCTGCGCTTGCTTCGATACATTTCCCTTGATTTCGTTCACAACCGGCTTGACGGTTTCAACCGCCGCCACAGGAGAGGCGGCGACAGCGGAGACAGCGGCGGGGGCAGACACGGCGGCGACAGCGGATGCCGGAGCAACGGCAGATGCGGCCAGCGGCAGCATCCCCGCCACTTCTGAAACGGCCACGCCCGGCACGAATTCGCCGACCTTGTCCGGATTGGGTATGCGCAGGTCGATGTCCTGCGTACTGGGTTTGGGCTCGCTGTCCAGCACCATCGGCAGGATCACCACCACCGCCAGAGTGAGCGCGCTGGCGCCGATCAGCCGGCGGCGGGCCTTGCGCCTCAGGTTCAATTCGTCGTCTGTCAGCTCTTTGGCCATGCTTCAATCCTGCTTGAATTAGATGACGGAAAGCTCGCGAACGTGCATCGCTTCCGCCACGGTGTAGAACGATCCGAAGGCCGCGATTCTATCATTTTCGCCTGCCGCATTATAGGCATGACGCAACGCCTGCGCGGTATCGGCGAAGGTCATGATCTGGCCGCGCACCCCGCATTGCCGCAGTACTTGCGCCAACTCGCCCGCCGTTGCGCCGCGGGGCGCGGCTATGCCCGCCACCAGCCAGGTATCGACATACGGATCGAGCGCATGCACCACGCCCGCCATGTCCTTGTCCTTGAGCATGGCGAACACCGCGAAAGTGTGAGGACAAGGGGGCAGCGCCGCGAGATTCTGCGCCAACGAACGCGCCGCATGCGGATTGTGCGCCACATCGAGGATCAGCTGCGGCTTGCCCGGCACGAACTGGAAGCGCCCTGCCAGTTGCACCTCGACCAGACCGCGCCGCACCGCCTCCATGCTTACCGGCAGGCGCTCCTTAAGCGCATCCAGCGCGGCGAGCACCGCGCTCGCGTTGTGCAGCTGGAACGCGCCCCGCAAGGCAGGGTACGGCAGCGCACTGCGAGCAGACGATTTGCCGCGGTAGTCCCACTGTCCCGGGTGCGGCGTAAAGCCGAACTCGCTGCCTATGCACCACAGCTCCGTGCCGGTCTGCTGCGCATGGTCGCGAATCGCCTGCGGCACATCGCTGTCCGCACAGATCGCCACACATCCCTTGCGGAAGATGCCCGCCTTCTCGAAGGCGATCTGCTCGCGCGTATCGCCCAGGTAATCGACATGATCGATATCCACGCTGGTCACCACCGCGCAATCGGCATCGAACACGTTCACCGCGTCCAGCCTGCCGCCCAGCCCCACTTCAAGGATGGCGACCTCCACCCGTTTTTCGATGAATAGCTGCATGGCAGCCAAGGTACCGAACTCGAAATAGGTCAGCGGAATATCCCCGCGCGCCAGATCGATCTTCTCGAACGACGCGCACAACTCCGCATCGCTCGCCTGCCGTTTGGCGATGCGCACGCGCTCGTTGTAGCGCAGCAGATGCGGCGAGGTGTAGCAGCCGACGCGGTATCCGGCGGCCTGCAGGATGGACTCCAGCATCGCGCACACCGACCCTTTGCCGTTGGTGCCGCCGACCACGATGACCGGAAAATCAGGTTGAAGATTCAGCAGCTGCTTGACCTGCGCCACACGCTCAAGGCCGAGCGCGATGGTCTTGGGAAGCAGCGATTCGAGGTAGGTCAGCCAGTCGGCCAGAGTATCGGGCATTTCGGAGTTCAGGTATTACAGCTGCACGCCGAACTTGCGCAGCAAGGGCAGCATGGCCACGTAACAGACTGAGGTGGCGGCAACTGAGATCGAGAGACTCCACCAGAATCCCATCCCCTGTTTGATCAACAAAGGGAGCAACAGGAATAACACCAGCGAAGGCAACACGAGCCAGAATATCTGACCGGAAAGCCCGGCGATACGCGCGGGCTCCGCGCCCTCGAAGTGCATCCACATGAAAGCCAACAGCGAGGTCAGCGGCAGGGCTGCGATCAGAGCGGCAAACCCGCTGCTGCGCTTGGCGATCTCCGTTATCGCCACGATGACGACGGCGGAGATCCCGACTTTTAACGCGTAGTAGAACATCCAGCCTAGGCAGCCTCGATCTCCGCCACCGCCGACTGCTTGGTCAGCAGCGCGATCAGCGTCGCCAGCTGGTCGCGCATCTCGCGGCGGTCCACGATCATGTCGATCGCGCCGTGTTCGAGCAGGAACTCCGCGCGCTGGAAGCCTTCCGGCAGGGTCTCGCGCACGGTCTGCTGAATCACGCGCGCGCCGGCGAAGCCGATCAGCGCACCCGGCTCGCCGATCACCACGTCGCCCACGAAGGCGAAGCTGGCGGAGACGCCTCCCATGGTCGGGTCGGTCAGCACCGAGATGAATGGCAGTTTTTCTTCGCTCAACTGAGTCAGCGCGGCACAGGTCTTGGCCATCTGCATCAGCGACAGCAAGCCTTCCTGCATGCGCGCGCCGCCGCTGGCGGAGAAGCAGATGAACGGGCATTTCTGCTCCAGCGCGACCTGCACACCGCGCACGAAACGCTCGCCCACCACCGAGCCCATCGAACCGCCCATGAAGCTGAATTCGAATGCGGCGGCGACCACCGGCAGCGTATGGATGCTGCCCTGCATCACCACCAGCGCGTCGTCCTCATCGGTGCTCTTCTTGGAGGCGATCAGGCGCTCGGAATATTTTCTGCTGTCCTTGAATTTGAGGGTGTCGACCGGCAACACTTCCGCGCCGATCTCGAAGCGCCCCTCGCCGTCCAGCAACAGGTCGAGGCGGGTGCGCGCCGTAATGCGGTGATGATGGCTGCACTTCGGGCAGACGCTCTGATTCTTCTCCAGGTCGGAGTGGTACAGCACCGCTTGGCAGTTCGGGCACTTGTGCCACAGTCCTTCGGGCACGCTGCTCTTCTTCGCTTCGCTGTCGCGGCGCTTGATCTTCGGCGGCAATAATTTCTGGAACCAGCTCATATTTACTCCTCCTTAGGCCTGATCTACGGCCTGTCTCAGTTCTTTGACCAGCTTGTTCACGTTGGCGACGACATTCTGTTGGGTCGAATTCTCGACCTCCTGCACGATGCGACTTCCGACCACCACGCCGTCGCACAGTTTGGCCACGGCCTTGGCCGTCGCCGCGTCGCGGATGCCGAAGCCGACGCCGATGGGCAACTTGATGTGCTTGCGCAGCTGCGGAATCTTCTGCTCGATGGCGGACAGGTCGAGGTTGCCCGCCCCGGTCACGCCCTTGAGCGACACGTAATACACATAGCCTCGCGCCAGCTTGGCGACATGCTCGATGCGCGCCTCGTTGGTGGTCGGCGCCAGCAGGAAGATGGGCGCGATATTGTGTCGTTGCAGATGCTCGAATGCCTCATGGCTCTCCTCCGGCGGAAAATCCACCGTCAGCACAC
>DASTGP010000091.1:0-31622 GCA_035605585.1 Gallionella sp. | reverse complement strand
CGTGTCGCGGTGGAACTGGAGCGTGGGCGTAGTGAACGCATTATCAGGGCGCGCGAACAGGAGTTCCGCACGCTGGTCGAGAACGCGCCGGACGCCATCGCCCGCTATGACCGCGACTGCCGGTGCATCTATGTGAACCCGCAGTTCGGCGGCATGGTCGAGGGAGACGCTGCCGGGATGCTGGGCAAAACGCCATCGGAATGCCCGGGAGGCGAGAATGCCGGTATGTACGAGGGCTGGATCAGGGAGGTGTTCAACACCGGCGCGAGCACCGAGTTCGAGTGGCAATGGACGGGCCGGGACGGACGCAGCATATGCAGCTACATCCGCCTGGCTGCGGAGTACGACGCGGAGGGCAGGGTGGCGAGCGTGTTGAGCGTCGGCCGCGATATCACCGAGTTGAGCCAGCAGCGTCAGTTGATACACCGGATGGCGTTTTTCGACTCGCTGACGCAGTTGCCGAACCGCGCCCTGTTCATCGACCGCCTGCATCAGGTGCTGGCCGAATCCGCCAGACATGGTCGACAGTCCGGAGTGATGATGCTGGATCTGGACCGCTTCAAGGAAGTAAACGACACGCTCGGGCATCCGGCAGGCGATCGCTTGTTGCGCGAGGTGGCGGCGCGCTTGAGCGCCTGTGTGCGTGGCTACGACACGGTGGCGCGGCTGGGCGGCGACGAGTTCGCCATCCTGGTGCAGGAGGTGCGTTCGGGCGACGACTTGGGCCGGGTCGCCAACAAGATACAGGAAGCCTTCAAGATGCCTTTTGCGCTGGATGGCAAGGAAGTGTTCGTCGGCAGCAGCATCGGCATTTCCTTGTATCCGGCGGATAGCGAAGATGCGGATGACTTGCTCAAGCAGGCCGATTCGGCGATGTATTTCGCCAAGCGTTCCGGGCGCAATACTTTCCGTTTCTATTCGCGGGAGCTGACCGCGAGCGCCAACGAGCGCCTGGTGCTGGAGAGTGAGCTGCGGCGCGGCCTGACAGGCGGAGAACTGGTGCTGTACTTCCAGCCCAAGGTGAACTTGGCCGACGGCGCCGTCACCGGCTCGGAGGCACTGCTGCGCTGGCAGCATCCGAAACGTGGGATGGTGCCGCCGGACAAATTCATTTCCATTGCGGAAGATAGCGGCCTGATCGTGGACATCGGTGCGTGGGTGTTGCGCACGGCCTGCCGCACCGCATGCGAATGGAATGTGGCGGGGAGCTCGTTGCACAAGGTCGCTGTCAACTTGTCGGCGCGCCAGTTCCAGTCGGGTGCTTTGCTGGATACCGTGCGCGAGGTGCTGAGGCAGACGGGGTGCCGCCCGGAGTGGATCGAGCTTGAAATCACCGAGAGCCTGTTGCTGGACGAGGATGGTTCGGTGCTGGGAATACTGGATGCGTTCCGCGACATGGGGATCACCATCGCCATCGACGACTTCGGCACGGGTTATTCGTCGTTGAGTTATCTCGCACGCTTCCCGATCGACACGTTGAAGATCGACCGTTCGTTCACCAGCAGGTTGACCGGCAGTGGTCACCATGCAGAACTGGTCAAGGCGATTATCTCCATTGCCCACAGCCTGGATCAGCATGTGGTGGCTGAAGGGGTGGAAACGGCGGAACAGGCGGCCATGCTGCGGGATTTCGGCTGCCATACCGCACAAGGCTACTTGTTCAGCAAGCCGGTTCCCCAGGCGGAGTTCGGGGCGTTGCCGCCGTCCTACGATTTGGAGCCGGCATTCGGCTGAGGCAACGCCGATTTAGTCCCCCGTTCGTAGCGAGCCCTTCGACAGCTTCATAACCAGGGAAGAGTGTCCAGGGGCTGCGGCGAGTCGGGCAGGGAGCGCCGCCGCTTCGGGCAGACGGCGCGCTTGTCCAGCGGCTCGATCAGTCACTCAGTCATTGCGTTCGCGCACCAGCACGCCGATGCGCGGTGCCCAGGCATCGGTCGCCTTCTTCTTGAACGTCACCAGTGTCAGCATGGACGGGTCGTACACGTTGACGTTGTGCGTGACCGGCGTAGTGAGCAGGTATTGCGCGCGGGTGGCCTTGAGGAAGGAGGCGACGCGTTCGATGTTGACGATGTCCAGGTGGGCGAACGGTTCGTCGATGAACACGAAGCCGCCGGGGCGCGATTCTTCCATCATCAGGCCGACGAGCAGGATCAGCGATTTCATCACCTGCTGGCCGCCTGAGGCGTCGCCGTCGTTCATGCCCATGAAGCCCTTGTCGTCGAAATCGAAGCGCACCGCCAGTCCGGCTTGCGACAGCGTGACATCGTCGCTGGCGAGCAGCACCGGTTCGTGCTCCACCTTGATGCCGACCATGTCGCCCAATGTCTTGACGTTCTTCACATAGCGCGTGACGGTGTGGCGCAGCACGGCGATGTACTGCTCGCGTGCCGCCTCGGTGTGGCTGCGCGCCATGTCGTTGTCGCGGCGGCGTGCGGCCAGGTCGCTTTCCATGTGAGCATAGTCGTCGCGGATCTTGTCGCGCAGGGCGACCACGCTGGCATCGGTTTCCCACGACTCGTCGGCGAAGCGGGCCTCGATCTCGTGGATGCGCCGCTCGATGTTGGTGCTGTCGCGCCACAGTTCGGCGATCTGATGGTTGGCCTCGGCATCGCGCCATGCGGCAGGCATCTGCCTCTGGTCGCGTCGCAGGCGCAGCAGGCGTTTTGCCTGTTCCTGGCGGGCTGGGCGGTTCTCTTTCTCGGCGATGTCCTTGTCCAGTCTCTGCATGAGCAGGCGGATCTTTTCCAGCGCGCCGTGTGCCGCCACCACCGCCTCGTCGGCCTGCTCGCGGTCCTGCTGCGCTTGGTACACGCCGTTGTCGCGGCGTTTGACGACCAGCGCGTCGTAGTGCTGGCGAGCCTCGGCGAACTCCGCCGCGCGCGCCGCCAGTTGCGCGCCGGCGCTTTCCCCGGCGAGCTGTGCCTGCAGGTTGCGGATGCGGCCGGTCAGGTCGTCGCGTTGCTGGCGCAACGGCGCGAGAGCCTTCTCCAGGTCCGCGCGTTGTTCGCGCAGCGATTCCAGGCCGGCCTTGCCGAAGCGGGCCTGTTCCGGTGCGGCGTGGCGTCCGCCGCGACGTTCGCGCAGGTAGCCCTGGCGCGTGATCCAGTCTTCGCCTCGCGGCAGCTTGGCCCCGGCGCTTGCATCTTCCACGCGGCGGATGCGCTCCAGCAGGCGCAGCAGCCAGTCCGGCACGGGCTGGCTGAAGCGCACCACTTCCAGCAACGAGCCTTGCGGCGCGAGGCCGGGCTTCGTGCGTTCCGGCACGATGAAATGGCGGTAGCGCAGTTTCTCGCCCAGCGCCATCGCCGCTTCGGTATCTTTTTCCTTGCCCAGCAGAACGATGTGCGCGAAGGGCGCAAGCACGGCTTCCACGGCGGCCTGCCAGGAAGGATCGGAGATCTCAACAAGATCGGTGAGCAGGTCGTGGGCGATGCCGGCACCGCTCAATGCCTGGCGGAAGGCGGCGACGTCGGCGGGGTCGGTGCGGCGGCCGGCGGCGAGGTTCTCCAGCATCTCGTCGAGCCGGCGCTGCTGCTGCTCCAGTTCGGCGATGCGCAGGCGCAGCCGATCGCGCTCGTTCTCCAGCTGTTCCAGTTCGCGTGCATCGGCGACCTTGCCGCCCGCGCTCTCGGCCTGTTGCAACAGACGGTCGTGCTGTTTGACGACAGCCTCCCAGTTGCCCAGTTCGCGGTTGAGCTCGTTCAGCGTGCGTTGTTGCGCCTGTTCGTTCTCGTGCGCGGCCTGCTTGCGCAGCTGCGCGGCCTGCAGCGCCTGCTGCTGCACTTGCAGGTCGAGTGCCAGCGCCACTTTTTCGGCGCGTTTGCCGAGCCAGTCGCGGCGCAGAGTCTGCAGGGTGCGCCCCGCGTTCTCGGCTTCCTTCTGCAGCAGGTAATGTTCCAGGCGCGGGCCGGTCTCCGATACCAGCAGCGTGCGCTCCTCGTTCAGGCGCTGCCACTCGCGGTAGCGGTTCACCTTCTGTTCGTGCCGCTCCAGGCTGTTGCCCAAGGCCTCGAGCTGGTTCTGCACCGCATCCAGTTCGTGCGAGGTGTGTTCCTGATGATGGCGCGCTTCCTGGTAGCGCTCCAGCACTTCCTTGTCGCCGAACACCTGGAACACCAGCTCCAGCAAATCCTTGGGCGACAGTTCGCACAGCTTGTCGGTCTGCCCTTGTTCCAGCGACAGCACTCGGGCGATGGCGGGCGAGAGGCCGGCGGTGTGCAGCAGGCGCTGGAAATCGCGCACGCCGAATTCCTGGCCGACCTTTTCGATGTCCTCCAGCGCGACTTCGCCTTCCGCCACCCAGTACTTGCGTATCCAGTCGCCGCCTTTCTTGTCGATGCGGCAGGCCAGCGTGATGCGGTCCTGCTGGTAGGGCAGGCCGAACGGGCGGCGGCTTGAGCCGGGCGGGCGCTGGTTGTCCACCACGCCGCGCAGCCAGCAGAAGTCTTCTCCGTTGCGGCGCACGTAGCGCTTGTAGTCGCGCTTCTTCGAGCATTCCAGCGCGAGCAGGGTGCGCAGCGCGTCGAGCAGCGTGGTCTTGCCGGAGCCGTTGGGGCCGACGATGGTGACGATGGAGGCATCCAGCGGCAGCTTGAAACGCTGCCAGTAGTCCCAGTGGACGGTTTCCAGTTCGAGCAGGCGGAACATCAGTGAGTCTCCGTTGCGGCATCGGCGAGGATGCCGCGTTGTTTCAGCAGGTCGGCCAGCGCGCCCTGCAGGATGCGCGGCGCCATTTCGGCATAGTCGAAGGCGAGGTCGAGCAGAGGCCCTTCGTGTATGGTCTTGTTGCGGCGTTCGATGAAGCCCAGTCGCGACAATTGAGGCAGGGCGAACTGGATGCGCGCCTTGCCGCCCAGCAGTTTGGCGTAGTCTTCCAGCAGGATGTTCTCCGCGATGCCGCGCGAGGCCTCATGCGCCAGCGGCGTGAGCTTCACCGTCTCGAACATCTCGCCCTGCGATTCCTGTTGTGCAGCCTCGCCGGCCAGCTGGCGTTCGCGTTTGGGCAGGATGATGAGGGCCCACAGGATCACTAGCAGCGCCACCGCATCCTTGGGCAGGCCGATGTTACTGGCCTGCCAGGTGTCGTGCTGCTCGAAAACCGCGCTCTCGGTATCCCGGGTGAGGGCGACGCCGATGTGTGCGGCAAAGGGATGCGCCAGCAGGCGCATGCCGCAACTGGCGAGGCGTTGTTCCACTTCGTCGCGGAAACTGCCGTCGACCAGCAGTCGGCGCACTTCGGCATCCTCGCGCGGCAAGTAGCGCAACGCCAGCAGGCGCGCGATCAGGCGTGCGGCAGGGGCGTGGTTCATTTCGTGTTCTCCTGCAGGGGCACGAGTTCGCCGCCGCTCATGGCGGCGACCTCATTGCGATTTACGGGTGTCAATTCGTGGCTGCTGTGATCCCAGCGCACGGCCAGCGGAAGCGCCGCCAGCGGCGCGAGTTCGGGATCGACGTTCTGTTCGCCGAGGAAGGCGAGCAGGGACATGCGGTAGGACGCCGAACTGAAATCGCCGCCGACCACGGCATCGCTCAACGGCGTCGCCTCGGGCAAGCCTGCAAGCAGGCGGATGAGGGCGGCCAGCTGTGGCGGCAGCTCGAGCGGCGCGTCCTGGGTTCGGTTGATGTCGGTGGGCGGCGGCAATGCGGAAACACGCCGCGAGGGTTGCTCGCGTTCGATGAATTCTTCGGTGTTGTCCAGCATCACATCGGGAAGCACAAAAGTCATATCCGGCACGACCGCGAGTTGCCCCGCGGACAGGGCGATCAGCTCATCGATCGTGCGCCCTCCGAGCCAGGTGGCGAGTTCGGACGAAGTGAGCCCGCCTTGCGACAGGTGCACTTGCTGGCGCGCGATGGCGGCCAGTTCGCGCTGGAACACAGACGACATGCGCATGATGCGCGACTGGCGGCCACCGATCTCCTGCGCCAGGCGCCAGCTGGCATCGTCGGCAAAGCCGGATTCGCCGAGGTTCTTCAATACCTCGTTGCCTTTTTCCATCCACTTCCAGACGGATTCGAGCTGGCTCTGCGCGGCGCGCAGGCGGTGCTCGGAGCCGGAGGCAACGGCTTGGGCAAACGACTCTTCAAGCTCGGTGAGGCGTGCCAGCAGGTGGGACAGGGTTTCCGGCGAGAGCTTGCCGACCGCGGAGCCGGCGGCGACCTGCGCGGCATAGAAGCCCAGTTCGCTGTCGACTTCGCCGCTGAACGACAGCAGGCTCGACAACGCCGCCAGCACCATGCGCCCGGCGCTGGACAGCCGATACACCCGACGCTCGGCGTCCCACAGCAACAGTTCGTGTTCGCGCAGTCGGCCAAGGACGGTGTTGAGCTTGGCGGGGGCGAAATAGGCGAAGTGCGTCTCCAGCTCTCGCGGCGACCAGTCTGGTGCATCGGCGCGCAGGCCGATCTCGCGCAACACCACCAGACGCACCAGTACTTCTTCGTCGCCGCCGCGGAACAGCGCGATCAGCGCTCCAATCAACGGCTTGGCTTCGACCAGCGGAAAGAGCTGGGGAACGTCCTGGGGGACGATGCCGGGCGCAAAGAACTCGGCCAGAGAATCCTGCGGGCCGCCGCCAAGCGGCGTGCCCGTTACTTCACGCTCAGACATGGATCAGATGCCTTGCTTCAGGCTGGCTTCGATGAAGGGATCGAGGTCGCCGTCGAGCACCTTCTGCGTGTTGGCGATCTCGACGTTGGTTCGCAGGTCCTTGATGCGCGAATTATCGAGCACATAGCTGCGGATCTGGTGGCCCCAGCCGACGTCGGACTTGGTGTCCTCCAGCTTCTGCTGTTCGGCCTGGCGCTTGCGCAGTTCTTCCTCGTACATGCGCGATTTCAGCATGGACATCGCTTCGGCGCGGTTCTTGTGCTGGGAGCGGTCGTTCTGGCACTGCACCACGATGCCGGTCGGGATGTGGGTGATGCGGATCGCCGAGTCGGTCTTGTTGATGTGCTGGCCGCCCGCGCCGGAAGCGCGGAAGGTGTCGACGCGCAGGTCGGCCGGGTTGATCTCCACCTCGATGGAGTCGTCCACTTCGGGATAGACGAAGAGGCTGGCGAACGAGGTGTGGCGGCCGCCCGACGAATCGAAGGGCGACTTGCGCACGAGGCGGTGCACGCCGGTCTCGGTGCGTAGGTGGCCGTAGGCGTACTCGCCTTCGACCTTCAGCGAGGCGCTGCGGATGCCGGCGACGTCGCCGTCGGTCTGCTCAAGCACCTCGACCTTGAAACCCTTGCGTTCGCAGTACCTGAGGTATTGTCGCAGCAGCATCGATGCCCAGTCGCAGGCCTCGGTGCCGCCGGCGCCAGCCTGGATGTCGATGAAGCAGTTGTTCGGGTCTGCCGGATTGGAGAACATGCGCCGGAATTCGAGCGCCTCGACGCGCTTCTGGACGTCCGCCACGTCGACAACGATGCTGTTCAGGCTGTCGTCGTCATTCTCGGCCTTTGCCATCTCGAACAGTTCGGCGGCGTCGGCCAGGTCCTGGCCGATCTGCGTCAGGCCGAGCACCACGTCTTCCAGCGACTTGCGCTCGCGACCCAGTTCCTGGGCGCGCTTCGGGTCGTTCCAGATGGCCGGGTCTTCGGCGAGTTGAGTGACTTCGACTAAGCGTTCCTGCTTGGTATCGAAGTCAAAGATACCTCCGTAGTTCGGCGCTGCGTGCGGACAGATCCTGCAGCTGGTTGGAAAGGGCGTTGAGTTGTTCGGCTTCCATGATTCTTGATCTTGTCGAGTGCTGGGAAAGGCCGCGATTATACATGCAATCGCCAGCAAGCTGGCTCCTACAGGGCGGCGGAAGCGTAGGAGCCAGCTTGCTGGCGAAGGGTTTTATGCGTTCAAAGCCAGACCGCATCCCACAGCGAATAATCGCCGATTCTTTCCACCAGACCTGCACGAAGTGGATTCGCGACAAGGTAACGCGCCACTGTCTGCAAATCCTCATCCTTGCGCAATGCGTGGTCGTGGAAACCCTTCTGCCAGACTTGTCCTTGGCTGCATAGCGCACGATTGATGGAAATGGCGCTGCATCCTTTGATGCGTCGCATGAGAGCAGGCAAGTCGCCGGATTGCAGAATGAGCAGCCAATGCAGGTAGTCTGGCATGACCACCCAAGCGAGAGATTGCACCAAGCCGGATTTTTCCGTCGTACGCAGTTCCTCCACCAATAAGCGGCCGATTTGCCAATCGGAAAATATGGGGCGGCGACTGTGAGCGACACTGGTGATCAGGTAAGGACGGCCATGTTTCGAAAAGCGTCCTTTGCGCAAGTTGCGCGCATGCAGGTCAACGTGTGAGGTAGCATTCTTCATCCCGAATCATCCATCAGGAAATTGGCACCTCGTAGGAGCCAGCTTGCTGGCGATGCAATCTTGAATTCTTCGCCGGCAAGCCGACTCCTACAGGAACAGCAAGCCGAACAGCACGCCCAGCGCGATTACGCCGAAACCGATGGCGACCTGCCGGGCCAGCCCCCAGCCGCCGATGAACACCACCATGCCGAACTTGAATGCCAGGTTGGCGAGGAAGGCGATGACGATCGCGCTGACGGTCTGTTGCTCGCTCAGCTGCCCGAGATTGAACAGGCGCAGGCTCGACAAGGTGATGGCGTCCACATCGGTCAGGCCGGACACCAGTGCCACGGCATACAAACCCTGGCTGCCGGCGATGTCGGCCATCCAGGCCGAAACGAACAACACCACGACAAACAGCAGGCCGAAGCCGAACGCAGCATGCAGTTCGGCTGGGTTGGCGGTCTCGGGCACGTAGAGTTCGGTACCTTTGCGCATCTGCCGCCAGTGGTAGAGGGCAACTGCCAGTCCTGCCAGCAGGCCGCCGGCGAACGCCGCGATCAGTCCCGGCAGGCTGCCGTAGGCTATGACGGAGCTGACCACAAGCAGTCTCAGCAGCACGACCATGCTCGCGATGACGATGACCGAGGCGGCCAGATTGAGCATGGCCTGATTGCTCTTGCTGTGCTTCGCATAGATCATCGTGGTGGCCGTGCTGGATACGAGCCCGCCGAAAAAGCCGAGCAGCGGCGCGCCATAGCGGGTTCCGACCACATGCAACGCGGCATAGCCCGCGAGGCTGATGCCGGAGATCAGCACCACCATCAGCCAGGCTTGGTAAGGGTTGAATGCGCTGTATGGCCCGAAGTTCTCGTCGGGCAAGATGGGCAGCACGATGAAGGTGAGCACGGAGAACTGCAGCACTGCGACGAGGTCGCGCCGCGTCAGCTTTTGCGAGATGCCGCGCAGTTCGGGCTTGAAGTAGAGCAGGGCAGTGATGCCGATCGCCAGCATTACCGCAAGTTTTGCGAGGCCGTACCAGATCATCGCACCCAGCCCGTAGCACATCAGCAGTGCGATGACGGTGGTGGTGCCGGGCTCGGTCGGATCGGGCGGCGCGTTGATGTAGGCCGCGACGATCATGCCCGCGACAGCGACCAGTCCGGCGATCAGTATCCAGGGTGAGCCCGACTTGCCGGCGAGCAGCGCGCACAGCGTGCCGAACACGGCGACCAGCGCAAAGGTACGCAAGCCGGCCTTGGCCGACGGGTTGCGTTCACGCTCCAGCCCGATCAGCAGGCCGATGGCGAAGCTGGTGAGGAACTGCGGCAGCGCTTCGATACCGTGCACTTGCAGGAACGCGGTGTCCATTTTGAATACTCCCGGAATTTAGGATCGAGGATTGAGTTAAAGGCGGGGGGCGCTGGTTTTCCTCAATCCTCAGACCTCGTGTCTCACCCCTCTATTTCTTGCCAGTGGCGAATAAGGAGTTGGAGGCTCTGCGACCCATTGTATTCATTGACGCTCAGGCTGTACACGGCGTGGATGCGTTCGGGCAGTTCCTCGTTGTGTCCGAACAGCATCGCCTCGACGGGCTGGCCGTTCGCGCTCAGGCGCAATTTGAGGTGCTTTTCGCCGACCACGCGCTGGCTCATCACGGCGAAATCGTTGTTGAATTGGGGCGCGGGAAAGCCTTGGCCCCACACCTGATCGTCCAGCAGGTGCGCCACCTCCAGCGTCATGTCCTGTTGCGCCAGCGCACCGTCGGTCTCGATGCGACGCGCCAGATCTTTTGCATCGAGCATGTCGCGCGCGGCTTGCTCAAAGGCGGCGGCGAAATCGGCCAGGTCGACTTCGGCGATGCTCAGCCCCGCAGCCGCGGCATGGCCGCCGAACTTCTTGATCAGCGTGGGATAGCGCTTGCTGACCAGGTCCAGCGCGTCGCGCAGGTGCAGCCCGGGGATGGAGCGGCCCGAACCCTTGATTTCTCCGTTGTTGGCGCGCGCGAAGGCGATCACCGGGCGGTGGAACTTGTCCTTGAGGCGCGAGGCGAGAATCCCGATCACGCCCTGATGCCAGTTCTCGTCGAACAGCGCGAGGCTGTATCTGTCCTGCGGGTCGTACTGTTCGAGCGTCGCCAGCGCACTGTCCTGCATGTCGGCCTCGATGCTGCGCCGTTCGCGGTTGAGTGCGTCCAGCTGCGTCGCGATCCTCAGGGCGGTGGCGCGGTCGTCGGTCAGCAGGCAGGCGATACCCAGGCTCATGTCATCCAGCCGCCCCGCGGCATTCAGGCGCGGTCCGACGGTGAAACCGAGATCCTGGCTGGAGACGCGCTCGGGCTTCTTTTTCGCCACTTGCAGCAGCGCATCGATGCCGGGACACGCGCGTCCGGCGCGGATGCGCAGCAGGCCCTGCTGCACGAGGATGCGGTTGTTCTGGTCCAGCTTTACCACATCGGCGACGGTGCCCAACGCCACGATGTCGAGCAGCTCGGCCAATTTCGGCTCGGGGCGTTCGGCGAATGCGCCGCGCGCGCGCAGCTCCGCGCGTAGCGCCAACAATACATAGAACATCACGCCGACGCCCGCGAGGTTCTTGCAGGGGAAGGTGCAGCCGGGCTGGTTGGGATTGACGATGCAGGCCGCGTCCGGAAGCGTGTCGCCGGGCAGGTGGTGGTCGGTGACGAGAACTTTCATGCCCAGCCGGTTGGCCTCGGCGACGCCCTCGACGCTGGCGATGCCGTTGTCCACGGTGAGCAGGATGTCGGGCGACTGCTGCGCCGCAAGGTGCACGATCTCGGGCGTCAGGCCGTAGCCGTATTCGAAGCGGTTCGGCACGATGAAATCTACCCGTGCGCCGAAGCCACGCAGCCCGCGCACGGCCACCGTGCAGGCGGTCGCGCCGTCCGCGTCGTAGTCGGCGACCACGAGAAGCCGCTTGTTCGCGGCGATGGCATCCGCCAATTGGCGCGCCATTTCGTGCACGCCCTTCAGTTCGGTGAAGGGCAGCAGGGCATTCAGCGTCGTTTCAAGCTCGCAGCTTTCCGAGATTCCCCGTGCCGCATAGACCCGGGCCAGGGCGGGCGCGTAGCCGCTGTCGAGCAGGTATTGCAGGGCGGGCGCAGGGATGTCGCGCGGGACGATGTCTGTCATGGGGTGGCTGATTCGGGATGCGGAAACTCCGCCGAGTGTAGCAAACTGCGGCCGATACGCCGCCTCGTTTTTTTCGGGCAATTGAGCTAGAATCGCGCCCACTTTTTTAAGTCAGGCATAAAAATCGTGGCATTGATTGTTCAGAAGTACGGCGGTACCTCGGTCGGCAGTCCGGACCGCATCAAGAACGTGGCGCGCCGCGTCGCGAAATTCAAGGCACAGGGGCATCAGGTCGTGGTGGTGGTCTCCGCAATGAGCGGCGAGACCAACCGTCTGGTCGCGCTCGCACACGAGATGCAGAAGCATCCGGACCCGCGCGAACTGGATGTAATCATCTCCACCGGCGAGCAGGTCACCATCGGCCTGCTGTCGATGGCGCTGAAAGACATCGGCCTGAAAGCCAAGAGCTACACCGGCGGCCAAGTCAAGATCCTGACCGACAGTGCCTTTACCAAGGCGCGCATCGTCAGCATTGACGAGCAGAACATCCGCGCCGACCTGGAGAACGATTGCGTGGTCGTGGTCGCCGGTTTCCAGGGCATGGACGAGGACGGCAATATTACGACGCTGGGTCGTGGCGGTTCCGACACCACCGGCGTGGCGATCGCGGCGGCGCTGCGTGCCGACGAGTGCCAGATATATACGGACGTCGACGGCGTGTATACCACCGACCCGCGCGTGGTGCCCGAGGCGCGCCGCCTGAAGACCATCACCTTCGAGGAAATGCTGGAAATGGCCAGCCTGGGCTCCAAGGTGTTGCAGATCCGTTCGGTGGAATTCGCCGGCAAATACAAGGTCAAGCTGCGCGTGCTCTCCAGCTTCGAGGAAGAGGGCGAGGGCACGCTGATTACTTTTGAGGATGAAGAAAAAATGGAACAAGCCATCATCTCCGGGATCGCGTTCAATCGCGACGAAGCCAAGATCACCGTGCTGGGCGTGCCCGACAAGCCCGGTATCGCCTACCAGATCCTGGGGCCGGTCTCCGACGCCAACATCGACGTGGACATGATCATTCAGAACGTCGGTGAAGTTGGCACGACGGACTTCTCCTTCACCGTGCATCGCAACGAATTCGCCAAGGCGATGGACATCCTGAAGAGCCAGGTTCAGCCGCACATCGGCGCGCGCGAAGTGGTCGGCGACAACAAGGCGGCCAAGGTGTCCGTGGTCGGCGTAGGCATGCGCTCGCACGTCGGCATCGCCAGCAAAATGTTCCGCACCCTCGCGGAAGAAGGCATCAACATCCAGATGATCTCCACCTCCGAGATCAAGATCTCTGTCGTCATCGACGAGAAATATCTGGAGCTGGCTGTGCGTGTTTTGCACAAAGCGTTCGATCTGGACCAGGAAGACGCATAATCGTTTGACCTTTTCGGCCGATTGCATTAGTATGCGCGGCCTTCGGAGAAGTGGCCGAGAGGTCGAAGGCACACCCCTGCTAAGGGTGCATACGAGCTTAAACTTGTATCGAGGGTTCGAATCCCTCCTTCTCCGCCAAGGTAAAAAAGTAGTGTTTTTTGATGCGCCCGTAGCTCAGCTGGATAGAGTACTTGGCTACGAACCAAGGGGTCAGGAGTTCGAATCTCTTCGGGCGCACCAAATACATTCATGTTTATCTACATGCGCCCGTAGCTCAGCTGGATAGAGTACTTGGCTACGAACCAAGGGGTCAGGAGTTCGAATCTCTTCGGGCGCACCAAATTCAACGGGTTAGGTCAGCATTGGCCTAACCCGTTTTTCTTTCGAAGGAACTTCGAAGGGACTCGGCCTGTTCCCTAAAAAGCATCTCCTGATTCGCGTACGACCCTGTTCATCACACGACGGTCTCCTGTTTGGCCTTTGCAGTTGGGCCGGCGTGTTGTTTTTGTCGCAAACCCGACAGCCTTCCGCCGCCGTCTTGTTCCGCACATCCGGGTTGAGCGCAACCTCGCAGTAATTTCACAATTAAACAGTCGGTTGAGGCGTTGTCCCAGGCTGGCACGCAGTTTGCGGAGTATCAGGCACTGACACCCCTGATAGGAGCGAACCATGATCGAACTGACCCCCAATGCACTCTCTGCCGTGGAGAAATTCATTAAAGGCGCGGACGTGCCCGTGGCCGGATTGCGCATCGCCATTTCCGGCGGCGGCTGTTCCGGCTTCCAGTACGGGATGTCGCTGGAGCCGACCAAAAATGAAGACGACGTCGTGATCGAGTGCGGCGCGGTGACGCTGCTGGTCGATCCGCTCTCGGCGCCTTTGCTGGAGGGCGTGACGGTGGACTTCATCGACAGCCTGAATGGCAGCGGCTTCAAGTTCGAAAACCCGAACGCCAGCTCGAGTTGCGCGTGCGGCCAATCTTTCTCGGCATAGGAGCTTCGCCATGTGGGACTACTCTGACAAGGTCAAGGAACACTTCTTCCAGCCGCGCAACGCGGGTCCGCTCGAAGGGGCGAACGGCGTGGGCGACGTCGGCTCGATCTCCTGCGGCGATGCGCTGCGCCTGATGCTCAAGGTGGAGCCGGATACCGACATCATCCTTGACGCTCACTTCCAGACCTTCGGTTGCGGCTCGGCGATTGCGTCTTCTTCCGCGCTCACCGAGATGATCAAGGGCAAGACGCTGGACGAGGCGCTGAAGGTCAGCAACCAGGACATCGCCGATTACCTCGACGGACTGCCGCCGGAGAAGATGCACTGCTCGGTGATGGGGCGCGAGGCGCTGCAGGCGGCCGTCGCCAACTATCGCGGCGAGACGTGGAGCGACGACCACGAAGAAGGCGCGCTGGTGTGCAAATGCTTCGCCATCGACGCGGTGATGATCGAGGACACCATACGCGCCAACAACCTGTGCTCGGTGCAGGACGTGACCAACTACACCAAGGCGGGCGGCGGCTGTTCCTCGTGCCACGAAGGCATCGAAGAAATCCTGGTGAAGGTGATGGCCGAGCGAGGCGAGACCTTCAAGCCCGGTACGCCGGCCAAGGAAGAAGCCAGGCCTGCGGGCATGACCAACCTGCAGCGCATCAAGAAGATCGAAGCGGTGCTCGAATCCATTCGTCCGCAGCTCAAGCGCGACGGCGGCGACATCGAGTTGCTGGATGTGGACGGCAAGACCATCTACGTCAGCATGACCGGCGCGTGCGCAGGCTGCCAGATGGAGGCACTGACGCTGCAAGGCATCCAGCAGAAGCTGATGGAAGAGCTGAAGGAGTTCATCAAGATCGTGCCGACCAAGGCGGGTGCGTTGAGCCGGGCGACTTGCCACCCGTGATCAGGCGTGGTCGTAGGTCGGGCTTTAGCCCGACGCAAAATTGATTGTCGGGCTGAAGCCCGACCTACGGAGAAAAGGATTCAGAGCATGGAAGGCATCTATTTCGACAACAACGCGACCACGCGGGTCGATCCGGCGGTGGTGGAGGCCATGCTGCCGTATTTCACCGAGCAGTTCGGCAATCCTTCGTCGATGCACAGCTTCGGTAACAAGGTCGGGCTCGCGATCAAGAAGGCGCGCATGCAGGTGCAGGAGCTGCTCGGCGCGGAACACGACTCCGAGATCGTCTTCACTTCCTGCGGCACCGAGTCCGATTCCACTGCGATCCTCTCCGCGTTGAAGGCCCAGCCCGAGCGCAAGGAGATCATCACCACCACTGTCGAGCATCCGGCCATCCTTACCCTCTGCGCCTGGCTGGAGAAGGAAGGCTACAAGGTGCATTACCTCAAGGTGGACGGCAAAGGGCGCCTCGATCTGGACGAATACAGGAAGCTGCTCACCGACCAGGTCGCGGTGGTATCGGCGATGTGGGCCAACAACGAGACCGGCACGTTCTTCCCCGTGGTCGAGATGGCCGAGCTGGCGCACGCGGCCGGGGCGATGTTCCACACCGATGCGGTGCAGGCCGTGGGCAAGGTGCCGCTGAACCTGAAGGACACCAAGATCGATATGCTCTCCGTGTCCGGCCACAAACTGCATGCGCCCAAGGGCGTCGGCGTGCTCTACCTGAAACGCGGCACGCGCTTCCGTCCGCTGCTGCGCGGCGGCCATCAGGAGCGCGGCCGCCGTGCGGGCACCGAGAACACCGCGTCCATCGTCGGCCTCGGCAAGGCCGCCGAGATGGCGCTGGAAGCGATGGCCTACGAGAACACCGAGGTGAAGCGCCTGCGCGACAAGCTGGAGGCGGGCATCCTCGCCCGCGTGCCTTGCTCCTTCGTCACCGGCAATCCGGATGACCGCCTGCCCAACACCAGCAACATCGCGTTCGAGTTCATCGAGGGCGAGGCGATTTTGTTGCTGCTCAACAAGTTCGGCATCGCCGCATCGAGCGGTTCCGCCTGCACCTCCGGTTCGCTGGAGCCCTCGCACGTGATGCGCGCGATGGGCATCCCCTACACCGCCGCGCACGGCACGGTGCGCTTCTCGCTCTCGCGCTACAGCACCGAGGCCGAAGTGGACCGCGTCATCGCGGTCGTGCCCGAGATCATCGCGCAACTGCGCAAGCTCTCGCCGTACTGGGAAGGCGACGGTCCCAAGGAGGAGGCGTTCGCGCCGACGTACGCCTGAGAAAAATAATGTCCAGAAAGATCATCATCGACGACACCACCTTGCGCGACGGCGAACAGACCGCCGGGGTGGCGTTCACGCTGGATGAGAAGCTGGACATCGCGCGACAGCTCGATGCGCTCGGCGTGCCGGAGCTGGAAGTCGGCATCCCGGCGATGGGCGAGGAGGAGCGCGACAGCATCAACGCCGTGGCCGCGCTCGGCCTCAATGCGAAGCTCATTGCGTGGTGCCGGATGAACAGGGAAGACATCCTGGCCGCGGAAGAAGTCGACGTGCAGCTCATCGATCTTTCCATCCCGGTATCGGATGTCCAGATCGGCAAGAAACTGGGGCGCGACCGGGACTGGGTGCTGGATACGGTCCTCGATCTGGTTTCCTTCGCCTGCGACCAGGGCGTGGGCATCGTCGTCGGCTGCGAGGATGCCTCGCGCGCCGATCCGGAATTCCTGTTGCGGGTGGCCGAGGTCGCCCAGACCGGGGGGGCGCAGCGCATCCGTTTCGCCGATACGCTGGGGGTGATGGAACCGTTCGGCGTGCACAAGGCGATTGCCGCATTGCGCAGCGCGTGCGACCTCGAGATCGAGATGCACGCGCACGACGACCTCGGACTGGCTACCGCCAATAGCTTAGCCGCCGCATTGGCGGGCGCAACGCACATCAATACCACGGTGAACGGACTCGGCGAGCGTGCGGGCAACGCGCCGCTGGAAGAAGTCGCACTGGGGCTGAAAAAACTCTACGGCATGGACACCGGCATCGACCTCGCGCATTTCACTTCGCTGTCGGAGAAAGTCGCCGCCGCATCGGGGCGTCCTATCCCTTGGCAGAAGAGCGTGGTGGGCGAGGGGGTGTTCACGCACGAGGCGGGCATCCATGTCGACGGCTTGCTGAAGGACCCCGATACCTATCAGGGCTTCGATCCCGTCGAGGTCGGCCGCCGCCACAAGCTGGTGGTCGGCAAGCATTCCGGCGCGCACGGCGTCATCGCCGCGTATGCCGGCATGGGGCTGAACCTGAGCCAGGCAGAAGCGCGTGCGCTGTTGCCGGACATCCGCAGTTTTGCCGAACGCGCCAAGCGTTCGCCCGCCGATCAGGAACTGTTGTTCCTTTATCAACGCTACATCGGGCGCACCCAGCCCGGCGCCGGACAGTAGGGGGAATCATGGACGAAGCGATGATAGCCGGAGCCGCGATAACAAGACCAGCGCAGCCCTCGTTGCTGTGGCTGCTGCGCGAAGACGTCAGCTGCGTGTTCCAGCGCGACCCCGCGGCGCGTTCTCGCTTCGAGGTGCTGACCACTTATCCCGGCGTGCATGCCATCCTGCTGCAGCGCATTGCGCACCGTCTGTGGAAGGCGAAGCTGCGCTATCCCGCGCGTTTCCTCTCCTGGTTCGCGCGCCTGTTCACCAACATCGACATCCATCCGGGCGCCACCATCGGCCGGCGCTTCTTCATCGACCACGGCGCAGGCGTGGTGATCGGCGAGACCGCCGAGATCGGCGACGACGTGACGCTGTACCACGGCGTCACGCTGGGCGGCACCACCTGGAACAAGGGCAAGCGCCATCCCACGCTGGAGCGCGGTGTGGTGGTCGGCGCGGGCGCGAAGATCCTCGGCGCGATCACGCTGGGCGAGCAGGTACGCGTCGGCGCGAATTCGGTGGTGGTCAAGGATGTCCCGCCGCACCGCACCGTGGTGGGCATCCCCGCCAAGGTCGTGCTGCGCACCGAGGAAGCGAACGCAGACAACATCTACGGCATCAACCTGGACCATCACCTGATCCCCGATCCGGTGGGGCGCGCCATCGCCTGCCTGATGGAACGCATCGAGGTGCTGGAAGGACAGTTGTGCAAGCAGGCGGGTCAGGTGGATGGGCAATGCCGCACCTGCGAGGGGGACGAGTTATGCGGCACGGAAGTGGCGCGCCAATTGGGGAAAGAATGATGGATTTGCTGGATTTCGAACAGACCGAACTCTATTTCGACGAGCCGCTCAGCGCGGAGGTCGCGCAGCTGCTGCAGGAGGCCGCGGACGGCTACGGCAGCGAGGAAGCCGAATCCAAACTGTTGCTGGCCAACTTCATGGCGCCGCGACAACTGACGGTGCTGGTCGCGCTGTACCGCTATTACTACTACCAGCACCGCCTCGAAGACGCCCTGCTGGTGGCGGAGTGCACGCTGGCCGTGGCCGGGCGGCGGCTGGCGTTCCCCCACAACTGGATGCACCTGCGCCTCGCGAACCTGAGCGCGGGCGTGATGCAGTCGATGGGGCTGGTGCGTTTTTACCTGATGGCGTTGAAGGTCGCCGGGTACGTCAACCTGCGGCTGGGCAACTATGCCGAGGGGCAGGCGATGCTGGAAAAACTGGTCGAACTGGACAGCCACGACCGCATCGGCGGCAAGGCGTTGCTGGAACTGGTACGCACCGAATCGGCCGCGAGCTACGGATCTCTGGAGAGGAACGCATGATGGACGAACTGACACTGGACGAGGCGATTGGGGAGTTGGCGACCGCCGAAGATTTCCTCGAATATTTCGGCATCGAGTACGAACCGTCGGTGGTGCAGGTGAACCGTTTGCACATCCTGCAACGCTACCACGACTACCTTGCCAGGGCGGGGGCGCTGCCCGAGGTCGAGGCGGCACGGCGCGTGGTGTATGCCACGCTGTTGCGGCAGGCATACCAGGATTTCGTGAAATCCGACGCGCTCACCGAAAAGGTGTTCAAGGTGTTCCACATGCACGAGCCGCAGGTGAAATTCGTGCCGCTGTCAGAGATCACTATAAACAAGGGCGCGTAATGGATCTGCGTACAACTCTTGTTGTAGGAGCGAGCCTTGCTCGCGATTGCGTTGGTCGCGAGCAAGGCTCGCTCCTACTCCGGTGAAAATTCATTATGCTGCCTAAATTCGAATTCGGCGACGAAGTCCGCATCGTGCGCAACGTGCGCAACGACGGAACCTATCCGGGCGTGCCCACGGGAACATTGCTGATCCGGCGCGGCAGCACCGGCTTCGTCGTCAACGTCGGCACCTTCCTGCAGGACCAGCTGATCTACACCGTGAACTTCCTCGGCCAGGACAAGATCGTCGGCTTCCGCGAAGAAGAACTCATCGGCATAGACGAGCCGTGGGTGCCCAGCCGATTCGAGAGCCGGGAGAAGGTGCGCAGCAAGGTCACGCTCGCCGTGCAAGGTTGCGTGCGCGCCACGCCGGGGGCGGAAGGCGAGATATTGAAAGTGCTGCGCGACGAAGCGGGGGGCGTGCAGTACCAGGTCATCTTTCACGACCATGTGCTGCAGGTGCCGGAAGCCGCCTTGGAGGCGGTGCATGTCTACGACGACGAAGAGGTGACGCATGCCGCAAGTCATTGAGTCCGGCGTGGCCTATCTTGCGCTGAAGGCCGCGCAGAAGCTCTACGGCAAGATCCCGGGTGCCCTGAAACCGGCTGAGTTCGAACGGGTGCAGAGCATGGCACAGCAACAGCATCAACTCGAAACGCGCGTGCTTGCCGCTCCCGAGGCGCGCGATGCGATGGTGCCGTCCGCCACGCTGAGCGCGGCGATGGCCGAGATTCGCGGCCGCTATCCCGGCGAAGAGGAGTTCTGCAGCGACCTGGAGCGCAACGGGCTGGATGAGGCGGGCCTTGCCGCCGCGCTGGAGCGCGAGCTGAAAGTCGAGGCCATCCTGGAAAAGGTCGCCACGCGCGCCGCGCACATCAGCGACATGGACGTGGAGCTGTATTACCACTACCACCCGGACCAGTTCCGCCGCCCCGAGACGCGGCTGGCGCGCCACATCCTCGTCACCGTCAACGAGGGCATCGCCGAGAACACGAGAGTGGCGGCGCGGCAGCGCATCGAGTCCATCGCCGCGCGGCTGGCGAAAGAACCCCAGCGCTTCGAGGAACAGGCGCTCAAGCACTCCGAGTGCCCCACCGCGCTGGACGGCGGCAAGCTCGGCGACCTGCCGCGCGGCAAACTATTCCCTGAACTGGACAAGGCCCTATTCGAATTGAAGGCGGGCGAGATGAGCGGCGTGCTGGAGTCCGAACTCGGCTTTCACGTCCTGCGCTGTGACGCGATCACCGAAGCCGGCGTGCTGAGCCTGGCCCAGGCCCGTCCGCACATCCGCAAGCTGATGGAGCAGAAACGCAAACGGGTTTGCCAGCAGGCATGGGTGAAGCAATTGCTGGAGGGGAAGAATGCGTAGGGCGCTTCTGATCTTTTGTGGGTTATGCTCCGTTCATCCTACCGCGTGTTGGCCAAAGGATTAGATGCGTTTTCGTTCTCGTCTTGGTAACACATCAACGTTTGTCAAAGCGGAAATACTTGATGCAAGTCTGTCCGCCTCTCGTGCCACTAACTGCGCTCGTGTGGCAGCTTTTGAAAGTGCCTTTAGGTCTGACACTAGCTGTTTATTGATGAGGGCGATATTTTTGGTCAATGGCTGAGCGGAGGCTTGTGAGGCAGATGCTGATGCTCCCCGTTTCTGAAATACCTCAATAGCTTCCAGAATTTGAGCTGCGCTAGGAATTGTCTCCGCTACTCCAGAAAATGCTCTATCGAGGTCCTTTATGACCTTTCTTGCTTCAGCAGGTTTCATCAATCCTCCGTTTATTTGGAGTGTTCATAGGTGTCTGAGTTATGCACTGAATGTACCGGAGTCGAATTATTTTTGAGTGACTAAGCGCGCTCCTACGCCGCCAGCGGCAACATCTGTTCCAGCTGATCCTTGATCGAGTCGCGCGCTTCGCGCAGTTCGTATTCGTCCTGCAATCCCATCCAGAACTGCACGGATGTCCCGAACACCTTAGCAAGGCGCAATGCGGTGTCTGCGGTGATGCCGCGCTTGCCGAGGACGATCTCGTTGATGCGGCGCGGCGGGACGCCGATGGAGTTGGCCAGCCGGGTTTGGCTGATACCCATCGGGGTCAGGAATTCTTCGAGGAGGATTTCTCCGGGATGTATGTTCTGCAGTTTGCCCATGTCCATCTCCTTAATGGTAATCGACAATCTCGACAGCATCGGGACCGTTCCTGGTCCACACGAATCAGATTCGCCATTGGTCGTTGATGCGTATGCTGTGTTGCCCCTTTCGATCGTCTTTCAACGCTTCGAGCCGATTTGCCGGAGGCATCTTCAGGTCGTTGAGTGCTTGCGCCTTGTCCATCATAAACAGTTTGCGCAGGGCGACTTGCTGAATCTCGCGAGGCAATTTGCGCGACACTTCGCCGCGCCAGATTTTTTCAGTCTCTTTGGATGCGAATCCGACAATCATGCGTCAGCATAACGCATGTCGTTATGGTAGGCAATCCAGAAGGACGATGAGTGCCTGAGCCTGCCCCTCGCATGACCGGCGAATGTTCGCATCCAGCGCCTTCAGCCATGCTTCGGGTATCGCCTCCAGCCCATACAACGCCCCCGCCAGCATCCCCGCGATCGCGCCGGTGGTATCGGCGTCGCCGCCGCGGTTGACCACGTCGATCAGGCAGCCGCGGAAATCGTCGGTGTCGAAGAAGCCCTGGAACACGGCCTGCAGCGTGTCGGCGACGTAGCCGCTGGGGGTGCGGCTTTGGCGCACGGCGCGGAACTTGAATGCGGGATATTGCGCGGCGAGCGGGTGCGCGTGCTTGTGCAGCAGGTCGTTCTTGCTTGCGCCGCGCAATGCGTCCTGCACCATGAACGCCAGGCACTCGCAGGCGGCATCGGACAGCGCGCAGTGGTGGGTGACATGGGCCTGCGCGCGGCAGGCGGCGCGAACGGCTTCATCCGTCCGGCCGAAGGTGGCGAGCGCCACGGGCAGCACGCGCATCGCGGCGCCGTTGCCCGCATCGTGATCGGAGCAGGGGGCTTCCGGGTTGCCGGTCTTGCGGAACTGCAGCAGGTTGCGCCGCACGGTGTTGCCGATGTCCACCGGTTTGGCGCGCATCCAGGCGTCGAAGGCCTGCGCGGCCGCGAGCGCATCGACCTTGCCTTGCGCGAGGATGGCATTGCCCAGTGCGAGCGACATGGTGGTGTCGTCGGTGACTTGTCCCGGCTTGAGGTGCAGCCAGCCGCCGCCGATCATCTTGTCGTGCACGCCGTATTGCGCGGCGATCTCGCGCGGCGTCATGAATTCCACCGTCGCGCCCAGCGCATCGCCGATGGCGAGGCCGAGGTAGGCGGCGGTGGCGCGGTCGGCGGTCATGCGTTTCTCATAGGGGCGCGATTCATCGCGCCCTGATACGCCATCGAAAATTGGGCGCGATGAACCGCGCCCCTACGGGGGATCATTCTTCCGGCCCGAAGCACTTCAGGTAATCGGCGCAGTATTCGCACGACGGCGCGCGGCAGGCATTGATGCCTTCGCGTTCGCACAGCTGCTTGTAGAGGAATTTCTTCCACTTCATGTCGTGCACGTTCTTCGCCGCGAGGGCAGGGAAGTTCTGCGTCATCAGGCGGCTGAGGTGGTCGCGCGACCACAGGCCGAGGTCCTGCCACAGGTGGTCGCTGGCCATGCAGGCGGCGGTGACGATCCCCGCCATCCATTCTTCCGATCGGTCCTTGAAGGCGCGGTGTTCCAGCAGCAGCGCGAGCACGTCGTCTCGCTCCAGTGCGCGCGGATCGGGGACATTCCCGGTGCAGCGGCTCGCCAGCTCGACGCCGGGGAAATGGTTCGTCAGCAACTCCGCGTAGCCTTTTTCATCCAGTCCGAGTCCGGGCGGCAGCGCGCCGATGCCATTGATCTGGCTGACGATCATCTGCGCAAACAGTTCGTCGTTCGGCAAGCCCGTCGCGTGCGCCATCAGCTCGGCATAAAGGCTATCGAGTTGGGGGTTAGACTGTTGCGTTTGCACGACCTCTGATCGCATGATGCCCGCCTGAGAAACGAAAAAATACAACTATGGAGCCCGCTCCTACAAAACCCTCTTTAAGCCCGCACCACGATGTCGCCGCCCAGCACCTGCGCCTGGCAGGCGAGGCGGTGGTCGCGTCCGGCCATGTTCTCCTGCAGCACCTTGTCTTCCAGCACCGAGCGTTCGCTCATGTGTTCCATGCCGGAGACGATGCGCACCATGCAGGTGCCGCATTCGCCCTCGCGGCAGCCGTAGGTGATGCCGGCACCGATCTTTTCCGAAATCTCGATCAGGCGCGTTCCGGCAGGCACGGTGACGGTGAGGCCGAGTTTTTCGAAGGTGACGTTGGCTTTAGGCATGGCTGGCTTCCTCGGGCGGCGGGCAGGGTTCGGAACGATGGCACACCGGGCAGGGGTCTGTTTTCGGATGCGTATCGTTCAGGCCGATCCACGCATCTACCGCCCTGGCATCGAAGCCGGCGCACCGAACGCCTTCCACTTCCATCAACGGGCGGCGGATCAGCAACGGCTCGGCAAGCATCAGCTCCAGCGCTTGGATTTCGTCCAGTGCGGAAGGATCGACCTCGCCCGATTTCACGCGCGGTGCGGCGGGATTGAACCACTGAGCCACCGGCAGCTTGCCGAAGAAGGCGAGCAACCGGTCCGCCGTCCATTTCTCGGTGAGGATGTTCTTCGCCAGCACGGTATGGCCGGACGACGCCAGCCACACCTTCTGTCTGGTGTTGTTGCCGCAGCCGGGCTTTTCGTAAAAGATCACCGTCGTCATGATTTTCGATCTCCTCAGGCCGCCAGCTTCTTCAACGGGATGCCGGTGAGCGAACCGGGCGGGTTCAGCGGCACGCCGTCTTCGTTGAGGATGGCGCCTTCGATGGGGCAGATGGCAGCGCACTGCGGGTCTGCGAAATCGCCGGCGCATTCCGTGCACTTGCTCGCGTTGATCAGGAAGTGCGGCTTCGCCTCGTAGATCGCCTTGCTCGGGCACAGCGGTTCGCAGGCCCAGCAGTTAGTGCAGGATTCGATGATTTCGAGTGCCATGTCTATCTCCTCAGGCGACCTTTTGTTGTTCTGGTTGCTTGAGTGCCAGCTTGCCCGATATGCGCATCTCTTCGTACACCGCAGCCACGGCATCCTCGATGGCCTCCATCGCGTGTTCGCCGTTGGGCTGGATACCGGCGGTTTCGAGCGGCCCCCAGGGTTCGTAGCCAACCTTGCTGCACAGCACGACTTCGCAGCCGGCCAATACTCTCAACGTCTTGTCCAGCGCGCTTTCGCCGTCGCCGCAGGTGTCGCCGCCTTCGCAGTAGGGGATGGTCTTGCGGTGGCCGATGAAGCGCACACCGGAGGACGACGCCTCGTAGATCAGGAACTCGCCGGCATGGCCGAAGTGTTCGTTGATGATGCCGCCGCCCTTGGTGGCGACTGCCATCAGCACCGGCCGCAGGAGTTGAATATTTTCGCGCAGCGAGACTACGTCACTCTCTCCCGCTTGCGGGAGAGAGGTAGGAGAGAGGGTTCGATTGAGCCCCTGGATGCTCACCAGTTGCACCTTGGCTTCGCGGGCCAGACGCTTGCTCTCCAGCTCTTCGTTGATGGCCGCATGCACCTCGGCGCGCATCTTCATCGCCTCGGGGTAGTCGATGTCCATCTTCTCGATCTTGTCGAGGGTGAACTCGGCGCCGCGATCCTCGCCCAGCAGACCCACCGCATCGGCGCGGCACTGGCGGCAGTGCCGCATCATGTTCATGTCGCCCTCGCACGCATCCTGCAAGGCTTGCAGTTCTTCATGAGTCGGGCCGCGTTGGCCAGTGAGGCCGTAGTAGGTGCCGTGCTCGGCTTCCGAGATCAGGGGCATCACGTTGTGCAGGAACGCACCCTTGGCCTTGACGATCTTCGACACCTCTTCGAGATGCTTGTCGTTCACGCCAGGTATCATCACCGAGTTCACCTTCACCAGGATGCCGCGGGCCACCAGCATCTCCAGTCCCTTCTGCTGCTGTGCGATGAGTATCTCGGCAGCTTCGCGTCCCTTGATGCGCTTGTTCTTCCAGAAGATCCACGGATAGATCTGCGCGCCCACGTCGGGATCGACGCAGTTGATGGTGATGGTCACGTGGTCGATGTTGTACTTCGCCAGCTCTTCCACCTGCTCGGGCAGCGACAGGCCGTTGGTCGAGACGCACAGCTTGATGTCCGGCGCCTGCTCGGACAGCATGCGGAACGTCTCGAAGGTGCGTTCCAGGTTGGCCAGGGGATCGCCGGGGCCGGCGATGCCCAGTACCGACATCTGCGGGATGGTCGCCGCGACGGCCAGCACCTTCTTTACCGCCTGCACCGGTTTCAATACCTCGGACACCACGCCGGGGCGAGACTCGTTGGCGCAGTCGTATTTGCGGTTGCAGTAGTTGCACTGGATGTTGCACGCCGGCGCGACCGCTACGTGCATGCGCGCGAAGTAGTGGTGGGCTTCCTCGGAATAGCAGGGGTGGTTGAACACCTTCTGGCGGATGTGCTCCGGCAGGTGGTTCATCTGGTCGCCGGTCGAGCCGCACGAACCGGCGGAACATCCGCCTTTGGGGGCTTCGGCTGAGGCGTTGTTGATGACTGGCAATTCCACGTTCGCTCCTTCAAGGCGGGTCTGAAGGAACTAGAGCAAACTGCGTGCCCGGATTAAATGAACGTTTAACCTGTTGTTTTATATTGGGTGTGCGCTTGGGATACGCTCAACTGTTGCAAACGGCACATGACATCCGGCGGGGCTTGTGGGGAAAGCGACAAACGGATCGATGCGTGCTGTTCGTTTGCAATGCCCGTGCCCTATGCGGGATTGCCGTCCAAATCGAATTCCAGCACCGTCACGTCACCATCGATGTCGGTGATCTCGGCCTGCTTCAGTTGGCCGTTGCCGTGGTATTGGTAGCGGTGCGCGAGTTCGATTTCGCCGTAAGAGAACATGTCGAAGCCGGTGATCCTGTCCTGCGCGTCGAAATAGCCGCGAAAGAACGTGTTGCGGTTCTGTGTTTCGTGCAGCTCCAACTCGTTGACCAGCCGGAACGGCAACCTGATGCCGGTATAAGTGACGAAATGGCGGATGGTCTCCGTCATGGTTGCGGTTCTCCGGAGGGTTTGCAGAGGCGTTCGAATTCGTCCGGCGGCACCGGCCTGCCGAACATGTAGCCCTGGAATTTGTTGCACCCGTATTGGCGCAGGAAGGCGAGTTGGTCGTCCGTTTCTACCCCTTCGGCGATGATTTCCAGGCCGAAGTTGCTGGCGATGCTGATGATGGTGCGCACCATGATGCTGTTGCTCTTGTCGCGTGCGATGTCCTGGACGAAAGACTGGTCGATCTTGAGCTGTTCCAGCGGCAGGCGCTTGAGGTAGGCCAGAGAGGAGTAGCCGGTGCCGAAATCGTCCATGGCGAAACGGATACCGATGCGGCGCAGTTCCTGCATCTTCTCGATGGCGTCTTCCACATCGTCCAGGATGAAGCTCTCGGTCAGCTCCAGCTTGAGTTTTGAGGCTCGTATGCCGGTTTTTTCGATCGCCTCCTTGACCTGTTCGACGAACCAGGGCTGGCTCAGTTGCCTGGGGCTGACATTGACGGATAGCTGGATCTTGCGCATTTCCGGGTCCATTTCCCATATCTTCAACTGGGCGCATGCCTGGTCGATCACCCAGTCGCCGATGGGCAGGATCATGCCGATCTCTTCCGCCAGCGGGATGAATTCGGCGGGCGAGACTATGCCGCGCCGCGGATGCTGCCAGCGGATCAGGGCTTCGGCGCCGACGATGCGGCCGGAGTCGTCCACCTGCATCTGGTAGTACAGCACTAGCTGATTCAGGCGGACCGAGGCGCGCAGGTCTTTTTCCAGTTCGGCGCGTTGTTCCATTTCCGTCTGCATCGCGGGATCGAAGAAGCACACCATATTGCGGCCGGCGGCCTTGGCTTGGTACATGGCAAGGTCGGCCTGCTTCAGCACGTCATCGAGGCTGTCCTGATGGCCGCGAAACAGGCTGACTCCGATGCTGGGCGAGCTGTGGTGTTCGATGCCATGGAGTTGGTATGGCTGGCTCAGTTCGCTGCGGATCTTTTCGGCGATGGTCTCGGACTGGTTCGCTGCTTCATGGGGATTCACGCTCAGCGATTCGAGCGCGACTACGAATTCATCGCCGCCCAGCCGCGCCACTGTGTCGCCTTCGCGCACGTTGCGCGTCAGCCGGCTCGCGACCTCCTTCAGCAGTAGGTCGCCGACATCGTGCCCCTGCGTGTCGTTGAGCGTCTTGAAATTGTCCAGGTCGATGAACATCAATGCGCCGTGCTTGCCGCTGCGCGCGCTGATGGACATGCTTTGCATCAGGCGCTCGTGCAGCAGCCGGCGATTGGGCAATTGCGTGAGCGAGTCGTAGAAGGCCAGCCGGTGGATCTCTTCCTCGGATTGCTTGCGTATCGTGATGTCCTGCACCATGAACAGCACGACATTTTCCTCGCCCATCTTCGCCAGCGAGATGTCGGCAAGGTAGGAGCGGGGGATGCCGCCGGTGTTCCGGTCGAACCCGAAATCGTTGCGGTGTTTTCCGCTTTCCAGCACCTGGAGGATGGCTTCATCCAGCGCCGCGACATCGAGGAACTCATTCAGCTTTTTCCCCTGCCAGGCTTCGTTCCTGTCCAGGCTGAACATGCTCAGCACCGTGTTGTTGGCCAAGCGGATATGTCCTCGCGCATCCAGCACGATGAAGCCGATCGGCATGTTGCTCACGATCTGCTCGGTGTAGCTGTGCGCCAGCAGCAGCGCCTTGTGCTCAGCGTGGAAGTAGGTGTCCAGCGCCAGTCCCATGTCGAAGAAAATGACCTTGAGCAGCGCGCGGCAGGCGTCGAGCTGGCGTTCCGGTTCGCGGGCGTAGTGTTCGAGCACCACCGGCATGACCTCGCTCAGATATTTGCAATAGGCACTCATGTACCACTTTGGCGTCAGCCCGACGCGCTGGTGCACGACGCCGACGTGCAAGCGGTTCTCCACATAGGACTGGTCATAACGGCCTTCGGTGAGCTGGCCGAAATACGTCACCTGTGAGCGCTTCATGCGCACCAGTTTCGCTTCGTCGCCCAGCAGCGGGCGTATCTCGGGAAAACGCTGGAGATGGTCGTAAAACGTTTCGATCAGCCTTTCGCGCTGATTTTCCAGCAAGCCGTGCAGAGATTCGAGCAAGGTGGCATCGCGTTCGTCGAACGACAGGAATGCTTTGCGCTGGGCGATCTCGTCGGCATCGATGCCGATCTCGGCCAAGAGGGAAGAGTGGGGATGCATGTTCAAATCTGTTTTACCTTGATGTTCAGCGTCTGGATGCGGTAGGCGATCTGGCGCGGGGTCATGTCGAGCAGGCGTGCGGCCTTGGCCTGTACCCAGCCGGCCTGTTCCAGCGCGGCGATCACGCGCTCGCGCTCGTCGAGGTTGGGGTCGTCGAGGTCCACGCCCTGGATAGGACCGCGGCTGGCCGAGATCTTCTCGTCGATGCCGGTGAGCAGGATCGCGTCGCGGTCGATGGTGTCGCCCTCGGTCATCACCGCGGCGCGTTCCAGGCAGTTCTCCAGCTCGCGCACGTTACCCGGCCAGTCGTGGTGCATCAGCACGCGCAGCGCGGTGTCGGTCAGGCTGAGCGATCGGCCTTGCTGCGTGCCGACCTTTTCCACCAGGAAGCGCGCGATGTCCGGGATGTCCTCCATGCGCTCGCGCAGCGGCGGCAGGTAGAGCGGCATCACGTTGAGGCGGTAATACAAGTCCTCGCGGAAGCGGCCTTTCTCCACCTCGGCTTCGAGGTCGCGGTGGGTGGCCGCGACCACGCGCACGTCGACCTTGATGGTCTGCGTGCCGCCGACGCGTTCCAGTTCGCCTTCCTGCAGCACGCGCAGCAGCTTGGCCTGGAACGAGGCGGAGATCTCGCCGATCTCGTCGAGGAACACCGTGCCGCCCTCGGCCTGTTCGAAGCGGCCCTTGCGCTGCGCCACCGCGCCGGTAAACGCGCCTTTCTCGTGGCCGAACAGTTCGGACTCCAGCAAGGTCTCGGGCAGCGCGGCGCAGTTGAGCTTGACGTATGCCCCGCGCGCGCGCGGCGAGTTGTAGTGGATCGCGTTGGCGATCAGTTCCTTGCCGGTGCCGGTCTCGCCGCGGATCAGCACGGTGGTGTTCCATTTCGCCACCAGCCGCACCTGCTCGAAGATGCGGCGCATCGACTGCGTATGGCCGATGATGTTGTCGAAGCCGTACTGCCCGCGCACGGTGCGGCGCAGCACGTCGCGCTCTTCGGTCAGTTCGCGTTTCTCCTGCGCCACGTCCTGCGACAGGCGCACGCTCTGGCCGATCAGGTTGGCGGCCATCTCGAGGAAGCGCTCGTATTCGTTGAGCAGGATCTCCGCTCCGGGCGCGGGCTGGGCCGCGAGCACGCCCACTACCTTCTTGCCGACGCGGATCGGCACGCCGACGAAGGCGCCCATCGGGTTGTAGATGCCCAGCCGCGACAGAAAGCGAGGCTCGTCCATGATGCGCTCCACGGCGATGCTGTTGCCGGTCTTCAGGATGGAGCCGACCACGCCCTCGCCGGGAAGGTAGCTGACCTCTTCGGTGATGCTGTCGGATACGCCGTACACCAGCGACACCTGAAGCTCTCCGCTCTCCGCGTCCATCAGGCTGACCATGCCGCGCTCCAGCCCGACGCCGTCGTGCAACGCGTGCAGCACGCCGTCCAGCGTCTGCTTGAAATCGAGCGAGCGCGACAGCACGCGGCTCACCTGGTACAGCGTCTCCAGCTCGGTGCGCAGCATCTCGAGTTCGAGCTCGGACCAGCCTTCGCGCTGTGCGTTGGTGTCGTGCTCAACCATGATGTTCTCCCGAGCGCGGCAGCTGTACGCGCACGCGGCAGCCGTGGCGGTAGTCCGGGTCGATGTCGATGGCGCCGCCGTGGCGCGTCGCGACCTCTTGCGCCATCGCCAGGCCCAGGCCGAGGTGCTGCCTTGCTGCGCCCTTGGTGGTGAAGAACGGCTGGAATACCTTGTAGCGCAGTTCTTCGGCGATGCCGTGGCCGCTGTCCTCGACGTACACCTCGATGCAATCCGGCCGCGTCATGCAGGCGATGCGCAGTTCGCGCCTTTCGCCGCGCCGCTCGCCGATCGCCTCGACGGCGTTGGCGACGAGCTGTTTGAACAGGTTGGTCAGCTGCGCCGGATGGCCGTGCACCACGGCAGGCTCGTCCGACGGCTGCCACTCCACCACGATGCCTGCGCCGAGCAGGTTGGCGGTGGCGAGCTTGAGCACATCCGGCAATATCTCGTTGAGGTCGGCCGGTTGCATCGCCTCGCCGTCCTGGCTCGGGATGCAGGCGCGCAGCGTTTCCAGCGCCTCTCGGCTCTTATTCATGGCTTCTTCCAGCGCCTTGACGGCAGGCAGTTCGCAGTCCGCGTCTCGGCGGCGTTCCAGCATGTTGGCGACGGCGCCCAGCATGTTGAGCGGTTCTTCCAGCTGGTAGACCGCGCCCGCCAGTGTCTCGCGCAGCCCCTGAACGCGCTCCTGTTCCGCCAGCAGCGCGCGCAGGCCGTTGATGCGTATCGTCTCCTGCTGCTGCTTGAGTTCGCCGATGTCCTGGATGGTGAGCAACAGGTAATGGCGGCGCAGCGGTTCGTAGAAGGCATCCGCGCCGACATCCTGTTCCTCGAACCACGACACCGAGCAGGAGAACCAGCGCGAGGCGCGCTTCGGCAGCTCGATGCACACCTCGCGCGCGGCGATGTTGCGGTGTTTGTCATAGGCCTTCGAGAAGGCTGCCCCCATCTGCTCGCGCAGCGCGGCGAGCAGCCTTACGGCAGGCTCCTTGCCGAGGTCGCCGATCAGCTTCTTGTATTCCTGGTTGTCGAGCAGCACGCGCTCTTTCTCGTCGAGCAGCACGATGGCGACCTGCGCCGCATCTACCACCGACTCGATCAGCGCCTTCTGGTTCTGCACCTGCCGCTCGAGCCGGTGCACCTCGGTCACGTCGCGGTGCATGCCGAGGTAGTGCGTGGTGTTGCCGTTCTCGTCCACCACCGGCGAGATGGTCAGGTCGGCGAGATAGCGGCTGCCATCCTTTCGACGGTTCACCAGCAGGCCGTTCCACGGGCGCTGGCGCTTGATCTGCGCCCACATGGTCTCGTACACCAGCTTGGGCGTGACGCGGTAGGACAGGATGGACTCGTTGTTCCCCACCAGTTCCTGCTGTTCGTAGCCGCTGGTGCGCTGGAACGACGGATTGGCGTACAGGATATTGGCGTCGCCGTCGGTGATGGAGATCGCCAGCGCGGACTGTTCCACTGCCTGGCGGAAGATGTGCGCCGGCAAGGCATCGCTTGCATCCATCGGCGTATTCGGTGCGGCGGGCTGTTTGGCCATGAGTGCTCCGGTTCTTGATGACACAAGCGGTTCAGCAATATCCATGCCGCCGATTTTCCGTTTGCGCTCAATGCCGGACGGTTGTCGCGTTTGCGACATCGGCGCATGGGGCGGCCCGACAACGACAAAGGTTTATTGCACCTGTCTGGTGCGTCCGCGCAGCAAGCGCCTGATTTTGTGCGCCTCGATTTCTTGCGTGGCTGCTGGCATGACGTTTGCAAGGAACAGGGCAGGAGAGGATGGCTATGAGCGAATACCTGTTGCTGTTGCTGAGTACCGTGCTGGTGAACAACGTAGTGCTGGTGAAGTTCTTGGGGCTGTGCCCGTTCATGGGTATTTCCAAGAAGGTCGATACCGCACTCAGCATGGG
>DASTGP010000087.1:0-8389 GCA_035605585.1 Gallionella sp. | reverse complement strand
TGTTCCGATCTCGTCGCTCAAGAGTTTCATGGGCCACACTCTGGGGGGCTGCGGTGCACTGGAGGCATGGATGACGATAGAGATGATGCGAAACGAATGGTTCGCTCCCACACTAAATCTGGAGACGGTCGATCCCCGTTGCGCGCCGCTTGACTATATTGTGGGCACAGGGCGGAAGATTTCTACCGATACGGTCAAGAGCAACACTTTCGCTTTCGGCGGTATCAACACTTCGTTGATATTCCGTCGTTGGCCCGAGTGACAGGGGAAAGATAATGTACAAGCGTTTGCTGTGCGGATTGGCATTGGTCGGGCTGTCGCCGTCTGCGGCGGCCGAGGAACTGCCGTTGTGGGAGACAGGCGCCGGCGTCGGGGTGATCAACTTTCCCAACTACCGGGGATCCAGCAATCGCCAGACCTACGTGTTGCCCGTTCCCTATCTCGTGTATCGAGGCGAGCTCCTGCAAATCGACCGGCAGCGTGCGCGCGGTATATTTTTCAAGAGCGGCAGGGTCGAATTGGATATAAGCCTCAACGGCGCAGTGCCGGTGCGCAGCAAGGACAACCGCGTCCGTCAGGGCATGCCCGACTTGGCCTCCACCTTCGAGATCGGCCCGTCAGCCAAAGTGGCACTGACGCATTCTGCGGATGGAAAATCGGACTTGAGCCTGAAACTGCCGGTGCGACCGGTGTTCGCGACCGATCTTTCGACCTTCCGCAATGTCGGCTGGATATTCCAGCCGCAACTGAACGCCAACTTGAGAGACGTCGGCGATAGCGGTTGGAATCTTGGCTTGGCGGCCGGCCCGCTGTTCGCAGACAGGAACTACCATCACTACTTCTACGGTGTAGATGCAGCCTACGCGACCCCGACACGTCCGGCCTACTCCGCCAGTGGCGGCTACTCCGGGTTCCAGTTCATCGGATCAATCAGCAAGCGCTTTCCAAGCTGCTGGATCGGCGGCTACATGAAATACGACGACCTGCACGGCGCAACTTTTCTCAACAGCCCGCTGGTAAGCAAGAACAACGCCTTCACCGCCGGCTTCGCCGTCACTTGGATATTCGCTGAATCTAAAACCAAAGTTCTGCGCGATGAATGACATACGCATGTTTGATCGGCGCGCCGCGCGTCAATTGTGGGCCGCAAATTGAATCAATGGATCGCTAATCTATGGTGCCCGGGACCGGAATCGAACCGGTACGAGGGGTTAAGCCTCGACGGATTTTAAGTCCGTTGTGTCTACCAATTTCACCACCCGGGCAGGTATCTGGAGGCGAGACCCGGAGTAAAACCAGGCTCATCGGATATGCAAACCGCCTCTGAATTTTTCAGGAGTTTTTGGATTTGATGCGTCCCTCACTCGTGTCGAAGAATGCAAATGCGCATTTGGGGATCTCGTTTGGGAACAACGCGGACGCGATTATACATGGCAAGCAGGACAAAACGGGGGATTATCAGTGGCAGGCGAGTGTTCCGCACGAAGCGGCTCTGTGGGCTGCCCTATGCGTTACTTCCTATAGAGCTCGGCAAACAATTGCTCCAGGGCCGCTCGGCGCTCCGGCGGTGTTGGAGCGAACAATCCTTGCTGTTGCAGTATCGCCAACAGTTTTCGGGGCGCCACTTCCTTGCTGCCAACGATCTCGACATGACCGGCTTTGACCTCGACGTTGACTAATTTCGGATAGTTGTCGATTACCGGGTGGTATTGCTCGCGAAGGCTGATGACATAGTCGCTTTCCAGACAGGCTCCATTCGCGTTCGTGCGGCGACAGGTATCGCGCTCATCCGTTACAACCTTGAGATATCGTTGCACTGAGGAAAGCAGCGGACCGGGGTTTCGGATGAAATCCGAAGTCGAGGTGATTTCAAACCAGTCGTTGCCGATCACGCTCCGACATATTTTGGGGACCACCCCAAGGCTTAACCGCTGCAACATGCTGGAACCACAAAGACTGGCGGCTTGGATACCCCCCAGCGGCGCTGCAATGGTAACAAGATTTATGCGTGCCTCGTTCCCTCGCCACTCGCTGCGGCGGTCGCTTTCCAGTGCCTTGCGCGCCACCAAGCCGCCAATGCTGTGTCCGATGACGGTGAGGTCATGGCCACGTACGCTGTTGGATAGCTCATCGAGCGCGGAGATGAGCTGCCCCGAACTGCGCATGAGGCTTTCGCGAGAGTCGTAGCTGAAACAGACGACTTGCTGACCATGGAATGCATACAGCTGCGCCAGCGGACGGAACCGTCCGGGAGCGCTGTTATAGCCGTGCACCAGGACGGTCACGGGGTAGGCGGTATTGAGATGCAGAGAGCGATCCGGTGAATCGTTGCATGGCCCCAGATGGGCCAGATTCAGCTCCACATTCGGCGGTGGCAGGTGATCGGGCTCCAATGGAAGCGGGTCAGGTACATACGTAGGAGAAATGGCGCATCCGGTTAATGTAATCAGAATGGAAAAGAAGAATACAACCGAGATGGGCCGCCTCATGTGGCAATCCTTGCTGATTTTTCGAGATGGCGTCCCCGCATCATTTATTGTTCAGGTACCAGTAAGTCCTGATCCGGCTGGTTGAAACGCTGATGGGCGGCTTCTGTCCGCCCAGGGCTGACAGACAGTCCGATCCGACGCATTCCGGATTGCCGCCACCGATCAGGAAGGGGACTCGCACGGTTGTTCCATCGGGCTTCTTGATTTCGACCACGCCTGATACGGGCGAGGGGGGCAGTCCGCCACCGGCGAATACGACGTGACTGTACTGGGCGGTCAACGGCTGGAGCCGGTATCCCTTCGCGATCCCCAGGGACGAGGTGCACGAATTCGCCGAAGGCGCAGTGGGCTGGTTTGTCCCGAAGAAGACGTAGCCCGCGGTCACCAAGGGGGCATTGACGACTTTCTCGCCGTTGCCCAGGGTGATCTTGTAGCCGTTGGCGCTGCCGTTGTAAGTCGTACTCGTGGCATCGAACAAGGTGTCCGCGGTGATCGGCGTCATGCCCGTGGCATCGTTGCCGGTATAAACATCCTTCAGGAAGAACACGCGGTTGGATTTCTGGCTGTCGACATCGACGTAGAGCGGATGTTCGCGGTCCCCCGTGCCCGCGATGACGGCATCATAGGTGGTGGTGCTGATCACCTCGGGCGGGAAGAAGAACTTGCGGGGCGCGGGAGAAGTGGGGATGGAGCAAGGCCCCGAGCCGCACCCCAGAGCCGCAAGTTTGTGCACGCGCCAGTTGTCCGGGGTGGAGAGTCCTGCCGGCTCGAGATCGACGCGCCAGATGTTTCCGCCGGTGTCGCCTGTATACAAGCGATCGATGAATCCGTCTGCGTTCTTGTCCATCAACGTGATATCCGAGGGAATGCTGTAATTCATGCCCTCGACCAGGCAGGATGCTTGCGTTGCGGTTCCCGAGCAAGTTGTGCTGCCGATCGTTTGCGGGATAGCTTTCCATACCACTGCACCGGTAAGACCGTCCAGAACGAAGATCCCCCGACCCATGGTATCCGCTGCGGTCGGCGGATCGACATCTTCATTGGGGTCGTAGCCTGCACCGAAGATCACCACCGGATTGGAATGGCCGGCAACCTTGGCCACCTTGGGCTGAGACCAGGTCTGGCCGAGTTCGCTCATATCGGTTGAGGTGTTGTCTTTTTTCCACAGCAGGGTGGGAGTCGTTGGGTTGGTTACGTCCAGGGCATAGAGGAGCCTGCCGCCGCGGCGCATCGACAGGTAGAGCACGGCTTTCAGCGTCGTGCCGCTGCTATCCACCAGCTGATAGACCCCGGAGATGCCGTCGACGAAATAGTCCTTCTTGGCCGGAGCAGGCAGGATCCCCGGCGGTGTCGAGGGGAGGTTCAACTGGGGGCTGTTGGTACGCAGGCGGTTGAATTTGGTGAACATCTCGCTCGGGATGAAGCCCCACAGTTCGCTACCCGGAGCAGGCAGGGTGCTGCCTGTCGGGTTGGTCTGATTGCCGTTGATGGCATGGAAGACGCCGCCGTTATCGCCATAGAACACCACCACGCCTGTCGATCCGCCGTAGTTGATCACTGTGGGACGGGAATGCAGAACATCGCCGTGCACCGATGGACGGATGGTTACCTCGGTAGCGGGACAATTGCCGGTGCCGGGGGCGACGCCCGGCGGACACAGGCTCGCTTCGTCGCCGTAGTTGTCTTCGCCGCGAACCCAGTGGATCAGGGATGTCCGGTTGGGTGTGGCCCCTCCTCGAGTGGCTGTCATGGTTGCACCGCCAACGCCGGCAGCTGGCGTCGCCGGCGTAACGGTTATGGGGTAATCGAAGGTGTTGGCCGTCACGTTCGAGATGGTGAAGCTACCGACATAGGCGCCCTCATTCGTTCCCGGCGTGCCGCTGATGACGATCGTGTCGTTGCCGGCAAAACCATGCGCCGTTACCGTTGCCGTCGCAGTGGAACCGGTGCGGGTCAGACTGGTGATGTTCTTGGTGACCGAAGGGATGCTGGCCGTGATGATGCCGGTGGCCGGGGTGGCCGGCGAGATCGTGGTGGTGAAGGTGAAGCTCTTCACGCTGGGAATGCTCGTGATGGTGAAAGTGCCGTTGTATTCGGGAACCGTAGTTCCAGTGCTATCCACGACACCAGTCAGGGTGACGGCCCGGCCTGTGCTGTAACCATGATTGGAACCGGTCGTTACCGTTACCGTCGTTTGGCCCGCAGTTCGCACCACCCCCGGAGGGGACGCATTCGATGCATTGATAGTGACGGTGGACATGCAGGGGGACGGGCAGGAGCCGGTCGCTTTCTGGGTGCTGGTGGAGGTGCCGCTGCCAGCAGGCGACACAGGCTTTTCCGTGGCGGAGATGTTAAAGGTGAAGCTGTCGGTGGTCGTATTGGTGATCGTGAACGTTCCGTTGTACTCGGGTTGGTTGGCGCCACTGATCGTCACGACATTGCCGACGGCGAAACCATGGACCAGCGATATGGCTGTCATGGTGGTTCCGCTGCGCGTAAGCAGAAGGATGCTCCTGGGAGTGCCGGGTTTGCTGGCGCTATAAGTGCCTGTCGCCGGTGTCGGCGGATACTCGGCGATGGGATAGGTGAAGTGGGTGGCATCCGTTACCGCAATACTGAAAGTACCGTTGTAGTTGTCCGGCGTTGCGTTGGCGATGGTGATGGAATCGCCCGTCGTAAAGCCGTGATTGCCGGCTGTGGTGACCGTTACAGTGGTGCCGGAACGTGTGAGATTCGTGATATTCACACTGCTGGAGCCCCCAAACATCACCGCAGTGATATTGGTATTTGCGGTGTCGAATGCATTGGCGGCATTCGTCAGATCCGCATTGCAACTCGTCCCGCTGGGGCAATAGGTATACAGCTTGCGCGGATTGGTCGTCGACCCCGCCGGATCCGAGTAATCGTCGGATAGGTTGGCCAGGCGGATGCGTTGTGCTACGCCGCCTTTTTCCACCAGTTCTCCGTCCGGAAGGTCGAACCCCTTGCCCGCAGAGTTGAGCATGCTCGGGTAGTTTATCCAGAAGCCCCCGCTGGCAGGGTCGAGAGTGCTTACCGGATCGGTGGCACAGGTCTGGCCATTGGCTGCCAGTAATACCTGCTGTGCGGTGGTCAACATGCCGGTGTAGTAGGGGTTGTCGGTTCTCGAGCAAGTCCAGAAGCTGATCGCATTGGGCGAGAGGAAACCGGTGCCGGAGGAATCGAGTGCCGGATTGCCTATGCTGTCGCCCAATTGCAGGGCACCGGTGGCAGGGTCCAGAATGAACGAATATTGCTTCAGGTTTCCCGCCCATCTGGGCAACGCGCCCGCATCGGGGCGGAACATCCCCATGTAGATCTGGTTCAGGAAGGTCCCCTGAGCGTTCGAGCTGACGGGCAGGCTGGAGGAGGAAAACACGCTGTTGACCGCCTGCACCTCGTTGAGGATCTTCAGGATGGCGACCACCAGGCTGCTGTAGTCGTTGGTGGCGAAATATTTACCGGCGCCATATCGCGCCATGTTGGTCAGGAGTGCGGCATATTCGGACTGGCAGCTCGCGCCGAGAATTCCCACGGTGTAAGTCGTGATGTTCTGGACGCCGGTCGGAGTGCTGTAGAGGTCGGCCTGATTCATATAGCGCGCCCACTCGTCGGCATAGAAGCCTTTGGTCTCGTGGGCGGAAGTCGGGAAGGTGAAGGAGCCGCATGAGGTAGTGACGCTATTGGTGATCAGCGCCTTCTGTGCGGCGGTTACGCCCGGGGCATTGTTGAGGGCGTTGCTGGCGGAGTCGGGAGCGTCGCCGGGCGTGCCGGAAGAGCTGAATGAATTCCCGATAAAGATCACGAAATTTTTCTGGCAACCGGCAGGAGGTTGGATGTCCGCATATGAACGCCCGGAAAGTCCGGTGCTGCCGTGGTAGTAGGCCCAGGCCTCCTGCATGGTCGCGGCTGTGGCTTCTCCCGATGCCTTGATAGCGCCGTTTCCTGTTCCACCCGTGGTAGTCCACGATTTGATCCAGGCCAGCAGTCCCGGTTTGTTGGCGGCAGTCATGGGGATCAGCGGTTGGGCCAGACAGCCTCCCGTGGAGCTGAAAGCGCCGCAGTTTGCATTGTTCACGTCGCGGATATTGTTGCTGTTGTACACCATCACGCCGATATTGACCCGGGCGCTGCCGTCCGAATTTACCGGCAGCCCGTTGATCACGTTGTACAACGCGCACTGCTCGATGCCGCCCACAGAGCCGCTCATGGCCGTGGCTACGCCATCGATGATGCAAGTGGAGCCGGCCGAACTTGAAGAAAAATTGGCGGCGTTGTCCAGTACAAGCAGCACGTTGGGCACATTGCCCAGGATGCCCAGGCCGCTGTAGATATCGATGTCTTCTGCGTCGCACGAAATTGAATATCCGAGCAAGGCAGCCAACAAGCCGCTTAGAATAAGCCGTATCCGATTCATGATGAACTCTCCGCTTTAATCAAGGGCATTCCGTTCCAACCGGAACGCGCATGGATACCCCCTGGGTGCTGGTGGCCGTCGCTCCGGTGCGGTTGTCGGTTACTTGCGCCTGTACTTCCCATTGCTGCAGATAACACCAGGATGGCCCCGTGCCAGCCGATGCCACTCCCGAGACCATCAGCCCCGTCTGTTTGGCCGTGGCGCTGCTGATACAGGGAACGTCGGCGGGATTGGCGGGATTGAGCTGGGTATTCGTAACCGCCAGGGAGCCCGTGCATTTGGGGGCCGGAACGTTGGCCGTGTAATCGGAAGTACCGTCGATATTGATGTCCACTGCGATGACTTGCGAGATGGGATTGGTGGTGAAGTTGGTGCTGATCACCTGCTCGGTCGCATTTTCTGCCGCAGCCTCCGTCTCTTCCTGCATCTGCGTATTACCGGTGATGCGCGTGTTGATGTTGCTTGCGCGAAGGGCAGACATGACCAGCAGGGTCAACACCACCAGCATGACCAGCCCCACGATCAGGGTTTGCGCGCGCTGTTTGTTCCTGGTGTTCATGGCTATTCCCTCCGCCCGCTGGGATTGACGAGGCGCACCACCTGGTCGTAGACATGGCGCATGTATGGCCCGCCGGGGGTAACCGTCCCCGCTCCGCCCAGGGTGTAGGTTTTGGTGTCCGTGTAACCGGCGGTCGGGTCGTTGTTTCGCACCAGCAGATTGACGCGGATCGCCATGACATTCCCCCAGTCGCCAGCGGCTGGGGCAGTGGTATAAGTGGCGGGAGATGCGCTGGTCGCCGATGCTGCGACGCCGTAATCGAACTGCATGTTCTCGATGCCTTCCACCAGCGGAATGGTAGTTTGGGCGCCATCGATGAATTCCACCATTTTCAGGGTGGGGACGGTGTCCGCGCTGCCGGTGCAAATGCTGCAGCTGCTGATGTAATAGATGCGAACGATGTATTTGTGCAACGGGGCCGGGGTGGCGCAGTCTTTTTGTTTCAAATTGAACCCGCTCGTCCCGAATGCGAATGCGGAGGTATCCGTATTGCACCGGGATACCTGGAGGTAGGTGGTTCCCGCAACGGCGCTACCTGCATCGATGGCGGGTGTGGCCGTGCGCCGCACGACCAGAATCGATGTCCCTGCCAGGCGATTCGTTACACAGCTTGGCGTCGTGGCGGTTCCGGTATAGCCGTAGACGGGTACAGGAACCCCTTGGGTGCCAGAGTCCCAGCCCTGGTTGGCTGCAGTAATGTCACAAGGATCGGCAGGCACCGCGTAGGAGGTGGTGAGCGGAGGAGAGTATTCACCGTAATATCCCGCAAGCTTGATATCGTTACGCAAGATCTCCATGGCATAACGGCCGTTCTCGATTTGCCGGCTGGTTTTTTCCAGTTCGGTACGTGAGCTGCTCTGCCGTACGATCAGCGTCGTGATCCCGGCCAGCAGGATCAGTCCGATG
>DASTGP010000078.1:0-30373 GCA_035605585.1 Gallionella sp. | reverse complement strand
GGAACGTGCTGATGCCCATGGGCTGGGATGCATTTGGCCTGCCTGCCGAGAACGCCGCGATGAAAAGCGCGCAGGCACCGGCGCAATGGACGTACGACAACATCGCCTACATGAAGCAGCAGCTGAAGTCGCTGGGGCTGGGCATCGACTGGTCGCGCGAGGTGAAGACCTGCACGCCGGAGTACTACCGCTGGGAGCAGTGGCTGTTCACGCGCCTGTTCGAGAAGGGCGTGATCTACAAGAAGACCTCGACGGTGAACTGGGACCCGATCGACCAGACCGTACTCGCGAACGAGCAGGTCATCGACGGCCGCGGCTGGCGCTCCGGCGCCGTCGTCGAGAAGCGCGACATCCCGATGTATTTCTTCCGCATCACGCAGTACGCCGAGGAACTGCTGTCCGGCCTCGACCAGCTCGAAGGCTGGCCGGAGCAGGTGCGCACCATGCAGGCGAACTGGATCGGCAAGAGCTTCGGCGTGCGCTTCGCGTTCACGCACGGCAACGACGAGAAGCTGTGGGTCTACACCACCCGCGCCGACACCATCATGGGCGTGACCTTCGTCGCCGTTGCGGCGGAGCACCCGCTGGCGACCCGCGCCGCGCAGAACAACCCTGCGCTCGCGGCCTTCATCGAGGAATGCAAGCAAGGCGGCGTGGCCGAGGCAGACATCGCCACCATGGAAAAGAAGGGCATGGACACCGGCCTCAAAGTCACCCACCCGCTCACCGGCGAACAGGTGCCGGTGTGGGTCGGCAACTATGTGCTGATGGGCTACGGCGAAGGCGCGGTGATGGCCGTGCCGGCGCACGACGAGCGCGACTTCGGCTTCGCGAAGAAGTACAACCTGCCGATCAAGCAGTCCATCCAGGTTGCGGGCGAGGCCTTCTCCACCGACGCGTGGGCCGAGTGGTACGGCGACAAGGAGCGTGGTGTTTGTATCAACTCCGGCAAGTACGACGGACTGAACTACAGTGCCGCCGTGGACGCCATCGCCGCCGACCTGAAGGCCAAGGACTTGGGCGACAAGCAGGTGCAGTTCCGCCTGCGCGACTGGGGCATCTCGCGCCAGCGCTACTGGGGCTGCCCGATTCCCATCATCCACTGCCCGAGCTGCGGCGACGTGGCCGTGCCGGACGACCAGCTGCCGGTGGTGCTGCCCGAGAACGTGGTGCCGGACGGCTCCGGTTCGCCGCTGGCGAAGATGCCCGAGTTCTACGAGTGCACCTGCCCCAAGTGCGGCGGCAAGGCCAAGCGCGAGACCGACACCATGGACACCTTCGTCGAATCGTCTTGGTACTACGCGCGCTACAGCAGCCCGCAGTGCACCACCGGCATGGTGGACAAGGCGAGCGCTCAGCACTGGCTGCCGGTCGACCAGTACATCGGCGGCATTGAGCACGCCATCCTGCACCTGCTGTACGCGCGCTTCTTCCACAAGCTGATGCGCGACGAGGGCCTGGTGCCGGGCGACGAACCGTTCAAGAACCTGCTGACCCAGGGCATGGTGATCGCGCCGACCTTCTACCGCGAAGAATCCAACGGCAAGAAGCTGTGGATCAACCCGGCCGAAGTGGATGTGGCGACCGACGAGCGCGGCCGCCCGACGGGTGCGACGCTCAAGGCCGACGGCCTGCCCGTCGTCATCGGCGGCACCGAGAAGATGTCGAAGTCGAAGAACAACGGCGTTGATCCTCAAGCAATCATCGACGAATACGGCGCGGACACCGCGCGTCTGTTCATGATGTTCGCCGCCCCGCCGGACCAGTCGCTGGAATGGTCTGACGCCGGCGTGGAAGGCGCGTACCGCTTCCTCAGGCGCGTGTGGAAGGCCGTGTCCGACCACGTCGCGCCGGGTGTTGTCGCGGCCTACCGCGAAGGCGAGCTGAGCACGGCCGCGAAGGCGCTGCGCTTCCAGTTGCACCAGACCATCGCCAAGGTGGACGACGACCTGGGCCGCCGCAAGACATTCAACACAGCGATCGCGGCGAACATGGAGCTGCTCAACGCGTTGGGCAAGTTCACCGAACAGACTCCCGCCGCGCGCCATGTGATGCAGGAAGCGCTCGAAGCCATCGTGCTGATGCTCGCTCCCATCGTGCCGCACCTGGGCCAGGCCCTGTGGTCCGAGCTGCGCCCCGGCAGCGACCTGCTCGACCAGGCCTTCCCCAAGGCCGACCCGGCCGCGCTGGTGCAGGACGAGATCGAGCTGGTGATCCAGATCAACGGCAAGTTGCGCGGCAGCCTGCGCGTTTCGAAGGATGCCGACAAGGCAACCATCGAGCAGCTCGCGCTGGCGCACGAGGCGGTGGTGAAGCAGCTGGCGGGCGGTACCGCGAAGAAGGTCGTGGTGGTGCCGGGCCGTTTGATCAACGTGGTTGTGTGATTGTAGGAGCGTGCCCTGCACGCGACCTCGCGCGTTCGCGTGCAGGGCACGCTCCTACAGAAAGATTATCCGGCGGGCTGAAAACCCGCCCCTACGGGAGAACGTCATGCGTGTCTTTGTATTGTTGATGTCCCTGCTGCTCACCGCATGCGGCTTCCACCTGCGCGGCCATGCCGGCATGCCGTTCAGCACCCTGTACCTGAACACAACCGGCCCCGACACGCCGTTCATCACCGAGCTGCGCCAGAACCTGACGGTAAACAACATCAAACTGGTGAACAGCGCCGAAAAGGCGGATGTGATACTCAACATCGAGTCCGAAGTGCTCGACAAGCAGATCCTGTCGCTCTCCGGCGCCGGGCGCGTGAGCGAGTTCCAGCTGTACTACCGCGTCTCGGTGCACGCGTACGACAATAAGGCGCAGGACTGGATACCCACCGAAACGATGGAAATGCGCCGTGACTATTCCTACAGCGACACGCAAATCCTCGCCAAGGAACAGGAGGAGGCCATGATCGTCCAGAGCATGCGTACCGACATGGTGCAGCAGATCATCCGCCGCCTGAGCCGCTCCAAGCCGCTGCCGCCGCAATAAGCCATGCAGATTTCCAGCGACGACCTGCCGCGCCATCTCGCTTCGGGACTGAAACCGCTGTATGTGGTGTACGGCGACGCGCTGCTGCTGGCGATCGAGGCCGCGGACGGCATACGCGCCGCGGCACGCACCGCCGGGTACAGCGAGCGCGACACCTTCACCGTCGAGCAGCATTTCAAGTGGGCAGAGCTGAAGAACAGTGCGCAGAGCCTGTCGCTGTTCGCCTCGCGCAAGGTCATCGACCTGCGCATCCCGTCCGGGAAACCGGGTGTCGAGGGCGGGCAGGCGCTGCAGGAGTACGTCGCCAACCTCAGTCCGGACATACTCACGCTGATCACCCTGCCCAAGCTCGACAACACCGCGCGCAAGAGCCAGTGGTTCGCTGCGCTTGAGCGAAACGGTGTGATGGTGACCGCCGACGACGTTTCGCGCGCTGCGTTGCCGCGCTGGATCGCGGGCCGGCTGAAGCGGCAGGAACAGTCGGCGGACAACGCCACGCTGGAATTCCTCGCCGACCGCTGCGAGGGCAACCTGCTCGCCGCATTCCAGGAGATCCAGAAACTCGCGCTGCTGTTCCCCGCCGGACAGCTGTCGTTCGATGATGTGAAGGATGCGGTGATGGATGTGGCGCGCTACGACATCTTCAAGCTGTCGGAGGCGATGCTGACCGGTAACGCCGCACGTTTCGCGCGCATCCTCGATGGCCTGCGCGCCGAAGGCACGGCCACCGTGCTGGTGCTGTGGGCAATCACCGAGGATGTCCGCACGCTCGGCAAGGTGCTGCAGGCCGTGCAGCGCGGCGGCAACCTCGCCACTGCGATGCGCGACGCGCGGGTCTGGGGACCACGCCAGGGGTTGATCGAGAACGCCGCGCGCCGCCTGAAGTTCCCGCACATCGAGCGCGCCATGCAACAGGCCGCACGCCTGGACAAGACTATCAAAGGCCTGCGCCAGGGCGACGTGTGGGACGAATTGCTGCAGCTGGGGCTGCGGTTCGCCAAGTCTTAGCCGCGCGACACCGCCCCATATTCAAAATATTTTCAGGAGCAGTTTGATGGGTGAAGCAAAACGCCGGAAGCAGAATCTGACTACAGAACCTCATCCAAAAGAGATCGAGGCGTTGTCGGCGCTGATTCGTCAGGGACGTTTTCAGGAAGCAGAGCCCGTCGCGCGGACGATGACCGAGCGCTTCCCCGCGGACGGGTTCGGCTGGAAAGCTTTGGGCGTGGTCCTGAAACAGCAAGGTCACAAGAATGACGCGTTGGCGGCGATGCAGAAAGCTGCCAAGCTGTTGCCTCTCGACAGCGAAACGCGCTTCAACGTCGGCCTGTTGCAGAAAGAGGCCGGTTTGCTCAAGGAGGCGGCCGCCAGCTTCCGGCACACGGTGGAACTCGCCCCGGACTTTGCGGATGCTCGGATCAGTCTCGGGAACACGCTGCACCAGATCGTCGGCGAAGACAGCGGCGCGGCGTTCTTCGGGGAGAGCAAGCAGGGTGCCGAGGCCGTCCGGCAGCAATATGAGAACCTGCCCTTCCCCTCCAGGGACCCGGAAGGCGAGCGCTATGTCTTGCGGATATCGCTGCCGGACACGCTGGCGAAAATCAACCAGTATTGCTTCGGCGGCACACGGGACTTCTCGAAACCGTTCCGCGTCCTCGTCGCGGGCTGCGGGACGGGGGACAGCCCCATCTGGCTCGCCTGGCAGTTGAGAAACACGCCGGCGGAAGTGGTTGCCGTCGACATCTCGCAAGCCAGCCTTGAGGTAGCACAGGCGCGTGCCAAGGTGCGCAACCTGACGAACATCAAATGGGTGCACGGCTCGCTGCTCGACGTGGCATCCATGGGCCTGGGCAAGTTCGACTACATCACCAGCCTCGGCGTATTGCACCACTTGCCCGATCCGGTCGCAGGTCTGGCCGCGCTGGAGTCCGTGCTGGCCGACAACGGCGCGATGGCGATCATGCTCTATGGGGCAGTTGGCCGCGAGCAGATCTATGCAATGCAGCGCGTGTTGCGGCAACTGACTACCGGCATCGACAGCCCGGGCCAAAAACTGGCGTTTGCCAAACAGGTGCTCGCCAATCTGCCGGCCACCAACGGCTTCAGGATACGGGAGGGACTGGAGGCCATACGCAGCCAGTACCTGCAGGACGACACCAACTTCTGGGACACGCTCCTGCACTCGCAGGACCGCGCCTACACCGCCTCGCAGGTGAGGGATTATCTGGCTTCCGCCGGCCTGCAACTGCAGGCATATGCCAGTTACCAGGGCGTGGATGCGATCACGCGCCTGCAGTACGACCTGGATCTCTATATTCAGGACGCGCAGGACAGGGAACGGCTGGCGGCATTGCCGGTTGGCGAGCGGGAAGACCTGGCCGAGGCGCTGGACGGCAGTCTTCCCCTCCACACCGTGTATGCGACCCGCACCGCCGGAGCATCGCTGGATATCGGCGCGGGCAACGCTATTCTCGCGCCTATGAGCCGCCGGGCCCAGCAGATACTCGCTTATCTGTCCCAGACAGATCAGGGGATCGACATCAGCCTCAGAAACGGCATGACGCTTCCTTATAATCCGTCCACTGTAACCAGGGCGTTCCTTGCGAGAGTGGACGGGAGCCGCAACAACGCCGAGATCACGCGATCATTGGGCATCGACAAGAATGCCGACGCATTGCGCCTGTTGCGCCAGGAACTCGACATCCCGTCCGCCCTGCATTGGGTGGTAGCGCGCACTGCCGCGGGCTCACCTGTTGAACCCTTGCAGGACAGGACGGTTCTGTCGTCGCCGTTGCGCAACTTTGAACCCACGAGCCTGCCGTTGTAGGCTGCGATCTGGAGCGGACATGAACGACGCGTTGCTGGTGCTCACCAACCTGCCGGACGAACAGTCCGCCGCAGCACTGGCTCGGCAATTGATCGAGCAGCGCGCCGCAGCCTGCGTCAACCGGCTCGCGCCCTGCACCTCAACCTACCGCTGGGAAGGCAAGGTCGAAACAGCCACCGAGGTTCCGCTGCTGATCAAGACCACCCGGGCGGCTTACCCGCGCCTCGAGCAGCTGATCCGCGGGAACCACCCTTACGAACTTCCCGAGATCGTCGCAGTCTCGATCGATCAAGGCTTGCCCGCCTATCTGGATTGGGTCAGGCAGGAAACAGAAACCAAGGAATAACCATGCGCTCTCTTTTGCTTGCCTTCCTGTTATCGTTCGCCCCGCTTTCGCAGGCAGGTTTCCTCGACAATCTGGGCGGCGGCAAACAGCCGACCTTCCTGCCGCCGGACCAGGCGTTCGGAATACAGGTCGCCGTGCGCGACACGAACACGCTGCAGGCCAGCTTCAGCGTCACGCCCGGCTACTATCTGTATCGCGACAAGATCGAGTTCAGCGTCGCCAACGGCAAGACCCGGATCGCGCGCATCGAGTTGCCCAAGGGCGAAGAGAAGAACGACCCCAACTTCGGCCTGATCGAGGTCTACCACCAGCCGTTCCAGGCCCTGCTGACACTGGAGCAGGCCGACCCCGCCCAGCCGCTGACGCTGAACGCCCGCTATCAGGGGTGCAGCGACGCCGGCCTGTGCTATCCGCCCATCGACAAGACCATCACCGTCAGCCTGCTGCCCGCGCTGAGCAACGCGCCCGCGGCGCCGCCAAAGGCGCTGCCGCCAGCGGGTGACGACAACACCCGCATCGCGGACCTGTTCAAGGGGGGCAGCTTCTGGCTGATCATCGCGAGCTTCTTCGGCTTCGGCCTGCTGCTCGCGCTGACACCCTGCGTGTTCCCGATGATCCCCATCCTGTCCGGCATCATCGTCGGACGCGGCCACAAGATCACCCACATGCACGCCTTCATCCTGTCGCTGGCCTATGTGCTGGGGATGGCCATCACCTATGCCATTGCGGGCGTGGCAGCAGGTTATTCGGGCCACCTGATCTCCAATGCGCTGCAGACGCCGTGGGTACTGGGCAGCTTCGCCGCGCTGTTCGTGATCCTGTCGCTGTCGATGTTCGGCTTCTATGAATTGCAACTGCCCTCCGCGCTGCAAAGCAAGCTCACCGACACCAGCAACAAACTGCACGGCGGCCACCTGTCCGGCGTCTTCGCCATGGGCGCGCTGTCTGCCATCATCATGGGGCCGTGCGTCGCCGCTCCGCTGGCGGGCGCACTCCTATATATAGGACAGACCCACGACGCGGTGCTGGGCGGGGCCGCCCTGTTCGCCCTGGCGCTGGGCATGGGCGCGCCGCTGCTGCTGATCGGCAGCTCAGCAGGGGTGCTGCTGCCCAAGGCGGGCGCCTGGATGGAGGCGGTGAAGCGTTTCTTCGGCGTGCTGCTGCTGGCGCTGGCGATCTGGATCGTCTCACCGGTCATCCCCGTTTCTGCCCAGATGATGCTGTGGGCAGCCCTGCTGATCTTCTCGGCCATCTACCTGCACGCCCTCGACCCGCTGCCGCACAACGCGCACGGGATGCGCAAGCTCGGCAAGGGGCTCGGCATCCTCGCGTTGATGCTCGGGGCAGCTTACCTGATCGGCGCGCTTTCCGGCGCGCGCGACATCCTGCGTCCGCTGGGCAACCTCGGGCGCGGCACCGTCGAGGCGCCCGCCACCCTGAAGTTCGAGCGTGTCCGCAACGTGGCGGGACTCGATGCCCGCATCGCCCAGGCCAAGGGTAAGACCGTGATGCTGGATTTCTACGCGGACTGGTGCGTCTCCTGCAAGGAGATGGAGCGCTTCACATTCAGCGACGCGACGGTGCAGTCCAGACTGAAGAACACCGTGCTGCTGCAGGCCGACGTCACCGCCAACAGCGCCGACGACAAGGCGCTGCTGCAACGCTTCCAGCTGTTCGGCCCGCCCGCCACGCTGTTCTTCGACGCCCAGGGGAAGGAGCTCGACCACCGCGTGACGGGCTACCAGAACGCCGGGCAGTTCCTGCAGTCGCTGCAGGCCGCGGGGCTATAAGGAAAATCCACTTATTGATATAGCGAGGAAGCCATGTCAGAGCTGAATGACCCGAGGGTATTCTTCGCCGCCGAGCGGACACTGTTGGCATGGAACCGCACCAGCCTCGCCCTGATGGCCTTCGGCTTCGTCATCGAGCGCTTCGGCCTGTTCATCGCCATCCTCATGCCGCAGCATGCATTGCCCCTGCAGCGCGGCTTCTCGTTCTGGACCGGGTTGGCGTTCGTCCTACTGGGTGCGGCCGTCGCCGCCTACTCGACCGTGCAATTCCGCAAGGTGCTCCGGACGCTGAAGCCCGTCGAAATCCCGGAAGGCTACCGGGTCAGCCCGGGAGTCATCACCAACCTGGCCGTCGCATTCCTGGGTATCGCCCTGGCTATTTACTTCTTCATGGGCGTCTAGACCGTAACACCCTCTTTTGCACAATTGCCGCGAATAGGTGGACAAACTGACCCAATTTGCGGCAAACTGCGCGCATGAAAACGAGTACTGCCAACAATACGAGTTTCGCCAAAAACATCCTGGTACTGCACGGCCCCAACCTGAACCTGCTCGGAACTCGCGAGCCGGAGGTGTATGGTCGCGTCACGTTGGATGAAATTAACCAGAATTTAATGGCATTAGCGCGCGAGAACGGTGCAAACCTGTCCTGCTTCCAGAGCAATGCCGAAGCATCGCTGATCGACCGCGTGCATCAGGCGCGCAGCGATGGCACGCAGTTCATCGTCATCAATCCGGCGGCGTTCACCCACACCAGCGTAGCCTTGCGCGACGCGCTGGCGGCGGTGGGCATCCCCTTCATCGAAGTGCATCTTTCCAATGTGTTCGCGCGCGAGGCGTTCCGCAAGGAATCGTTCTTCTCCGATCTCGCCATCGGCGTGATCAGCGGCCTCGGCGCATCAGGTTACGAATCCGCAGTGCGTTACGCACTGAACCATAAAAACTAATTTTTAGGAGGTCATCATGGATTTACGCAAGCTCAAGACACTGATCGAGCTGGTTGAAGGCTCCGGCATCGCCGAACTGGAAATCAGCGAGGGCGAAGAGCGCGTGCGCATCACCCGCACCGTAGCCGCACAACACATCGTCGCCCCGGCTCCGCAGACCGTCATGGCTGCAGCACCGGTTGCTGTCGCACCCGCCGCTGCTCCGGTAGCCGCTACGCCCGCCGCTCCGGCCGCGCCGGAAGGCCACATCGTGAAGTCGCCGATGGTCGGCACGTTCTACCGCTCGCCGTCCCCGGGCGCGAAGGCCTTTGTGGATGTCGGCCAGAGCGTGAACAGCGGTGACACGCTGTGCATCATCGAAGCGATGAAGCTGCTGAACGAGATCGACGCTGACCAAGGCGGCGTCATCAAGGCCATCCTGGTCGAAAACGGCCAGCCGGTAGAATTCGGTCAACCGTTGTTCGTAATTGGATAAATCATGAATAGGGAGAACAGCAAAGCTATGACCGTTTCGGCGCAGGCTAACCTGAGCGTAGCGAAGGTTAAGCCGGAAGGCGGCCGCAGCCAAAACGGCCAGCCGGTCGAGTTCGGTCAGCCACTGTTCGTCATCGGTTAATTCCGTCGCAGGCGCGCGCAAGCGCGCCTCATCCAGAGTCCGGAGCATCCAAAAAATGTTTGAAAAGATCCTGATCGCCAACCGCGGCGAGATTGCCCTCCGAATTCAGCGCGCCTGCCGCGAGCTGGGCATCAAGACTGTCGTCGTCCATTCGGAAGCGGACGCCGACGCGAAATACGTCAAGCTGGCCGACGAGTCGGTATGTATCGGCCCTGCGCCGTCGAACCAGAGCTACCTGAGCATCCCTGCGATCATCAGCGCGGCCGAGGTCACCGATGCGCAGGCCATCCACCCCGGCTACGGCTTCCTGTCCGAGAACGCAGACTTCTCCGAGCGCGTCGAAAAGTGCGGCTTCGTGTTCATCGGCCCGCGCGCCGAGACCATCCGCCTGATGGGCGACAAGGTCTCCGCCAAGGCGGCGATGAAGAAGGCCGGCGTGCCCTGCGTGCCCGGCGTGGATGGCGCATTGCCGGACAATCCGGCCGAGATCATCAAGATCGCTCGCACCATCGGCTACCCCGTCATCATCAAGGCTGCCGGCGGCGGCGGCGGACGCGGCATGCGCGTGGTGCACACCGAGGCCGCGCTGCTCAACGCCGTGACCATGACCAAGACCGAGGCACAAGCCGCGTTCAACAATCCCATGGTGTACATGGAGAAGTTCCTGGAGAACCCGCGCCACATCGAGATCCAGATCCTGGCCGACCAGCACGGCAACGCCGTGTACCTGGGTGAGCGCGACTGCTCGATGCAGCGCCGCCACCAGAAGGTCATCGAGGAAGCCCCGGCTCCGCTGCTGAATCCGCGCCTGCGCAACAAGGTCGGCGAGCGCTGCGCCGAGGCCTGCCGCAAGATCGGCTACCGCGGCGCGGGCACCTTCGAGTTCCTATACGAGAACGGCGAGTTCTACTTCATCGAGATGAACACCCGCGTGCAGGTCGAACACCCGGTCACCGAGATGATCACCGGCATCGACATCGTGCAGCAGCAGATCCGCATCGCCGCCGGCGAGAAGCTGCCGTTCAAGCAGCGCGATATCGAGTTCAAGGGACACGCCATCGAGTGCCGCATCAACGCGGAACACCCGTACAAGTTCATCCCGTCACCCGGACGCATCACTTCCTGGCATGTCCCGGGCGGCCCCGGCATCCGCGTGGATTCGCACGTATACGCGAACTACTTCGTGCCGCCGCACTACGACTCGATGATCGGCAAGCTCATCGCCTACGGCGACACGCGCGAGCAGGCCATGGCGCGCATGCGCACGGCGCTGTCCGAGATGGCGGTCGAAGGCATCGACACCAACCTCGCGCTGCACCGCGAGCTGATGCAGGACGCCGCGTTCATGAATGGCGGCACCAGCATCCATTATCTTGAAGAGCGTTTGGCCGAACGCAGCAAGAGCAAGTAATGCCCTGGCTGACCCTCATCGCCGACACTGACGCAGAGCACGCCGAGGCGCTGAGCGAGGCGCTGCTCGAATTGGGCGCGCTATCGGTAGACCTGCTCGATGCGGATGCGGACACGCCCGACGAACAGGCGATCTTCGGCGAGCCCGGCGAACCGCCCCCGGGCGTGTGGCAGCACAACCGCGTCAGCGCCCTGTTCAACGACGACCAGGACGTCGCCGCGATCCTGCGCCAGGCCGCGGACAAGATCGGGCTGAAGGACCTGCCCGAGCACCGCATCGAAACGCTGGCGGACAACGACTGGGTGCGCCTCACCCAGTCGCAGTTCGACCCCATCCCGATCTCGCCGCGCCTGTGGATCGTGCCGACCTGGCACACGCCCAGCGACCCGAATGCGATCAACATCGTGCTCGACCCCGGCCTCGCCTTCGGCACCGGCAGCCACCCCACCACGCGGCTCTGTCTGCGCTGGCTGGACAACAACATCAAGGGCGGCGAATCGGTGCTGGACTATGGCTGCGGCTCGGGCATCCTCGCCATCGCCGCGCTCAAGCTGGGTGCCGCACGCGCGGTCGGCGTTGATGTAGACTCGCAGGCGGTGGTCGCGAGCCGCGACAATGCCGTCGCCAACCAGGTCGAAAACGTGCAGTTCTACATGCCGAACTATGCGCCCAAGGAAACTTACGACGTGGTGGTGGCGAACATCCTGACCAACCCGCTGCGCATGCTCGCCCCGTTGCTGGCGAACGCGGCGAAACAGGGCGGCAAGATCGTGCTTTCCGGGATACTCGAGGAGCAGGCGCAAGACGTGATGGACATCTACTCACAATGGTTCGACCTGGACGCCCCGGTCTTCGAGGACGGCTGGTCCTGCCTGTCGGGGACGAAACGCTAGGAGGCGTCACGCATGGACGGCACCACGCTCTGCCCCCACTGCAACACCCGCTTCAAGATCGCCGAGGCGCAACTGGAAGCGCACCACGGCATGGTGCGCTGCGGCCACTGCCTGCAGGCTTTCGACGCCCGTCCCAATTTCATTCCCGACGAACCGGTTCCGCAGCTCGAGCTGCCGATACTGGAAGAGGCTGCCACTCAGCCTGAACAGCACGCCGTCGAGGAAGCGCCCGCCCAAGCCCCTGCCGAAGAAGTGGTCCGCGACGAGGTGGACGAACTCCTGAGCGCGGCCGGATTCCCGGAACCGTTGCCGCAGGAGCCCGCGTCTCCGCAACCCGAAACGACGACAGTGGACACCTCGAACGGCCCCACGACGGAAGAGATCGCCGAAGCCGCGGCGGCTCCGACGGAAGCCACAGACCACGAGACGCTGGACTTCCTCGAGACGGTCACCGCCGCGCAAAGCGAAGCCCGCCAAGACGAACTGAAGATCCAACACGAAGAGGAAGCGCTGCAGCCGATGACACTGGCCGAGCAGGTCTCAGTCGTGGAGGACCAAACAGAAGAGGTTTACGCCCCCCCCAGGAAGCGCCTCTGGCCATGGATCGTCGGATCCGCCCTGCTGACCCTTGTGCTGCTGGCGCAGGCCGCCTACTTCTTCCGCGTCGAACTCGCCGCGCGCATGCCCGGCCTGAAGCCCGCGCTGGTCGCCTATTGCCGGCCGCTCAAATGCGAAGTGCCGCTGCCGCACAACAACGAACTGATGGGCATCGAATCGTCCGACCTCGAGGCCGATCCGGCACACGGGAACATCATCACGTTGCATGCACTGCTGCGCAACCGTGCGACCTACGCGCAAGCCTTCCCCGACCTGGAACTCACCCTAAACGATATCGATGACAAGGCCCTGGCGCGCCGCGTGTTCCGCCCCGCCGACTACCTGCCTCCGGTCGAGAAGGAGCAGGTCGGCCTGCTGCCCAACCACGAACTCGCGGTCAAGCTGCGTCTCGATGTCGGAGATCTCAAGCCGACCGGCTACAGACTGGTGCTGTTCTACCCGCAATAGCCATCGGGGGCAGTACGCTCCGAATCAGGATTCATCCTTCAATGCTGCATGAGCGGCCGCGAGCCGCGCAATGGGTACGCGCGGCGCCGAGCAGGAGACATAGCTGAGTCCGATGCGGTGACAGAAACCGATGGATGCGGGATGCCCGCCGTGTTCGCCGCAGATGCCGATCTTCAGGTCCGGCTTGGTCTGCCGTCCCCAGTTCACTGCCAACTCCATCAGCTTGCCTACTCCTTGCGTATCCAGCACCTCGAACGGGTTGTCGCGCAGGATCTTCACCGCGTTGTACATCGGCAGGAACTTGTTCTCGGCATCTTCACGCGAGAATGAGAACGTCGCCTGGGTGAGGTCGTTCGTGCCGAAGCTGAAGAAATCCGCCTCTTCGGCCAGCTTGTCGGCACGCATGCAAGCGCGCACCACTTCGATCATGGTGCCGAACTTGAAATTCAGCTGCTGCCCCGTGGACGCCTCGACCTGTTGCCGGAGGTCATCGACGAACTTCCTCACCGCCTTCAGTTCTTCCGAGGTGCAGACCTGCGGCACCATGATCTCCGGGTGGTTCTCTATGCCGCGCCGCGTGCATTCCGCCGAAGCCTCGAGGATGGCTCGGATCTGCATGGAGTAGATCTCGGGAAAGGTGATGCCGAGGCGCACGCCCCGGTGTCCCAACATAGGATTGACCTCGTGCAGCGCGCGCACCTTCCTCAGGATGGCTTCCTTCTTTTCGATGGCCGCGTCCACCACGCCGGGATCGGCCAGCGGAACGATCTCGTGCGCCGCCGCATCACCCGACGGCAACAACCTGAGCGTATCGAGCAGGATATCCACGCCGCGCGCCGTGCTGCGCAGGTTGTGCAGGTGTTCGAGCTCGGCCACCAGCTGCGATTCGGTCGGCAGGAATTCGTGGATGGGGGGATCGAGCAGGCGTATGGTCACCGGTCGCGGCGACATCACCTCGAACAGCGCCTGGAAGTCGCTGCGCTGGATAGGCAACAGCTTGTCCAGCGCCTCCTGCCGCTGTTCCAGCGTGTCCGCGACGATCATCTCCAGCACGATGGGCAGCCGGTCCACAGCGTTGAACATGCGCTCCGTGCGGCACAGGCCGATGCCTGTCGCGCCGTAGTTCAGCGCGCGCTGCGCATCCTTCGAGCTGTCGGCGTTGGCCATGACCTTGAGCCGCGCCGCCTGGTCCGCCCATGACAACAGGGTCTTCAGGTCGTCGGTGAATTCGGCTTCCACCATGGGCACCGCCCCCAGATAGATGTTTCCCGTGGTGCCGTCGATGGTGATCAGGTCGCCTTCCCTGATCGCGGTGTCGCCTATGGTCGCCTTGCGCGCATGGGTGTCCACGTGGATGCCCTCGGCGCCGGCGACACAGGGCTTGCCCATGCCGCGCGCCACCACCGCCGCATGCGAGGTCTTGCCGCCGCGGCTGGTGAGAATGCCCTGCGAGGCGAAAAAGCCATGGATGTCCTCAGGCTTGGTCTCCTCGCGCACCAGGATCACCAGTTGTCCGGCATGGCCCATCTCCTCGGCGCGATCGGCGTCGAACACGGCCCGTCCGCAGGCCGCGCCGGGCGAGGCAGGCAACCCCTTCGCCAGCGACACCGCCTTGTGTTTCGGATCGAGGCGTGGGAACAGCATCTGCTGCAGCATCTCGGGATCGATGCGCAGCAGCGCCCGCTCGCGGTCGATCAGCCCGCTCTCGGTCATCTCCACCGAGGTGCGCACCATGGCATGCGCGTTCATCTTGCCGTTGCGCGTCTGCAGGCAATACAGCGTGCCGCGTTCGATGGTGAACTCAAAGTCCTGCACCTCGCGGTAGTGTTCCTCCAACTTGTCGCGCAGCTCCACCAGTTGCCGGTAGAGATCCGGCATCTCCTCGGCCATGCGCGCGATGGGCTTGGGCGTGCGGATACCCGCCACCACATCCTCACCCTGCGCGTTCACCAGATATTCGCCAAACATCTGGTTCTCGCCCGTCGCCGGATTGCGCGTGAAGCCCACGCCCGTGGCCGAATCGAAACCGCGGTTGCCGAACACCATGGTGCACACGTTGACCGCCGTGCCGTTGGCCATCTCCGGCGTGATCTTGAATTCGCGCCGGTAGTCCACCGCGCGCTTGCCCATCCAGGAATTGAACACCGCCTGGATGGCGATTTCGAGCTGCTCGTAGGGATCTTCCGGAAAAGGCTTGCCTGTGTGACTGTGCACCGCCTCGAGGAACAGATCGGTGACCTCGCGCAGGTTATCCGCGGAAAGTGCGATGTCTTCCATCGCGCCTTCGCGCTGCTTGATCGCCTCGAAGGGCTCGTCGAACAACGCGTCGGGCATGCCCAGCGCGACCTTGCCGAACAGTTGCACGAAGCGCCGGTAGGCGTCGTAGGCGAAGCGCTCGTCGTCCGTCTGCCAGATGAGGCCTTGCAACGTCTGGCTATTGAGCCCGAGGTTGAGAATGGTGTCCATCATGCCCGGCATGGACATGGCCGAGCCGGAACGCACCGACACCAGCAGCGGATTGTTCAAGTCGCCGAAGCCCTTGCCGGTCGCCTGCTCCAGCTGCGCCATGTGACTACGCACCTCGCCCATCAGACCAGGCGGCAGCTTGTGTCCCGCATCCAGGTAGTCGAGGCAGGCCTCGGTAGTGATGGTGAAGCCCAGCGGCACGTTCAGCCCGATCTGCGTCATCTCGCACAGATTCGCGCCCTTCCCACCCAACAGTTTCTTGTTCTTGCCGTCGCCTTCGGCAAAGGCGTAGACGAATTTCTTCTGGTTCATGCTGCATCCTCCCCAAACTATCGATTCAAGAAGCACACACGGTCTGCGCCCTCAGAAGGCGCTGAGAGGGCATGCTAGCAGGTTTCTTGTTGGCGAGGAGTAGGTTGAATGCCTTAGCGAGGAAAGACAAAACCTCCGAGCACTGCCGGCGGTTTTTCTTAAACCAGGCCAAGAAGTTTGTCCGCCGCCCCTCTTCAGAGAACGGGCTTGAACACCATCAACCCATACGCGGCCAGCATCGCAGGGAAAGCCAGCATTCCGAGTATCTCCCAGCGTTTCGCATAACTCCAATAGCGTTGCGGCAAGTCGGTGTTGTTATCCGCCGCGATCCTCGCCATCTTTGTCATCTGTATCTGCAGCCACACCACAGGCAGCCACCATGCGCCCGCCAGGATGAATAAAACATATGTCACCAGCAGCCATGTATCCATTAGCGGATAACCAGCCATGTATGCCAATACGAGTCCGCTGACGGGCTGGATGATGACCGTCGGAGTGGTGAACCACCAGTCTGCCCGCACTACCAGTCTAGACACTTCCGCGATCGCCGCGACATTGCGAGTCCGGTTGGTGAAATACAGGTAGAACGCGCTGCCGAATCCGACGCCGACCAATGCGACGCTGGACAGGATGTGTACCCATTTAACCAACAGATATGTGTCCATGATTTTCCCCTTCATATTCATGTAACAGCCAGAGCAACAACAGGATGGGCAGATTCTTCAGTACCGGACCGAACGGATGCAGCCAGTATTCGGGCAGGTAGACGGCTATGATGACGCTGTAGACCAGCACCAGCGTCGCCTGCGCTCGCCACAACAAACGGCATGGACGGGCCAGGGTCAGGAGTCCAAGCACCACATCGAGCGATGCCGCGCCGTATAGCGCGACAAGCGCAGCATCACCCCGCAATCCGACTTGTCCAAGCAACTGCAGACTCTCTTGCTGCGGAAAAATCCCCAGGGACAATGCACCGGTTGCCAGCCAGACTGCGGCAAGTGTGTAACGCGCCAGCTTCAGATCTCGGGCTCGCATTCCATTTACCTCCCGCCGATGAAATCACGGTAGCTTCGCGGCTCGCGCCCCAGCACTTCTGCAAATTTCGCCGCCGGTGCGATATTGCCCGCCGCGAGCATGGTGTAGGTATCGGTGCATAACGGACTTGAAGGGATGAGGTCGCCGACTCTTGCCGCCAGCCGCACCATGCTCGCCGGCATCGCCACATGCCATGCCGGGCGGCGCTGTAATTGCTCGCGATAACTGTCCAGCATGCCGCGCATGGTGGTCGCCTCCGCGCCGACCGCTTCGACGATCCGGCTGCTGGCAGCCAGATCTGCCAACCATCGCACAACTGCCGCACAGATGTCGTCGATATGCACGGGCTGCAACGTCTGCGTTCCGCCCATCGGCAACACATGCACGGGCAACCTGGCCAACTGCCTGAACATCTGTGCGCTGGCGCCGTCTTCGCCGTAGATCACCGAAGGACGCATGCACAGCCAATGCACTTCGGGCGGCAGGGCCTGCAATGCACGCTCGGTTGCCAGCCGCGTGGTGAAATACGGCACATTCACGCCGTTATCCACACCCAGTGCCGACAGATGCACGATCCGCGCGACTCCCGCTTCGACGCTGGCGGCAAACAATGCAAGCGGCGTTTCGGTATGCAGTTTTTGCATCGGGTTGCTCCGGCTGTCGCGCAGCAGCCCTACCGCATTGATGACGGCATCGACCCCTTCCAGGCGCGGCAGCCATGTCTCCTTGCTGCTATCGTTGCGAAAATCCACCGCGATGTCGTCCGGCTCGCGCGGTGTGCGCACGGCGCGTATGACCTGATGCCCCGCACCGAGCAATGTCCGGGTGAGGTGCCTGCCGACGAAACCCGTTGCTCCGCAGATGAGTATCTTCATGATTGCGCTCCCGTTCTTGGCGCGACTGTCTTCCACACGTTGCGTGCAACGAACATCACCGTCACGAACACTCCGCCCAATGTCAGGATCAGCGTGATGCGTATCGCATCGATCCAGTCTTGCGCGTTCGTGTCGTAACCGAAGATCAGCACCAGCATGAGCGCACCGCTGTAGGCCAATATATCCGCACTGCGCAGCCAGAATTCGGCACCCGCTTCGGACTTGCACAGTTCGACGATGATCTTTCTGGTGGTGCGCCGCAGGTACAACATGGCGATCGAGACAACCAGGATGGTAAATAGCAAAGTGGAGAAAAACATGATCGGGTCCATGATGAGTCCTTTCATTGTGAGTCAGATAACACAGCGTCCTTCGCTGCAACGGCGGCTGCGCTTATATGCGCGCCTTGCTTCGCACTTGCCCAGCAACTTGAACATGAACTGCATGCCAGTCCAGGACAGAAGCTGACGATGGCGTGCGATCCACGGATAGGCTCGTTCCATCAAGGGGCGCGTAAACCTGCCACCCCACAATTGGGCAAGCGCAGGCATACCCACGGTGCGATAGAGCAATTCAAACGCGGCGACGCCCCTGATCCAGACGCCTTGGCTGTCGCGCACGTGCAGACATGCCATCATGGCCTCGCGCGTGATGCCATCGGCCCGATAAGGCGTATCGTCGAAACCGGATGCAGCGCAATCCACCAGGATCAATCGTTGTTCCGAGTCATGGATCTTTATAGCCTGCATCTCGCTGTCGCACAGGCTGCACGAAGCATCGAAGTAAACCGTCAACGGATATCGCTCATTCATCACAACCTCCATTAGTTACATTAATTTCTGTCAAAACAGAAATATACGAGCAAAAAAAATGCCCCCTACTTCGGCAGCAGCAGATTCTGGATCTTCGCTCCCAATTTCATGACCTTCATCAAGGTGGCCGGATCGAGCTTCAACATCTGGTCGCCCCAGGACGACAAAGACTCCATCAACGCCAGCGTCTCCTTGATGCGGTGTTGCACGGCCGCGTCCTCCTTCGAAATATCCGCGCTGGACAGGCAGTCGCGCAGCACCCCGATGGTCGGATCGAATTCCCGCTTCTTGCGCTCGCTCACCACGGTGCGGAACAACTCCCAGACATCGGTGGAGGTCTCGAAATGATCGCGACGGTCGCCCATCACATGCACCATGGAAATCAGTTTCCAGTTCTGCAGCTCCTTGATGCTGTTGCTTACGTTGGAGCGCGCCACTTCCAACGTCTCGGCGATCTCGTCCGCCGCCATCGGCCGCCCCGCCAGGTACAGCAGCGCATGTATCTGCGAGACCGTGCGATTGACCCCCCACTTGGAGCCCATCTCTCCCCAGTGAAGGACAAAACGCTGTGCAATTGGATTCAGTTTCATGGCCCACACAGTATCAACGTCAGTTATTTCTGTCAATACTGAAATAACTGACAACCATTCTCTGTATTTTTGGCAAACGAACCATGTTCCGGCATAATCCCTTCGCCGTTCAGACCGATGGGAGAGCGTGCCGCTTCCTGGCACCGCCGAAGGCGCAACACCCGCAACCGCTCAGGCTCAAGGAACTATCGGGACAGGCAAATCTGGAGAGCGTCATTTAGTGACCACCGAAGGGGCAGGCGGTAATCCGTAATCTCTCAGGTACCAAGGACAGATGGGGCGAAGCAGCAATGGCTGCTTCGCCTTTTTTATACCCGGAGAAAAACATGACGCTCAAGCAGACTCCTTTGAATGCAGCCCACCGGGCGATGGGTGCGAAGATGGTGGATTTCGGCGGCTGGGACATGCCGGTGAACTATGGTTCACAGATCGAAGAACACCATCAGGTACGCAATGATGTCGGCATGTTCGACGTTTGCCATATGCGCGTGGTCGATGCGAAGGGCGACGGTGTGCGCGCATTCCTGCGCTACCTGCTGGCGAACAATGCCGACAAGTTGACCATGCCCGGCAAGGCGCTCTACTCCGCCATGCTGCGACCGAACGGTGGCGTGATCGACGACCTCATCATCTACTTCATGACCGAGCAATGGTTCCGCATCGTGGTGAACGCAGGCACAGCGGACAAGGACATCGCGTGGATGAAAGAGCAGGCAGCAACCCATGTGCCCAACCTGACGATCACTTCGCGCGACGACCTCGCGATGATCGCCATCCAGGGCCCGAATGCCCGCTCCAAGGTGTGGGAAGTGTTGCCGCAGACCAGGGCCGCGACCGAGAAGCTGGTGAACTTCCAGGCCGCCGACTGCGGCGAATATTTCGTCGCGCGTACCGGCTACACCGGCGAGGACGGCTTCGAGGTGATGCTGCCGAAGGAAAAGGTCGAGGAGTTCTGGTACGCGCTGAACAAGGCAGGCGTGCCGCCCATCGGCCTCGGCGCGCGCGACACGCTGCGCCTGGAAGCGGGGATGAACCTCTACGGCCAGGACATGGACGAGAGCGTGGGTCCGCTGGAATCCGGTCTCGGCTGGACCGTGGACCTGACAAGCTCCCGCGACTTCATCGGCAAGGCGGCGTTGCTGGCGAACCCACCAAGCAGGCAACTGGTCGGCCTGGTGATGCTGGACCGCGGCGTGCTGCGCGGCCACCAGAAGGTATTCACCGCGCAAGGCGAAGGCGAGATCACCAGCGGCAGCTTCTCGCCCACACTGGAAAAATCCATCGCGCTGGCGCGCGTGCCGAACGGCGTGAAAGTCGGCGACACCGTGCAGGTGGAAATTCGCGACAAGAAGCTGAACGCGCAAGTGGTAAAGTATCCGTTCGCGCGCAACGGCAAGGGTTTGATTTAGAAATGTAGGTGGGGTTAGCGCAAAGCGCGTAACCCAACAAGCAAACGGTGGGTATCGCTACGCTCCACCCACCCTACGAAATTATTGTTAACTTTTGGAGATCAATATGAGCAACCCCGCAGACCTGAAGTACACCGAATCCCACGAGTGGATCAAGACCGAAGCCGACGGCACCATCACGATCGGCATCACCCAGCACGCTCAGGAACTGCTGGGCGACATGGTGTTCGTCGAGACACCCGCCATCGGCCGCAAGGTCAAAGCCAAGGAAGAAGTCGCCGTGGTCGAGTCCGTGAAGGCCGCCGCCGACGTGTACGCGCCGGTCAGCGGCGAAGTGACTGCAGTGAACAGCGAGCTGGACAGCGCGCCGGAAGCCATCAACGCCGACCCTTATGCCGCGTGGATGTTCAAGATGAAACCGGACAATGCCGCCGACGTCGCGGCGCTACTGGATGCGACTGCGTATCAGGCTGTTGTCGATAGCGAAGCGCACTAAACAGGATGAGGGAGAAGGGTGATACCTTCTCCCTCTTGTTTTCTACGTAGCAATTTTTCGAGCCATTCGACATGAACCACGCCGAACAATTTGTGAATCGCCACAACGGCCCGGGCGCGCAGGACGTTCAGGCCATGTTGAAGAAGATAGCCGCGCCGTCGCTCGATGCGCTGATCGACCAGACCGTTCCGGCGGCCATCCGTTTGAAACAGCCGCTGAATCTGCCAGACGGCATGAGCGAGCACGCGTATCTCCAGCATCTGCGAGGCATCGCGGCAAAGAACAAGTTGTACAAGAGCTACATCGGTCTGGGCTATTACGACACCGTGCTGCCACCTGTGATCCAGCGCAACGTGCTGGAGAATCCCGGCTGGTACACCGCCTACACGCCCTATCAAGCCGAGATCGCGCAGGGCCGCCTGGAGGCGCTGCTGAATTTCCAGACCATGGTCATGGACCTGACCGGCATGGAGATCGCGAACGCGTCCCTGCTGGATGAGGCGACCGCCGCCGCCGAAGCGATGACGATGATGCACGGGCTGCGCTCGCGCGAAGACGCGGCAGCGGGCAAGAACTGTTTCTTTGTGTCGCACGAATGTTTCCCGCAGACCATCGAGCTGCTGCGGACGCGCGCGAAGCCGCTAGGCATCGAGCTGGTGATCGGCGACTTCAGGACCGTGACGCTGAGCGACCAGATGTACGGCGCACTGCTGCAGTATCCGACCGCTGACGGCGCGGTGCATGACTACGCCGACTTCGTCGCACGCGCCAAGGCCAACGGCATGACCATCGCGGTCGCGGCTGACATCCTGAGCCTGGTGCTGCTGACGCCGCCGGGCGAATGGGGCGCGGACATCGTGCTCGGTTCCACCCAGCGCTTCGGCGTGCCCATGGGCTACGGCGGCCCGCACGCCGCGTACTTCGCCTGCCGCGACGCCTATAAGCGGGCGATGCCGGGTCGCATCATCGGCGTGTCGGTGGACGCCGACGGCGGCGCTGCATTGCGCATGGCGCTGCAGACGCGCGAGCAGCACATCCGGCGCGAAAAGGCCACTTCCAACATCTGCACCGCTCAGGCGCTGCTGGCAATCATGGCCGGCTTCTACGCGGTATACCACGGCCCGCAAGGGCTGCGCGCCATCGCGGAGCAGGTGCACCGCTCCACCGCTTTGCTGGCGAATGAACTGAAGAAGCTCGGTTACACCGTGGCCGATGGCGTGTTCTTCGACACGCTGAAGCTGATGCACACCGACAACGTGAAGATCCATGCGCTCGCCGATGCGGCGTGCATCAACTTCCGTTACGCCGGCGACGGTCTGGGCATTTCGCTAGACCAGACCACGTCGGTCGACGACCTCAACGCCATCCTCGCGGTGTTCGCGCAGGCCGCAGGCAAGGCCGCACCTGCGCTGACCACCGCGCAGGTGTCCGCGCAGGCGCTGGTCGTTAAGCCGCGCCAGTCAGCCATCCTGAGCCACCCGGTGTTCAACCGCTACCACTCCGAAACGGAGATGATGCGTTACATCAAACGACTGGAGAACAAGGATCTGTCGCTGACGCACTCGATGATCTCGCTGGGCTCCTGCACCATGAAGCTGAACGCGGCCTCCGAGATGTTGGCGCTGACCTGGCCCGAGTTCGCCAACCTGCATCCCTTCGTGCCCGCCGAGCAGGCCGCCGGGTATCAGGAAGTGATTGAAGGGTTGGACGCGGCTTTGTCCGAGATCACCGGCTTCGCGCAGATGAGCTTCCAGCCCAACAGCGGCGCGTCCGGCGAATACACGGGCTTATTGGTGATCCAGGCCTACCACCGTTCGCGCGGCGAGGCGCAGCGCAACGTGGTGCTGATCCCCTCCTCGGCGCACGGCACCAACCCCGCCAGCGCGGCGATGTGCGGCATGGACATCGTGGTGGTGAGGTGCGACGCCAAGGGAAACATCGACGTGGAAGACCTGCGCGCGAAGGCCGAGGAACACAAGGCCAACCTTTCCTGCCTGATGGTGACCTACCCCAGCACGCACGGCGTGTATGAGGAGAGCATCAAGGACATCACGGCGATCATCCATGCGAACGGCGGCCAGGTGTACATGGACGGCGCGAACATGAACGCGCAGGTCGGCCTGACCAGCCCCGGCAACATCGGCGCGGACGTGTGCCATCTCAACCTGCACAAGACCTTCGCCATCCCGCACGGCGGCGGCGGACCCGGCGCGGGCCCGATCGGCGTCGCTGCACACCTGACACCGTTCCTGCCCTCGCATCCCATGGCGAAGACCGGCGGCGCGCAAGGCATCCACGCGGTAGCCGCCGCGCCTTACGGCAGCGCACTGATCCTGCTGATCTCCTATGGCTACATCAAGATGATGGGCGGCAAGGGGCTCACCGAAGCGACCAAGATGGCGATCCTCAACGCGAACTACATCAAGGAGTCGCTGAAGGACCGTTACGACACGCTGTACGTCGGCACGAACGGCCGCGTCGCGCACGAGATGATCCTCGACTGTCGCGAATGGAAGAAGGAAGGCGTGGAGGTGGCGGACATCGCGAAGCGCCTGATGGACTTCGGCTTCCATGCGCCGACCTCCTCCTTCCCGGTGGTGGACACGCTGATGGTGGAGCCGACCGAGAGCGAATCGAAGGCCGAACTGGACCGCTTCTGCGACGCGATGATCGTCATCCGCAAGGAGATCGACGAAGTCGTCTCAGGCCGCGCGGACAAGAAGGACAACATCCTCAAACATGCACCGCACACTGCCAAGACCGTGTGCGCCAACGAGTGGAACCGTCCCTATTCGCGCGAGCAGGCCGCCTTCCCGCTGCCCTGGGTGCGCGACAACAAGTTCTGGCCCGCCGTCGCGCGCGTGGACAACGTGTACGGCGACAAGCACCTGGTGTGCTCCTGCCCGCCGGTGGAGTCCTACGGCGCCTGAGTAGCTGAAGTCTGTTGACCGGCGGCCATGCTGTGGCCCGGCATGGCCGCTGTTTTTTTATGGCGCAGCGATGCTATAGTTCGCGACCAAAACTATGAATGTCTTCAAGCATGAACCTGCATAAACAAATCATCGGCATCAGCTGGATCTCCTTCGGGGCGCTGGTCCTTTCCCTGATCGTGCTGAGCTTCAACGCTGGCAAACCCATGATGGTCGCCCTCGGCATCGCGGAAGGGGCGCTCTTCGTGGGCGCGGGCTTCGCGTTGCTGGCGAACCTGCGCAACTCTTCCTGGATCTGCCTGCCCTGCTCGGCGCTGTCGCTGTTCTCCTTCCCCATCGGGACGGTGCTGGGCATCTACTACCTGTGGTATTACTTCAAAGTGGAAAAGGCCCCACAGAAAAAGGAATGAGCAATCCCAACAAACATCCTCGCGGCCTGTTGCACGCCTGGCACTCGTCCCTGACCGCGCTCGCCGGTCTGCGCGAAGCTTGGCAGCACGAGGATGCGTTCCGCCAGGAATTGTTCGTTGCGCTGATCGCCATTCCTGTCGCGCTGTTCCTGCCCGTCTCGAACATCGGCAAGGCCCTGCTGGTCGGCAGCATCCTGCTGGTGCTGGTGGTCGAGTTGCTCAACTCCGCGATCGAGGCCGCGGTGGACTTCGCGTCGCTGGAACGACACCCGCTCGCGAAACGCGCCAAGGACGTCGCCAGCGCGGCGGTGCTGTTGAGCATCGTCAATGCGCTGGCGGTATGGGGGCTGGTGTTATTTGCCTGAACGCGCCTTCGCGCCAGTGACTATTTCGCCGCCATCATCTTAGGCGGCTCCCACCAAGGGCCGCCGCGCACCAGACGCACGGTCCCCTTGTAGTTCTTGAGCGTGGCCTGCGCCGCGCCGCCGCCGAAGTCCAGCGCATAGGCCAGATCGGCAGTGCCCGACTTCTCCATGCCGCTCCAGGCCACCGTCGATGGTGCCCCCGGGAACACGGCTTCGTTCATGCGCGGGTTGAAACACTGTCGTTCGACGATGGAAGCAAGTTCCGGCAGCGCAGGCAACCGCCAGTCGCTGTGGCCCGCGTAACCTTCGCGGTTGAGGCGCTCCACTGCCGCCTTCGCCTCGTTCCAGCCCATGGACTGCGGCGCACCCGTGCAGATGCTGCCGTTCCATTGCTGGCCGATCGCGCAGCGCATCCATACCAAGGTGGTCTTGCCATCGGCGACCGTTTCGCCGCGGGTCTGGAAACGCTCCGATGGTGTGGATGCCTCCATTCCCAAGCGGCAGTTCGCCGCGCTGGCCAGCGATGCCGCCAGCAGCAGCCCGATGCCCGCGATAGTGCTGATGTTTTTCATGATGATCTCTTGCTGAAAATTAACGGTTGCCGTCATCGCCGGTGGGGTAGCCCGGGCCGCTCTTCACCGGCACGCCGCCGTGCTGCTCGTCCTTGGCGGGGGCGAGCTTCACGCCGCGGTGCATGTAGGTGGCATAGGTTTCCATGGCGACCATCTGCTCGCTGTTCACATCGATCGCCTGGCCCTGCAGCGGCACCATGATGCACCAGTTGATCATGTCGCGCAGCGTGCCCACCTTGCCGAGATCGGTCTGGTACTTGGGCCAGGTGTGCGGATTGCTGGCCGACGCATCCGGGTGACAGTTGGCGCAGGCCAGGCCGTTGGTGCCCAGCTTGTCGCTGTGCCACAGATCGTCGCCCTTCTTGACCATCGCCAGCAGCTCACGCTGTTGGTCTTCCGCCTCTGCCGCGGTGAACGGCTTCTTGGCGTAGACGTTGCCGATGCCCAGCAGCAGTGCCGCCGCGCCGGCAGCTGCCGCCACGACGGATATCTTCTTCAGTGTGCGTTTTGCTTCCATGTCCATATCCTCCCTAGGCTCACAGCTTCACGCCGCGTTTGACGTTGTCCGGCAAGACGTCGGAGAAGGCGTGGTACTGCACCACACCGTCGAAATTGGCACTGAGATTCAGTTCGTGGCTTCCCAGGCCGTCGTAGATGTCCGCGGGATCGACCCGATTCATCTTGATGTTGGGATAAGGCAGTTCCACCGGCGGATAGGGCCACGGCCAGGAGGTGGACATCACGCCGGCGGAGACGATGTTGCCGATCTGGTTGTACACCACCTGGTGGACGTGGCCGTGGACCGCCATGACCTTGTCGAACTTGCGCAGGATGCCGTGGATCTCTGTGGCGTCCGACGTCTGGAAATTCCAGCGCGGGTAGTAGTTCCACAGCGGCGAATGCGTGAACACCACCACCGGCGTGTCGGGGCTGAGCTTCTTCACGTCCTCCTCCAGCCACTGCAGCTGCTGCTCGTGCACGCCCCATGGCCCGCACTGGTGGCATTCGAGCTCGGCGACGAAGCCCATGCGCTCCTCCGGCGTCAGCCCACGCTGGGTCCAGAAGTCCGGAATCAGGATGGAATTCATGCCGATGAAGTGCACGCCCTTGTGGTCGAAGGACCAATGGTCGGCGCCGAACATGCCGGTCCATGCCTTGCCCAGGTCGCGGTACCAGTCGTGCTCGCCGGGGATGATGCGGTACGGGACCTTGAGCTTGTCGAGGATCTTCTTGCCTTTGCTGAGCTCCGCTTCCTTGCCCAGCTGCGCGAGGTCGCCGGCGTAGATCACGAAATCCGGCCGCTGCTTCATGTTGTTCACGTCGGCCACGCCCTTGGCCAGGATGGCATCGAACTTGTGGGCCTCGATGTCGAACAGATGCGAGTCGGTCAGCACGGCAAAGGTGAAGGGAGTGATCTTGCGCGTCGCCGCCTCGGCCACCCCGCCCAGCCCCAGCACACTGCCGACGGACGGTGTCACCAGTCCGGCTACCATGGTGGCGGCGCCTGCCTTGAACGACAGCCCCAGAAAATCGCGTCTCGAAAACTTGTCCATGTCATCTCCTTGAGCAAGGAACAGCGGTCGGTGGGAATGAAAAACAGCGGTCAATCTAGTGGAGCGGGTGAGACCGGCACATACGTAAAGACCTGCATTTTTTTGCGACGGAGAGGGTAATCCTCATGTGGGCGGCGACCAGTAGGCCATCAGGTAATAGATCCCCCAGGCCAGCAGGGCCACGGCCACGGCCCACAGCCAGGGCGGTACGCGGCCGTGGCGCTCCTCGATGCCGGACTCACCGTAGGAATACACGGATTCGCGCTCCTCGGATTGCCTGCCCTCGCTGCTCGTGTCCTTGTCCTGTTCCATTTGGTTTCCTTTCATTCCGTAGGAGCGTGCCCTGATGAAACTACTGATAGAGCAACTAGCCATCCCACTAAGCAACCGAAAGACGGTTGCCAAGTGGTTGGTTATAGCCATCTCACTAAGCCAGCAAGCTGGCAAGTGATTGGTTATGCACGCGATAGCACCCGTTCGCGTGCAGGGCACGCTCCTACAATTGTTCTCAGTTCATCGAACCGCCGCATCGATCCCGCTCTTTGCCGCCGCAGCCGAGATGTCCTGCCACAGCTTGAGGCGCGCCTCCTGCACCTTGAGTGCGGGCAAGCCGGCCCGCTGCAACTCTTTCAAGTGCGCGTCGACGCGCAGCGACTGGATGAAATGCACCACGTCCCACACGTCCTGCGGACTCAGGTTCGCGGCGAACGCGGGCATCGGCGTGCCGCCGACGCCGTTCATCACGGTCAGGAACAGGTGTCGCCCGTCGTGGCCGAGCTTGACGCCCCCCGGCGCACCCGCGGGCAGCGTGTAATTGGCAGGCTTCACCGGATTTCCCCACGTGTCCGTCAGCGCCGCGCCCGCAATGCCGTCGCCGTGCCCCCCCTCGCCGTGGCAGAACGCACAGATGGTTGCGTACAGCTCATGGCCGTGGTTGATGGATTTCATGCTGACCTCGGGCTCAGGCGGTACGGCAACCGGCGCCTGAACCTCCTCGGTCAGCCAGCGCATGGAGAAGGTCTTGATGAACTGGATCACCGCCATACGCTGTTCAGCGGAGAGGTCGTACCACGGCGGCATGGGCGTACCCCACAGTCCATGGCTGACCGTGACGAACAGGTCCTGGTCGGTGGGCAGCGCGTCGGCGCCGGGCGTGGAATGGAACTTGAAGATGCCCGTGGTGAAGTTGCGCGGCTTGATGCCGAACTGTGCCGCGGACACCCCCTTGCCGTCGCCTTCCGCACCGTGACAGCCGATGCAGCGCCGCTGGTAGACCTGCTCGCCGAGTTTCAGCAACGCCTCTTTGTCAGCGGTAGACGTCTGTGCCGAGTCGCCCGCACTCAGGCGCGTGGGCGCAAAACTCTCGCGCCAGTCACCGACACCGGTGCCCAGTCGCTGGATGTAGGCAAGCAGCGCCTTGCCGTCTTCGTTATACGTTGGAACGCCACCCTTGCCGGTCTCGAACAGCCAGGGGAAGCGCGGCATCACCGAATCCGGCACCACATGGCGCGGATCCCAATGGTGAGCGACATGCCAGTCGTCGCCGTATTTGCGGCCGATACGGGTGAGGTCCGGACCGATGCGCCGCGTGCCCAGCATCTGCGGCTGGTCCCAGGCGTATTCGCCCGCCTGAGACAGCGGCCCCCAACGCATCGTCTCGCCGGTGACGGGACGGATGTATTGGGAATGGCAGTACCAGCAGCCTTCGCGGATATATACCTGCCGCCCACGTTTTTCGAGCGGCGTGTAATCGGCGGCACGGATCGGCAAGCCGGTCGCCTCATCCTTGACCTGGTTGCTGGTCGCCTCCATGGTCATGCTGGGCATGAGTCCCTGCATCAACACGGCAGCAGCAAAGAAGCCCAACCCCGCCACGAGGAACACCGTCGACGGCCGGCCCAGCCAATCCTTGCGTTCGCCGGCAGGCTTGACTTCGAGCCGCTTGCTAACTTCGGGGTAGGGTTCCTCGAATGGTTTGCCGTAGCGCGCCGTGCAGTAGAAGTTCACCATCATCAGCACCAGCCCGATGTCCATGGTGGCACCGGCCAGGGTGCGCGCCACCCACCAAGGTTTCATCTCCTTCACCGTGTCGACGAAGTTGGCGCCATATTCGAGCATGCTCCCCTGGATGAAGCCTTGCGCCGCCAGGCCGATGAACATCAGCGCGGAACCGGTGATGGTCAGCCACAGGTGCCAGCTCGCCAGCTTCGCACTCCACAACTGGCGTCCGGTCACGCGCGGCCACACGTAGTACATGCCGCCGACCACGCCGATGACGAAGGTGCCGAATATGGTGCCGTGCGAATGGGCGATGACGAAGTCGCTGAAATGGGTGATCTCCTGCATGCGCCGCAGCGCCTCGGTCGAGCCCTGGAAGCAGGCGATCAGGTAATACAACGCGGAGAGCAGGATGAACTTGGCCGAGTAATTGTCGGCGGTGTTGCCACCAAGGATCTCACCCCAGTAACCCTTCGCAGTGCCGAAGATGTTGGTGACCACCGCCCACACCGGAACGATCAGCATCATGCTGGTCATAATCGAGATGGTCTGGTGCTGATAGGGGATGGGACTGAACACGTAGTGATGCAGCCCGACAAAGGGATAGAACAATGCCAGGCTCCAAAATCCCAGCAGCGAGATGCGGTGGCTGTACAAGGCGTTCTTCGCGGCCACCGGCATGAAGTAATACATCACCGCCAGCCCCGCGGGCGTGATCCAAAGTCCCACTACGTAGTGGATGTACAGCCCGTGCAGTGTGGTGTTGCTCATGCCGGACATGGGCAGATAAGGCAGGATGACGCCGCCGAGGATCAGGTTCAGCAGGGTCCACACCAGGGCCGCCATGAGGTACCACAACGCCACGTAGAATCCCGTTTCCTTGCGGCGGAAGATGGTGGCCAGCGCCTGATACGTGACGACCGACAGCACCGCATAGCGCAGGATGTTGGCTGGCCACGGATACTCGGCCGCCTCGAAGCCCGAGTTGTAGCCCATCAGCAGCGAGATCGAGCCCACGATCAGGAACAGGTTCCAACCATACAGTGTCCACCAGCCCAACCGTTCCGCCACCATCGGCCGTCCGCACAGCTTGGGCACCATGTAATACAGCAGGCCTAGCATGGGCGCAGAGAAGGCGCCGAAAATCACGCCGTTGACGTGAACCGGACGCATACGCCCGAACGTCAGCCAGGAAGTCTCGCCGAGGAATGTCGGCACATTGAACTTGATAGAAACCAGCAGGCCGACCAGCGGGAAAACGGTCGACCACACCAGCGCCCAGGCCAGCCAGGCCTTGACCAGTTCGCGATTGACCAGCGGAGTATCCTGAGCATTATTTGCAGCGATCATTCGGTGACCCTCCATCGATGTGCGAATGTAGCCGACACGAGATAGCCGCAGGGATACGCGATTCCCTGTATTTCCAAACGCATTGCAGGGTAGTTAATGAACCAGCGGTTCGATGTACTATGCCTCAGAAGCAGTCTTCAAAATTACTGCGGAGGGTGTCTGCAGCGTTGCGCGGTACTCGAAATCCTCACGTACTTTAAGTACGCTCCGGTTTCTCCGTTCCGTGCGCCTTGCATCCTTCCCTCCTCGCGGATTTTTAAGACAGCTTCTTATCGAACTGGAAACGGAACGGATATGAGCCTCGATGCAACGGCGCGACCCAAGAC
>DASTGP010000067.1:0-26728 GCA_035605585.1 Gallionella sp. | reverse complement strand
GCACGCTCCGCGTCGCGCGAAGGCTTGATGCCTTTCTCTTCCAGTTTCGCCAGCACGAAGGCGTCGACGGGCGTGCGCACCCAGTTCTTCTGTTTCACCTGCGGCGCATCGACGTGCTGCACCGGCTGCCACGACCACAGTTTGGCGGGCGCGGCCTTGGCCGGCTTGTCGTCGGCCACCGCCGCCGCATTCACCGACAGCGCCAGCAGCACGGCCAGATAGATTTTTTTCTTCGCGATCATTTATTGCTCCTGTGTCGAGTTCGTCATGCCTACTTGGCGGCCGCGGGAGCGGGGGCTGCCGCTTGCGCATCCGCTTTGGGCGCGGGGACGGCTATCCTGAAGATGGTGCCGCCCTGTTCCTCATAGTCCTTGGTGCCTACCGCGCCGGCCACCTTGTATCCGTGCGCGCTCAGGAAGTCCGCCGCCGCCCCGGCGCGATGCGCGCGGTTGGAGACGGTGACGATGGTGCGGTTCTTGGGGATGTAGTCCAGGCTCTCCTCGATGTTCTTCGCCTGCACGCTGAGGTAGACCGGGAAGCCGCCGATCTTGCTCACTTCGTCCGGGCGGCGCACGTCGATGAACAGCAGCTTCTCCGGATGGCCGAGCAGCCTGTCCAGTTGCGCGCGGTCGAGTCGCTGCGTCTTGTATATCCAGGGCTGCTCGTCGGCCTTGGGGGCGGCGGCGTCCGCCGCGAATGCGGAAGATGTCGAGAGGGCCAGTGCAAAAAATGCGATCAGTTTTTTCAGGTTGTTCATGATGGTTCGTCTTCTTGATTGATAAAAATTGCACGGCGATCCACGGCCGCGTCCCTGCCATATCTGCAACTACCGTGCCAGCCATGGGCGAAGCTCGTTGCGGAGAATGAAAAGTGCCTTTGCATCAAGGCGCTGGGCCATGAATGGCGCGCACCGATGGAGTTTCTCCCCGAGCGCTCCTGAGGCGTGCTCTGCTGAAATCGCAGCACATTGCGCAGCACCTGCTGCCAACCGAACACCCCGGCGAACTTCCGGATAACTCCGGTCCGCATGCTGTTTCGATTTGCACAGTTCGCCAGCAGGCGTTGCTGCGCAGCAAGCATTCGCAGCGGATTTCGGCCCGGAATTCCGCATGTTTTCGGGTGGCATGGTTCCTGCTGATAGAGATGCGTTCGCTACCGAACCACAACGACGGCCGGCGTGAGATGCCCGGAGTCACTCGAAAAATTCATGGAAAGCAAATGGGTGGAAAATTGAAATTCAAGATCAAGGCAAGCAGGCGAATCATCGCCCTGGCGCTGCTCGCTTCGGCGGGCACGAGCTACGGCGCAACGCCGACCGCAGAGGAATTGCAGAAACAGATCGACGAACTGAAGGAAGTCATTTCAACGTTGAAGAAGTCCCAGGGCGCGGCTTCGCCTGCGGATGAGAACCTGGTGACCAAGGACGAACTGGACGGCCTGCGCGCCGACCTGGAAAACTACAAGTACGACAACCAGCGCAACCGCGACACCAAGACCGCATTGACCAAGCGCGGAACCACGGTCTCGGGGACGGTGCAGGTCCGGGCCAACGCAACCAGCAGGCCGGTGACAACCGGCGGTGCGACCACACAAACCACGCCCCGTTATTCGAGTTTCGATGTCCCGCTGGCGACGCTCGCCTTTGCAGGCAGCCTGTACAAGGATTACGGCGAGGGCCACAACCTGGACTACAAGCTCGGGTTCGGTTATTCCAGGACGGCGGCGACGACCACTGCCGCGGCGGCCACCAGCACTTTCAGCCTGCAGGACGCCTACCTCCAGTACAACTTCATCAATCCGACCGTCACCGGACTGGAAGACGCGAACCTCAATCTGCGTTTCGGCCAGCAGCAGACCGTATTCGGCCTTGAGGCCCAGACCACGGATGAGTTGAAGCCTGCCATCAATGCGGCCCAGTTCGTTTCCGGCCTGGGCGTGGGGACCCGCCAGATCGGCCTGATCCTGCGCGGCGACTACGAGCCTTACGTCGACTACGGCTTCAACTACCGCGCCCCGCTGGTCGAATATGCCGTCGGAGTCGTCAACGGCAGCGGTCCCAACCAGCCCGACAACAACTCACGGAAGGACTACCTTGCCCGACTCGCCGTCACCGCTCCCGTCGATTACACCAGCTGGCTGCGCGAGCTGAAGTTCGGCGTGTCGTACCAGCACGGGACCAAGAACATCTTGGCGGGGACCGCCGCTTTGGCGCGGGATGGGACCAGCGACCGCTATGGCTTCGATATCTACTATAACCATCTGCCTTTCGGCGCGACCTACGAGTATGCCGCCGGCTACGACGAAACGTTCGTGACCAACGCAGCGCTCCCGGCAACGGCGAGCAACATCGCCGCGATCAACACCGGCAAGCTCGGCAGGATCAAGTCCGTCGGGCAGACGCTGACGTTGTTCTACACCTGGGGCGAACAGTGGCTCAAGTCGTCCAACGGCAACGGTCAGGGCAAGTATGACGACTGGTGGCCGAAGACCTACCAACCCTTCGTCCGTATCGACCGCTGGGATCCCAACACCGCCAACAATGCCGCGACGGGGGCGAACGTGACCGGCAAGACCGACATCTACACCCTGGGCTTCAACCTGTTCTTTGCCGAGACGACCAAGTTTCAGGTCAACCTGAACAGCTACAAGTATCACAACTCCGCCAACCCCAAATACCGCGACCTGATCGCACAATTCCAGTTCGGCTTCTGACATTCACCACTTCAAGGACATCAAATGAAAATAAAAGCTACTCACTTTCCCTGGCTGTTGGGCGCCTTGGCGCTCCTCCAGCTTGCGCCGCTCGCCGCACAGGCAGAAGAGAAACCGGCGGAGATCCGCATCGCCTTTTCCAGCGCGGGCGCATCCGGCCGTCCGCTGGCCGGCGGCAGCGCCCTGGCGACGGCCCACCTGCGTGGCGCCCTGGAAGACGAATTCAAGAAGGACGGCATCAAGGTCAAATGGTTCTTCAACATCGGCGCGGGGCCGGCCACCAACGAGCAGTTCGCCAACAAGCTGATCGACTTCGCGCACCACGGCGACCTGCCGCTGATCGTGGGCCGCTCCACGGGCCTGAAGCACAAGATCATCTTCGGCCTGGGCCGCTTCGGCGAAACCACCTTCGTGGTGCCCGCCAACTCCGAGGCCAGGACGCTGGCCGACCTGAAGGGCAAGAAGATCGGCGTGACCAAGGGCACCGCCGGGCAGTTGACCCTGAATCGCCTGCTGGAGCGCAACGGATTCACCGAGCGCGACTTCAAGCTGGTCAGCCTCGACGCGGCTACCATCAAGGCTGCGCTGGCGACCGGCGACATCGACGGCGCGGTCACCACGCCGTATGACCTGCTCTCGCGCGGCGTGGCGAAGGTCCTGTTCAAGTCCGACCGCGACCCGGCGCTCACCAGCATCACCTCGTTCTGGGTAGGCGAGGAATTCGAGCAGAAGTATCCCGGCATCGTGCAGCGCGTCGTCACCACGCTGGTCAAGGAGGCCAAGTACTCGTCCGAGGAAGAGCACCGCACCGAGCTGCTGAAGATGTGGTCGCGCCAGGGCACCACGACCTATCTCGACTATGCCGAGAGCTGGAAGGCCTACAAGCTCAAGGAGCGTATCAGCCCGCTGCTGGACGAGTACTACGTGAGCCGTCTCCAGAAGGCCATCGACGAGAGCAAGCACTTCAAGCTGATACGCCGCGACGTGGACATCAACGGCTGGGTCGAACCCAAGTACCTGAACGCCGCGCTGAAAGAGTTGAAGCTTGAAAAATACTGGGACAGCTACGACGCGAACGGCAACATCAAGAAGTAACGCTTTCCGAAGGGCGACGAACGAGGGGGCGGCGACGGCCGCTCCCCACGCGTTCCGGTCTTATTCGATGATGAGGAAAAATATGAGCAACATATCGTCACCCGCCGCCGGCTTGCCCGACGGTGCCTATTTGCAGCAACGCCTGCGCGGAGCAATCGCGTGGTTCGCCGCGCGCCTGGGCGTGGCGGCCATCGGCCTGCTGCTGCCGCTCGCGATCTTCGGCCTGTGGCAGACTGCGGTCAGCCGCGAGTGGATTGCCGTGCAACTGCTGCCTCCGCCCGAGTTGGTATGGCAATCGCTGATCGACCTGTGGGACTCCGGAGACCTGACCGCCAACCTGCTCGTCAGCCTGAAGCGCATCGCCTGGAGCGTGCTGATCGGCAGTAGCGCCGGCTGGACACTCGGTTTCCTGATCGGCCTGTCGAAAACGGCTCGCGCCTACCTGCACCCGTCGTTCGAAGTGTTCTCGCAATTCCCGGTGATCGGCTGGATACCCATCCTGATCATCTTCCTGGGCATCGACGAGGAGCTGAAGATCGCCGCGGTCTCGATGGCCGTGGTCGTGCCCGTGACGGTGGCCACCTTCAAGGGCATCGGCAACATCCCGCGCAATCTGCTGGAAGTCGCACAGGTGTACCGCTTCACGCGCACGCAGCTGTTGTTGCGCGTGGTGTTTCCCGCGACGCTGCCCAGCCTGTTCAGCGGTTTCCGCCAGGGCATCATGCAGGCTTGGCTGACGCTGGTGTTCGTGGAACTGCTCGCCTCCAGCGAGGGCATCGGCTACCTGATGGTGTGGGGCCGCCAGTTGATGCAAATGGACCTGGTCTTCGTCGGCCTGATCGTGATCGGCGTGGTCGGCCTGGCGCTCGACCTGTCGCTGCGTTGGCTCGAATCGCGACTGCAGGGCTGGCGCCACCATGGAAAATAGGAGAACGAACATGATACAGAATCTACTCGACCGGGACTGGCGCGGGCTGGCGCTGCCGCTCGCGCTGCTGGCGGTGTGGTCTGGGGTGACGGCCTTCGAGTGGGTGGACATCAGGCTGATCGTGCCGCCCGAGAAGGTCGTCCAGGCCGCGATCAAATACCTCACCGGCAAGGACTTCGCCGATGCCCTGTCGAACAGCCTGTTCCGCGACCTGTCCGGCTTCGCGATCGGCAGCCTCGCGGGCGTGCTGCTGGGCCTGCTCATGGGGCTGTCGAAGTGGGCCGAACGCATCGTCGGCCCCACCTTCAACACGCTGAAGCTGATCTCGCTGTTCGCCTGGCTGCCGCTGATCTCGACCTGGCTGGGCACGGGAGACAGCGCCAAGATCCTGTTCATCTCCCTGTGCGCGTTCTATCCGGTCGCGCTCAACACCTTCGAGGGCGTGCGCAGTATCCCGCGCGCGCAACTCGACGTGGCGAGGGTCTATGCGTTCACCCGCTGGCAATCGATCACCCGGCTGCTCGTGCCCGGCGCTGCGCCGCAGATACTCACCGGCCTGCACCTCGCGCTGATCTACGCGTGGATGGGCACCATAGGTGCGGAGTTCCTGCTGGTCAATTCCGGTCCCGGCCTGGGCGACACGGTCATCAAGGGACGGCAAGCCTTCAACGTGGAGCTGATCGTTTTCGGCATGCTGATCATCGGATTCATCGGCGCGCTGTTCAACCATGTCGCCGGACGCATCGAGGCGCGCGCGCTGGCATGGCGCGGCGACCGAACCTAATTTAATTCTCAGGAGAAACATCATGGCCCACGCAGCCACACTCGAAATCAACGGACTGCACAAGCAATACCAGGTGCGCGGCAAACCGCTGCCCGTGCTCGAAGACATTTCGCTCTCGGTCAAGCCGGGCGAATTCGTCAGCATCGTCGGCTCAAGCGGCTGCGGCAAGTCTACGCTGCTGAAGCTCATCATCGGGCTGGAGGACGACTATCAGGGCGAATTGCTGCTGGACGGCAACCGCATCGCAGGGACCAGCCTGGATCGCGGCATCGTGTTCCAGGAGCACCGGCTGTTCCCCTGGCTCACCGTCGAGCAGAACATCGGCATCGGACTGCTCAACAACACCAAGCTGAGCGAGGAGGAGAAGCGCAAATCCGTGCGGGAGCACATCGAGCTGGTCGGCCTGCAGGAGTTCGCATCGGCCTATCCCGCCCAGCTTTCCGGCGGCATGTCGCAGCGCGTCGCGATCGCGCGCGCGCTGGTCAACCGCCCGGAAGTGCTGCTGCTGGACGAACCCTTCGGCGCGCTGGATGCTTTCACCCGCACCTTCCTGCAACAGGAGCTGGAAAAGATCTGGGAGCAGGAAGGCATCACCATGATCCTGGTGACGCACGATGTGGAGGAGGCCGTCTACCTCAGCGACCGCGTCGTGGTGATGCAGCCGCGCCCTGGCCGCATCAAGCGCATCGTCGACGTGCCGCTGCCGCGCGAACGCAACCGCAACAGCCCGGCATTCGCAGCGATCAAGGAGGACATCCTGCGCGAGTTTTCCGATGCGCCCGCTCCGGGCGCCGAGCCGGCAGGGGAGACCGACGCGCCGCTGTCCATCGCCGGCTGGCAGTTCGCTTACTAGCCAAAAGCGGAATCCGGGCACGCGGTCGGGTAAACTGTCGGCCGCGGCTCGGCATTTGCCCGGCTGCGTCCACGGCAAAGCACCATGACGACACTTATTTCCCCGACATACACCCCGCTCGATCTCCTGGCCTCCGATTTGCGCACGCAAGGCTACGCGGTGCTGAGCCCCGTAGACGTGCTGACCTTCGCGCAGTGCCGCCCGGATGAACTGGAGGCGCTCAGGGCCGGATGGGACGACCTCCCTCCGGACAATTTTCTCAGGGACGGCGGGCGCTACCGGCGCCGCCGCCATTCCAGTTTCGTGGTGGAAGAGGCGGCGCTGCAACAAGTGCCGCACCGCGCGCACTACCAGCCGGTGGAGTACAACGCCCTGCACGGCGGCATGCACCGCATGTTCGAGCCGGTCAAGGCGGAAGACGTGCAGCGGCCAGTGTGGTCGCGGCTGCTGCTCGCTATCGGCGGGGTGTGTTCGCAGGTGAAAGGCGCGCAGCCGTGGTTCGTCGAAGCGCACCAGTTCCGCATCGACACCACCGGCGGGATCGGCCGCCCGACGCCGGAGGGCGCGCACCGCGACGGCGTGGACTTCGTCGCAATCCTGCTGGTGGCGCGCGACGACATCAAGGGCGGCGAGAGCCGCATCTTCGAGTTCGAAGGGCCGAACGGAAAACGCTTCACCCTGGCGGAGCCGTGGACGCTGCTGATCCTCGACGACCAGCGCGTGATCCACGAGACCACGCCCATCCAGCCGGCCGCTCCGGGCGGGCATCGCGACACGCTGGTGTTGACCTATCGGGCGGGCGGCTTCCTGGAGAAAGCGTAACTTCCGGTTCAGTGAAAATGATCCGCCGCGGCCAGCGGCGCACCGCGTTCCAGCGCCTGCTTGATGAGCGACAACGCCCGGCCTTGCGGCGCATCGTCCAGCCAGTCCGGCGGATAGCCGAAGCGGCGCTCATATGCCAGCAAGGCCTCGGCGAGCCTGTGGCGGGATGGTTGCGTGGTGTCCGGTAATGCAGCAGCGATAATCATGGTTTGCTCCTTACCCTCTCGTGGTCCGGCGCAGCCGGCTCCCGAGGGTGGTGGAGCGAGCAACGCTTTAGCCGGCATTTGTATCCCGCCCCGGAAAGTTGTCGGTTTAATCCGGCGGTGTTGCCGCAACGAAAAGTTGCGGCATGAATCCAGTCTGTACTCCCACTGGAAAAAAGTGGGCATCCGGTGACGGATGCCCGAACTAGGGGAGAGATACATGAAAGATCAACTTCCACGAATGCATGATAGGTCCGCATCGCGGTGTGGCAAACCAATTATTGGTGCAAAGGTTATGAAGTTTTCTTGTTTAGAAAATGGCCTCACCTCCCATAGACTCCTCTCATGTACGAAGCTGCATAAGGAATTGCAGCGACATGGGTCTTTATTGTGGAGTGAGAGATGGCCATCGAGATCAAGGAAATCGACACCGCCCCGAAAGTGGTGGTCCAGCGACAACCGCAGCCGGGCGCCAACGATATCCTCGCGAGGGCGCGGACGATCGGCGCACCGGAGGGATTCCACTTCGCCGGCGGGATAACGCCGCGCGAGGCGTGGAAGCTGTTCTCCTCCGGTGCCGCCGAGCTGGTCGATGTGCGTACGCTGAGGGAGCTGGACCAGGTTGGGCACGTGCCCGGCTCCAAGCACGTCGAGTGGCTCAAAGGCCCCGAAATGTCGCAAAATCCGCGCTTCATCGACGAGTTGGCAGAGAAGGCCGGCAAGAACGATGTGGTGCTGTTCCTGTGCCGCAGCGGAAAACGTTCCGTTGCGGCTGCGGAAGCGGCGGCAAAGGCGGGCTTTCGCCACGCCTTCAACGTGCTGGAAGGATTCGAGGGCGACGGTAACCCGAAGCGCGGCTGGCTGCGCCACGGCCTGCCCTCGACAGAAGATTGATTCGTTTACTCAGGAGGAACCCATGTCCCAGTTGTTCGCAGACAATTCGCAATCCATCGGCGGCACGCCGCTCATCAGGCTGAACCGCATCGGTGACGGTGCCCAGGCGACCATCCTCGCCAAGATCGAGGGGCGCAATCCGGCGTACTCGGTGAAGGACCGCATCGGCGTGGCACTGATCGACGACGCCGTGAAGCGCGGCGTGCTCGCCCCCGGCAAGGAGATCGTCGAGCCCACCAGCGGCAACACCGGCATCGCGCTGGCCTTCGTCGCAGCGGCGCGCGGCATTCCGCTGACGCTGACCATGCCCGAGACCATGAGCATCGAACGGCGCAAGTTGCTGGTCGCGTTCGGCGCGAAGCTGGTGCTGACCGAAGGCGCGAAGGGTATGAGCGGCGCGATCGCGAAGGCGAAGGAGATCGCCGAGTCCGATCCCAGATACGTGTTGCTGCAGCAGTTCGAGAATCCGGCCAACCCGGCGATCCACGAGGCCACCACGGGCCCGGAGATCTGGAACGATACCGACGGCAAGGTCGATATCTTCGTCTCCGGCGTCGGCACGGGCGGCACCATCACGGGCGTGTCGCGCTATATCAAAAAGACGAAGGGTAAGGCCATCACCTCCGTCGCGGTCGAGCCCTCGGCCAGCCCAGTCTTGACGCAGAAGCGGGCTGGCCAGGAGCTCAAGCCCGCCCCGCACAAGATCCAGGGTATAGGCGCGGGCTTCGTGCCCGGCGTGCTCGACCTGTCGCTGGTGGATGACATCGCTCAGGTGAGCAACGAGGAGGCCGTGGATTACGCCCGCCGTCTGGCGCGCGAGGAAGGCATCATCTCCGGCATCTCCAGCGGCGCTGCCGCGGCTGTGGCGGTACGCTACGCAAAACGTCCCGAGAATGCGGGTAAGACTATCGTCGTGCTGTTGCCGGACTCCGGCGAGCGCTACCTGAGCTCCATTCTGTTCGAGGGCTTGTTCGACGCATCCGGCTTGCCCGTCTGACCGTCGCGTAAGGCTCCAAACGTTATCGGCTGCTCCGCGATTCGGGATATTCCCGGATCGCGGAAAATCCGGCTAAGGGGCTGTACGCATCGCAGTTATCTCCCGGCTCATTTTCTCGATGAGCCATACGCCCCGATCGCGGTATGGCCGCGATGGTTGCCATCAAATCGCGGCAAGTCATGCAGTCGCCTGCATCGAGGGTGAGTGCAGCCTGTCGGCGGCAAAAAACGCATTGTCCAGAGTCATCCAGCCCGGCATCACCGCGCATCCTTCGCCGAAATGCACATGGCCATCGGCGTCATCCGGCCGTGCGCGGCGGCTTATTCACCGCCATTTCCGACGGCCGGTCAGGCTTCGCCGCGCCTGCGCGCATAGCTGAAATCCTGCAAAGTACATGAAGATTGCTTGGTTAGGAATCGCCTTTGGCGGCTATAGACTGCACCCATTCTTGAACGAGGAGTGAAGAAATGGATATGGCGATCCGCGAGAGCGGTTCCGGCATCGAGCAAGCAGCCGATGCCCATCCCGGGCGCGCCTGGGAACTGGAACGCATCGTGGCCGAGTTGAAGGCGGCGCGCGTGCAATGGCGCATCGGCCAAGGACGTTCGACGGAGACCGGCGGGCGCGAGTTGCCGTCGCGCGAGGCGCTGCGCGACATCGTTGCATTGCTGTGCGGCGTGCTGTTCCCCATGCGTCTCGGACCAGCCGACCTGCGCGAAGAGAGCGAGGATTTCTACGTCGGACATACTCTGGATGCCGCACTGCATGCGCTGCTGGCGCAAGCGCGGCTGGAGTTGCACTACACCGCGCGGCAGCAAGGCCGCTCTGATGAGGACACGGAAGCACGCGCCCAACTTGTCGTGCACGATTTCGCCGCCGCCTTGCCGCGCCTGCGCATCTTGCTCGACACCGACGTGGTTGCCGCTTACGAGGGGGACCCTGCGGCGCACAGCGTGGACGAGGTGCTGCTGTGCTATCCGGGCATCCACGCCGTGATCCACCATCGTCTGGCGCACCAGCTGCACATCACCGGCCTGCCGCTGATCGCGCGCGTGATCGCCGAGATCGCCCATGCCGAGACCGGCATCGACATCCATCCAGGGGCACGGATCGGCAGCGGCTTTTTCATCGACCACGGCACCGGCGTAGTGATCGGCGAGACCGCTGTCATCGGCAAACGCGTGCGCATCTACCAGGCGGTGACGCTGGGGGCGAAGCGTTTCAACGTGGGCGAGGACGGCGTGCTGGAGAAAGGCGCACTGCGCCACCCCATCCTCGAAGACGACGTGGTGGTGTATGCCGGGGCGACCATCCTCGGGCGCATCACCATCGGCCGCGGTTCCAGCATCGGCGGCAACGTGTGGCTCACGCGCAGCGTGCCGCCCGGCAGCGTGATTACGCAGGCGAGTTCGCAGCATGAACTCGCGGAGCGCAAGGCATGACCATCGAACAATTTTCGCAAGTGTTGCGCCAGTTGCGCGAAGAGCGCGGCTGGTCGCAGGAGCAGTTGGCGGAGCGCGCCGATTTGAATCGCTCGTATTTGGGCGAGGTGGAACGTGGCCGAGCCGTGCCATCCATCGTGACGGTAGCCAAGTTGGCGGAGGCGCTGGAGATACAACTGTCCTCGCTCATTGCGAGGTGTGAGCATGTTTGACGCCTCCACGTCATTCCCGCGCAGCGGACAAAGTCTTTGCGTTGCCCACCTGCGCGGAGTGATTGAATCAACTGGATTCCCGCCAGCGCGGGAATGACATCGATTTGGTGGCTATAGCAGGTTGAAGCGCCCCTCGTTCTGCACCACCATCGCTTAGCTTTATTTCTAATAACGTTATCTGCAATTTTTCTAAGGAGTGAGTCATGGCCGTCGAACAAAAAGACCAACTGGCATTGGGGGATGTCGCCGCGCGTACGCTGGCGAATGCCACCAAGACCGTCCCGCAACTTTCCATCATCACGCCGCGCTGGCTGCCGCAACTGCTGAGCTGGGTGCCGCTGGAAGCCGGCATCTACCGCGTCAACAAAGTGAAGGACGCTTCGCGCGTGACCGTGGCCTGTTCGCAGCGCGACGAGCGCGAACTGCCGCAGACCTTCGTGGACTACGAAGAGTGGGGGCGCGAGTACATGCTTTCGGCGGTAAACACCGTGGTGGATGTGCATACCCGCGTGTCCGACCTGTACAGCAGCCCGCACAACCAGATTAAAGAGCAATTGCGCCTGACCATCGAGACGGTCAAAGAGCGCCAGGAAAACGAACTCATCAACAACAAGGAATACGGCCTGCTGAACAACGTCGCTGACAGCCAGCGCATCAAGACCCGCACCGGCGCGCCGACACCGGACGATATGGACGAGCTCATCACCAAGGTGTGGAAAGAGCCCGGCTTCTTCGTCGCACACCCATTGGCCATCGCCGCCTTCGGCCGCGAGTGCACCCGTCGCGGCGTGCCGCCTCCCACCGTCACCATCTCCGGCTCGCCATTCATCACCTGGCGCGGCATTCCGCTGATCCCGTCGGACAAGGTGCCGGTGAAGAACGGCAAGAGCAGCATCATCCTGTTGCGCACCGGCGAAAGCCGCCAGGGCGTGGTCGGCCTGTATCAGCCGAACCTGCCGGGCGAACAGAGCATGGGCTTGTCCGTGCGCTTCATGGGCATAGACCGCCGCGCCATCGCGTCTTACCTGATCTCGCTGTACTGCTCGCTCGCCGTGCTGACCGATGACGCGCTGGCCGTGCTCGAAGATGTCGAAGTGGGTAAGTACCATGAGTACAAGTAATCTGCCCATTCCCGACAGCATCCCCAATGTCAGCGCCGCCAGCATTCCCGCCCACGGCGATGCGAGCGCGCTGACGGGCGGGCAAGGCTACGCGCCGGATGTGGCGCTGATCGAACGGTTGGCAAACGAGCTGTTCGCGGGCGTGCCGGGCGCTTTGTCCGGCGCGACGCCTTCGCTGGGTTCGGCTGTGCCGCCGCGCTCCAACGATCTGGCGATTCCGCTGACCGGCGGCGATCCGCTCGACCTGCACCTGGATACGCCGCGCCTGCATACGCCGCAACTGCCGGTGAGCCACGACTGGGCGCCGGGTGCGGACTTCGCGGTAGCGCCGAGTCTGAATGCCGGCTATCCGGGCGAGGATGTGCTGCGCGAGTTGCTGAAAAACAACGCCAAGGAACATCCGAAGATGACGGGGGCGTCGTTCTATTTTCTGGATGAAGCCGCACGTTTTAGGCGGGCCGACGCTGCTGTAGGAGTGGCTTCAGCCGCGAACAGCAATCGCCAGCAAGCTGGCTCCTACAACGGTGCCCCCGCTGCCAGCCAGATCGCCACTTCCGGCCATCCCGCCTTCGACGTACACGCCGTGCGCCGCGACTTTCCCATTTTGAAAGAACTGGTGAACGGCCGCCCGCTGGCCTGGCTGGACAACGCCGCGACGACGCAGAAGCCGCAGTCGGTGATCGACCGCCTGTCGTACTTCTACGAGCACGAGAACTCCAACATCCACCGTGCAGCGCATGAACTTGCAGCCCGCGCCACCGATGCCTACGAGGGCGCACGCGACAAGGTGGCGAATTTCATCAACGCCAGTTCGAGCAAGGAGATCATCTTCGTGCGCGGCACGACGGAGGCGATCAACCTGGTGGCGAAGAGCTGGGGCAAGAAGCACATCGGCGAGGGCGACGAGATCGTCATCTCGCATCTGGAGCATCACGCCAACATCGTCCCCTGGCAGATGCTGTGCGCCGAAACGGGTGCGAAGCTGCGCGTGGCTCCGGTGGACGAAGACGGCCAGGTGTTGCTGAACGAATACGAGCGCCTGCTCAGTTCGCGCACCAAGCTGGTGTCGTTCACGCAGGTCTCCAACGCGCTCGGCACGGTGACACCCGCCAGGCAGATGATAGCAATGGCGCACCGCTACGGCGCGAAAGTGCTGCTGGACGGCGCACAGTCCGTCTCGCATTTGCGCGCCGACGTGCAATACCTCGACTGCGATTTCTTCGTCTTCTCCGGCCACAAAGTGTTCGGCCCCACCGGCATCGGCGCGCTCTATGGCAAACCGGAAGTGCTGGAGGAGATGCCCGCATGGCAAGGTGGCGGCAACATGATCGAGGATGTGACTTTCGAGAAAACCCGCTACCACCCCGCACCCAACAAGTTCGAGGCGGGCACCGGCAACATCGCCGATGCAGTGGGTCTGGGCGCAGCCATCGACTATGTGCAGAAACTCGGCATCGACAACATCTGCCGCTATGAACACGAGCTGCTGGTGTATGCGATGAAAGAGCTGCGCAGCGTTCCCGGCCTGCGCCTGATCGGCACCGCGCCGGACAAGACCAGCGTGCTGTCGTTCGTGCTGGCAGGCTACCAGACCAATGAAGTCGGCGAGGCGCTGAACCGAGAGGGCATCGCCGTGCGCACCGGGCATCACTGCGCACAGCCCATCCTGCGGCGCTTCGGATTGGAAGCCACCGTGCGTCCCTCGCTGGCGTTTTACAACACGCACGAGGAGATCGACCGCCTGGTGGGTGTGGTGAGGCAGTTGGCGCGGAGGTAAGGCAGCCACTTAGCAGCAAAGAAAAAGCCCCGGCAGAGTTCGTCGGGGCTTTTTGTTTGTCCATTAACATGGCAACTGAATGTACTCGAGTCGGGTAATTTTGACTGCATCGGCCTGCGACACCCGATAGGCCTCAATGCAGCACTTCCGCCGCACTCGGCAGCGCACCGCGCTTCAACGCTTGCTGCACGAGCGATATCGGCATTGATGCGCCCTCCCTCCAGCGTCGGTGCGCAATGCCTGGGCGCGCCAGGCGCTTGGTCTCCTTTATTCTATTTATCGATAAAGAAATAATAATTATTCATTTTTATATCTAATTAATCGTGGATAGACTACGCGCTTATCCAAATACAGGAATAAGCGATGTCTCGATTCAAGGCCCACAGCGTGCTGCCCGGATTCAATCTGGCACTGGGTTTCACGCTCCTCTACCTTTCGCTGATCGTGCTGATCCCGCTGTCCGCTCTGTTCTTCAAGACGGCGACGCTGGGCCTGGACGGATTCTGGGAGGTTGCCACCAATGAGCGCGTGGTCGCCTCGCTGAAGGTAACCTTCCTGACCTCGTTTGCGGCTGCGCTGGTGAACGTGGTGTTCGGCCTGGTCGTGGCCTGGGTGCTGGTGCGCTACACCTTCCCCGGCAAGCGCATCGTCGACGCGCTGGTGGATCTGCCGTTCGCGCTGCCCACCGCCGTGGCCGGCATCACGCTGGCGGCGCTGTATGCACCGAACGGCTGGATCGGCCAGTATTTCGCCGCACACGACATCAAGATCGCCTACACGCCGCTGGGCATCGTGGTGGCGCTGACCTTCATCGGCCTGCCTTTCGTCGTGCGCACGGTGCAGCCGGTGCTCGCCGATGTCGAGGCCGAAGTCGAAGAGGCCGCTGCCAGCTTGGGCGCCGGGCGCTGGGACGTGTTCCGCCGCGTCATCTTTCCGGCCGTGCTGCCTGCGCTGCTCACCGGCTTCGCGCTGTCCTTCGCGCGCGCCATCGGCGAATACGGTTCGGTGATCTTCATCGCGGGCAACATGCCGTTCATTTCCGAGATCGCGCCGCTGTTGATCGTCGCCAAGCTGGAACAATACGACTACGCCGGCGCGACGGCGATCGCGGTGGTCATGTTGCTGCTGTCGTTCGGGTTGTTGCTGGCGATCAATGTACTGCAATGGTGGAGTTCAAGAAGGGGAGTGCGCTGATGTCTGCTCAAACGATACAAAAAAGGATTTCCACGCGTGAATCCGCAGGCGTGACGCTGCTGCTCATAGTCGTGGCACTCACCTATCTCGTGCTGTTCCTCGGCCTGCCGCTGGCCACCGTGTTCATCGAGGCGTTCAGCAAAGGCTGGGAGCTGTACCTGTCCGCCCTGAAAGAACCGGATGCGTGGTCGGCGATCAAGCTGACCTTCATCGCCGCGGCCATCGCGGTGCCCGCCAATCTGGTGTTCGGCGTGGCGGCGGCCTGGGCCATCGCCAAGTTCGAGTTCAAGGGCAAGAGCCTGCTGATCACGCTGATCGACCTGCCGTTCGCGGTGAGCCCGGTGGTGTCCGGCCTGGTGTATGTGCTGCTGTTCGGCGCACAGGGCTGGTTCGGGCCGTGGTTGCAGGAACACGACTTCAAGCTGATCTTTGCGGTGCCGGGCATCGTGCTGGCGACGGTCTTCGTCACCTTCCCGTTCATCGCGCGCGAGCTGATCCCGCTGATGCAGGCGCAGGGCAAGGAAGAGGAGGAGGCGGCGGTGTCGCTGGGCGCCTCCGGCTGGCAGACCTTCTGGCGCGTGACGCTGCCCAACATCAAATGGGGGCTGCTGTACGGCGTGATCCTGTGCAATGCGCGGGCGATGGGCGAGTTCGGCGCGGTGTCGGTGGTGTCCGGCCACATCCGCGGCATGACCAACACCATGCCGCTGCACGTGGAGATCCTCTACAACGAATACAACTTCGTCGCGGCTTTTTCCGTGGCCTCGCTGCTGGCCCTGCTGGCGCTGGTCACGCTGGGGGTGAAGGCGCTGGTCGAATGGCAGGCGAAACGCAGCGGCGAGCCTTTGCATCACGGAGCGTAAAACAATTCCCTCTCCCTTGCAGGGAGAGGGTTAGGGCGAGGGTAGATGCGTGGCGCTTAACCGCGTAGACCCTCTCCTCCAGCCCCTCTCCCGCAAGCGGGCGAGGGGAGCAATTCAGAGACGGAGCGAAACAATGAGCATCACCATCGAAAACCTGAACAAGCAATTCGGCGCATACAAGGCGCTAGACGATATCAACCTCGAAGTGAACAGCGGCGAGCTGCTGGCATTGCTCGGCCCTTCCGGCTGCGGCAAGACTTCGCTGCTGCGCATCATCGGCGGTATGGAGTTGGCCGATTCCGGCAGGCTGCTGTTCCACGGCGAGGACGTGCAGCAGCGCGATGCGCGCGAGCGCAACGTCGGCTTCGTGTTCCAGCACTATGCGTTGTTCCGCCACATGACGGTGTTCGAGAACGTCGCCTTCGGCCTGCGCGTGAAGCCGAAGAAAGAACGCCCGAACGAGGCGGAAATCAAACGCCGCGTGCATGAGCTGCTGAACTTGGTGCAACTGGATTTCCTGCACGACCGCTATCCGGCGCAGCTTTCCGGTGGACAGCGCCAGCGCATCGCCTTGGCGCGGGCGCTCGCCGTCGAGCCGAAGATTTTGCTGCTGGACGAACCGTTCGGCGCGCTCGACGCACAGGTGCGCAAGGAACTTCGCCGCTGGCTGCGCCGCCTGCACGACGAGCTGCACATCACCAGCATCTTCGTCACGCACGACCAGGAAGAGGCGCTGGAAGTGGCCGACCGCGTGGTGGTGATGAACAAGGGCAGGATCGAGCAGGTCGGCACGCCGGACGAGGTGTATGCCGCGCCTGCCACACCGTTCGTGTACCAGTTCATCGGCAATGTGAACTTGTTCCACAGCCGCGACCATGCGCCGTGGACGGAGCACCACGGCGAGGAAGCGGTGGCCTATGTGCGTCCGCACGACATCGACATTGCTCGTGCGCCGCAGGATGCTACCGCCTTGCCGGTCGAGGTGAAGCTGGTGCGTGCCATCGGTTCGGTGGTGCGCGTGGAAGTGGCCGCGGACGGAAGCAGCGAGTTCATCGAGATCGAGCTTTCGCGCGAACGTTTCGACGCCGCGCCGCTGGCCGCTGGCGACAAGGTCTTCATCAGGCCGCGCCAGTTCAAGGTATTCGATGAAGGCGTAGGAGCGTCCCCTGGACGCGATTCGCACGCAGGGCGTGCTCCTATATAAAGAGTCTCATCACCCATGACGGAGCAATCGAAATGAATTTCCAGCAACTCAGGATTATTCGCGAGGCGGTGCGCTGCAACTTCAACCTTACCGAGGTGGGCAACGCGCTGTTCACCTCGCAGTCCGGCGTGTCAAAGCACATCAAGGACCTCGAGGAGGAGCTTGGGGTGGAGCTGTTCGTGCGCAAGGGCAAGCGCCTGCTCGGGCTGACCGAGCCGGGGCAAGAGCTGCTGGAGATCGTCGAGCGCATCCTGCTCGATGCGAACAACATCAAGAACCTGGTCGAGCAATACAGCAAGCGCGACGAAGGCCAGCTCACCGTGGTTGCCACCCACACGCAGGCGCGCTATGCGTTGCCGCAGGTGGTCAACGAATTCAAGAAGAACTTTCCCAAGGTGCATCTCAAGCTGCACCAGGCCGGGCCGAGCGAGATCGTCGCCATGCTGCTTTCCGGCGAGGCGGACATCGGCGTGGCGACCGAGGCATTGGGCGAGGTGGACAAGCTGGACTCGTTTCCCTACTACACCTGGCACCACTCGGTAATCGTGCCGGCGGGGCACCCGCTGGAAAAGGCCAGGAAACTGACACTGAAGGATATTGCCGAATATCCCATCGTCACCTACCACGAGGGACTCACCGGCCGAGCGAAGATCGACCGGTCGTTCGCCGACGCCGGGATCGTGCCGGACTTCGTGATGTCCGCGCTCGATGCGGACGTGATCAAGACCTATGTGGAGCTGGGCATGGGCATCGGCATCATTGCCTCGATGGCGTTCAATCCGGCAAAGGACACCGACCTGCGCCTGCTCGACTGCTCGCACCTGTTCGGCGAAAACACCACCTACATCGCCCTGCGGCGCGGCCACTACCTGCGCAGCTTCGCCTACCGCTTCATCGAACTCTGTTCGCCCGCCCTGGACGAGGCGACGGTGCGCGCCGGCGTCGCGCCGCCCCTGCCGGTCGAAGCGGCCGATTGACGCTGCTCTGCGATAGATTTCGTCCCGAAGCTGGCTATAAGCAATGACTTGCCCGGCGTTTTTTGCCGGGTTAGTCAGATGGCTAGTAGTTTCACCAGGCAGTCGCCGCACTCGCAAGAGTGCGGGAGGACAACACGACCGCGTTAGCGGGCTTGTTGCGGCGTAGGCTAATGCGCGAAGCGCGTTATGCCGGAGCCACAGTCAAGAGTGTTGCGGTGGAGACTAATGCGCGAAACGCGTTATGTCGTAACCACAACAAGAGTGTTGCGGTGGAGACTTACTTGCGCAGCAAGTTATGTCGTAACCAAAGTCCGGGTTCCCCGGACGCTCTGAATCCCACGTGTTAAACTCCGCGCCGAAGCTGGCTAGGCAGTCGCCGCACTCGCAAGAGTGGGGAGGAAAGTCCGGGCTCCACAGAGCAGGATGCCGGTTAACGGCCGGACGCCGTGAGGCGATGGAAAGTGCCACAGAAAATACACCGCCCAAGTTCCTTCGGGAAACGGTAAGGTTGAAATGGCGAGGTAAGAGCTCACCGCGCTGGTGGCAACATCGGCGGCAGGGTAAACCCCATCCGGAGCAAGACCAAATAGGCTGGCCATGACGTTGCTCGCGTCGCCAGCGGGTAGGTTGCTCGAGCGTCAGGTAACGAAACGCCTAGAGGAATGACTGTCCACGACAGAACCCGGCTTATCGGCCAGCTTCACTTATTTACGATGGCTTGTTCGCGAAATCTGTAGGGGCGGGTTTTAAACCCGCCCTTATTATTTGGTGTGCAAGACAAATGCGACGCCGCCCCCTTTTAGCTCCGTCACTTTAATTTTGCTTCCTTTAGCTTGCCATCAGCCGAAAAGCGATATTGCACTTTGTGTTCACAGTCTTTGCAGTTTCCTCCACTCCAGTAAAGCACGGTCACTTTGTTTTTATCAGCACACTGCACATCTGAAACTATCCAAGTTCGGTTTTTGAAGTCTTGTTCCGTGCCAGGAAGCAGGCTGTTGACCGCGGGCAATACTCCTTTGTTTTTTTCATTTGAATAGGAAACAGATTCGCTTTTTATTGGAACCAGACTGAAACAATCCCAAGAATCGTCAACGTATTTTTCGCCCTCTGTGCTAACCGTAGCGGCCGGGCAACTGTAGGTTTTACTATAGTGCTTCACGGCTGGTGGGTTATCTGGGCAGATGTCTGCCAATGCCGTGGCTGGCAGGGACATTAGTGCGATCAGGATTTTTCGATTGAGTTGTTGCATAAACGCTCCCAGTGATTGTGTTGCCCGACGTTTGAATTCACTGGCCTGCGCGGTTTCGCGCTGGCCCGCTCGACTGCAGGGTTAGATTTATTGCCAGTCACTCTTGACCTCATACTTTCTGACGATGAGATCAGACGGGATCGAATCTTGTACCGATAAGACCAGGGTTACTTCCTTTTCGTGAGGATGCTCTGGATCAGGAAATTCAAAGGACAAAATTCCAGCCTCTGTCAACTTGCTGGCATCAATTACATATACGAAACCATCCTCTGTGTTTCCACTTGTGGCGAAGTACTGCGCCACATCTTCCGAAGTGGATGCTGAGACAGCAGACGGATCGTAGGGGCTGCCATCGATTTGTTGCGCCCTTGCTGTGTTATTTGCGCTAGGACCATAAGTGAATTTACCGTCGTACCGGATTTGTCCGTCGTGCTTCGCTGTTACCTGAGAAGTAGAGCCGTTTGCAACGATGCGCCCCTGGTTTTGGGCATCCATTGCCTTACACACCCCGCGATATAGCAGCTTGCTCATGGAGAAATCTAACGTGAAGGTAAGGGGCTGCGCTTTAGCGCAGTCCCAGCCAGAATGGCGAACTTGAGCGAATGGTTAGTCGAGAAATGAGGGGATGGATACTCATGTGTCAACGGAAACGTGCGCAAGCGAGCCATTCTCGAAGTGGCACGTGTAAAGGTTGCCCGAATTATCCGTGAGGCATTCAAATGTGAGCTCCCATGGGAGTCGCTTGTCGCCTTCCAGCGGTACGTCAAAGCTCGCAAGGCGAAAGGTTTGTCTCCAATTTGCATTTACTGGCTTGCGCTGCATACCTTGGTGCTGCACTGCCAAATCTGATGCAACCTCCTGGTAGATTGACTCAAGACTTTCGGTGACCCACAGAAAAAATTTAGCCTGAGCATCTGACGGCAGATCCTCACCGACAGTATCGACACAGAAGGTTAGTTCTCCGTCATGGTACGCCTCACGCAGCCAGTAAGGGCTCTTGGCACCCTGTTCAAGTTGAAGTTCACCGAGGATCGGGTGCGCGATCTTGATCTTTGGTTTTGACTCAAAAAGTCCACGAATAAACTTAAGCATTCTGCACCGCCTAACGTATAGCTAAGGGGCGCGCCGTAGGCGCGTCCCAGCGACCGGAGGGAGCGAACTTGAGCGTAGGGTTAGGGTGCAAAGCAGAATACAGCATAGCCGATACCTAGTTGCACAAATCCAAACACGAGCATGAACAGGGATACGCGAATAAGGCGAAGAGCCCTGCTTTGCATTGGAAAAAATGACTTATCGAAATCATTTAGCTCTGTACTAGCCCAATGTCTTGTTGACTCAAGCTTAGCCTTTGCTCGTTCAACTACTCCTGCACTGTTGGGGTTGATTTTAAGTTCAGCAGCAACTTCATCTGCAAAATTCCCTAGCGCGTCCATTTTCCTGCTAACTCCCACAATACGCGCTAAAGATAGGAAGAGTTCAGCGTGCAGGCGATGGGCATAAGCAGCCGTAGAAAGTGAAATGATCCACGCGGTAACAACAGCAGGACCGAAAAGCTCTATGGCAAGAACAAAAGGTGCTTTGCCGATAAACGAAAAGAAAAGAGCGAGGCCACCGGCACTGAGCGTCATGAGCTGCTGGAGCGTAGCCTGTGACATTTTCATGGCTTCCAGTTGATGCTGAAGATGTTCACGGTCACCGATCATGGCGGTTGCACCCTAACGTGAAGGTAAGGGGCTGCGCTTTAGCGCAGTCCCAGCGAAGCGAACTTGACCGTAGGGTTAGGCCTCTGGTTCATGGTTGCTCGCTCTGGAAGTTCTGCCACGCTGCAGCTTCAAGTTCGCCCCCACCGGCAATCAAGTTTCCTTCTGAGTCGACGAGGCGATAGCTCTCTTGCTTGCCTCCCAGCGATGCCTCGCCATCTAGTGCAAGGAGCATTGTGTAGAAGGCGTCGGTGAGCGCTGTATCAAGTATCGTTTTCATTGCCTCGCGCTGTTCTGTGCTGAGTTGCAGGGATGCGATTGCTGCGCCAACTGCTGTGTCGGCCGTTGGATTGAAGTATGCCGCAAGAAGATCGGTCTTCTCCTGCGCGCAATGTCTAACAAACTCGTTGGGGGTCATCGAGGGCTTTCTGAGGCCTAACGTAATTTAGGCGACACAGTTATTGATGTGCGGTGCTGTCTAATACGGACAAGCCCATTTAAAATTTTCATTTTTTCAATCTTCTGCGGTGTCATTTTGAAATAGGGCGACCTAAAATTTTGCGGTCGCCAATTAAAGCCGCTTCTCGACAACCCCGCGCACCTTATCCCAAGCCTCAAACAGGGGCAACAACGCAGAATATCTAGCCCGCCCATCACAAAGCACTTTAGCTTATTTGTGCAATTCATTGCTTTTTAAGCATATTTGTTTTGCCTTAACTGTGCGCGCTAACTCATTGTCCCGAAAAGGAAAATTCCGTTTTTGCGCTTGACCCGCTGGTTTTTTTTCAATATAGTGGGCCTAAGTGGTAAAAAGTGGGTGAAAGTGGGATTAAAGGATGTTCCAAGGAGCGGCTCAACTCAATCTGGATAGCAAAGGCAGGCTCGCGATACCGGCGCGGTATCGCGACATGCTGCTCGCGCATTGTGCTGGTCAGCTGGTGCTGACCGCCGATGCCGACGGCTGCCTGCTGGTTTACCCCCAGCCTGAGTGGCAGCCGATTCGCGAGAAGCTGCTCAAGCTCTCTGCGCTCAACCCGAAAATCCGTGCTTTGCAGCGCCTGCTGGTCGGTCATGCCGAGGATGTGGTGATGGATGGCGCCGGGCGCGTGCTGATCTCGCCGACGTTGCGCAGTTATGCCGCGCTGGACAAGCATGTGATGCTGGTCGGTCAGGGCAACAAGTTCGAACTGTGGGACGAGGCGAAGTGGCAGGCGCAGCAGCAGGCCGCGCTGTCCTTCATGGAGGGCGAGCTGCCGCCGGAGCTGGAAGGATTCTCCTTGTGAGCGAGGGCTTGGCCCACGCGACTGTTTTATTGAATGAAGCCGTCGAAGCGCTTGCGATCAAGCCGGATGGCGTCTACGTGGACGGCACCTTCGGGCGCGGCGGCCACAGTCGCCTGATACTGGAGCGGCTCGGGGCAAGCGGCAGGCTGATCGCGCTGGACAAGGATCCGGCGGCGATCGCGGTGGGAAGGCAATGGCGCGATGCGCGCTTCCACCTCGAGCACAGCGGGTTCGAGCATCTGGCCGACGTGTTGCGCGGCCTGAAGGTCGAGAAGGTGGACGGCATCCTGCTCGACTTGGGGGTTTCGTCGCCGCAGTTGGATGAGGCTGCACGCGGTTTCAGTTTCCGCTTCGATGCGCCGCTGGACATGCGCATGGATACCACCAGGGGGCCGACGGCAGCCGAGTGGCTGTCGTCGGTGGATGAAGGATTGCTTGCGGAGGTGATACGTGATTACGGCGAAGAACGGTTTGCTAAGCAGATTGCAAGAGCGGTTGTTGCTGCGCGCGCGGTCCAACCGATCGAAACAACGCGGCAGCTCGTCGAGCTGGTTAGCAAGGCGGTACGTACCCGTGAAGCCGGGCAGAACCCGGCGACACGCACTTTCCAGGCTATACGGATTTATCTCAACCGGGAACTCGAAGAGCTTGAAAGCGTCCTGCCCGAGTGCGTTGCGCACCTGCAGGCAGGAGGGCGCCTCGTGGTGATCAGCTTCCACTCGCTGGAAGACCGCATGGTGAAGCACTTCATGCGCGACATGGCCGAGGGCGACAAGCTGCCGCGTAACGTGCCGATCCGCGCGAGCGAAGTGCCGCAGGGGCGGTTGCGCCTGGTCGGCAAGGCGGTGCGTGCGGGCGAGGCGGAATTGCAGGCGAATCCGCGGGCGCGCAGCGCCGTGATGCGGGTGGCGGAGCGCAGCGATGTCGCCTAGCGGCAGCGGGTTGAACGTGTTGCTTTTGGCGGCGGTGGTGATGTGCGCGCTGAGCGTGGTCAGTTCGCAGCACAAGGCACGGAAGCTGTTCATCGAGTTGCAGAAGGAAAAGGAGCACGCGCAGCAGATGGAAGTGGAATGGGGGCAGTTGCAACTGGAGCTCAGTACATGGGCGACCCCGGCACGGGTGGAAAAGATCGCGGCGCGGCAGTTGCAGATGCAGTTGCCCGTCAGCGGGCAGGTTCGATTTATAAGGGTTGAGCCTAACGGCCAAACAGACAAACAGCCATGAACTACGCGGTCAGCGCAAACAAGGATATCCCGGCAAGACTGCCCGGATGGCGCGCCACCGTGCTGTTCGTGGCGTTGCTGGGCGGTCTGGCCGGCCTGATCGGGCGCGGGGTGTACCTTCAAGGGTTCCACAACGACTTCCTGCAGGAGAAGGGGAACGAACGCTACAGCCGCGTGATCGAGGTCAGCGCACACCGCGGCATGATTACCGACCGCAACGGCGATCCTTTCGCGGTCAGCACGCCGGTGGAATCGGTATGGGCCAGCCCGGCCGACGTGGAGGCCGACAACAAGCAGGTCAAGCAACTCGCGCAGATCCTGAACATGGATACCGAGGAGTTGAAGAACCGCCTGCTCGATACCTCGCGCGACTTCGTCTATCTCAAGCGCCAGCTTCCGCCCGACCAGGCCGCGAAGGTGGTGGGCCTGAACCTTCCCGGCGTCTCCCTGCAGCGTGAATACCGCCGCTACTATCCTGCGGGCGAGGAGGCGGCCCAGCTGCTGGGCTTCACCGGTCAGGACGACAACGGCCAGGAAGGGCTGGAGCTGGCCATGCAGGATCAACTCGCCGGTAAACCCGGCAGCCAGCGCGTCATCAAGGACAGGCGCGGCCGTATCGTCGAGGATGCGGGCAGCTTGCACGCACCCAAGCCCGGCAGCGACATCGCGCTCAGCCTGGACGCTAACCTGCAGCATCTGGCTTACCGCGAACTGGCCGATGCGGTGAAGCAGCATCACGCCAAGGCCGGCGCGGTGGTGGTGCTCGACGCGAAGACCGGCGAAGTGCTGGCGCTCGCCAACTATCCAGGCTACAACCCCAACAACCGCGTCAGCGTCAGCCCGCAGTCGATGCGCAACCGAGCCATCGCCGACCTGTTCGAGCCGGGCTCGACCATGAAGCCGTTCACCGTGGCAACTGCCATCGAGAATGGCAAGGTGCGCCCCGAAACGGTCATCGACACCGAGCACGGAAAATTCACCGTGAACAACCGCACCATCCACGATTCCCACCCCGAATCGATGCTGACCGTCGCGCAGGTCATCCAGAAATCCAGCAACGTCGGCTCGGCCAAGATGGCCCTGATGCTGCCTTCCGAGACGCTGTGGCAGAGCTTCTCGGATAGCGGCTTCGGCTCGTCGACCGGCAGCAACTTCCCCGGCGAGGCAACGGGCAGGCTGCGCGATCCCAAGACCTGGCGGCCCATCGAGCAGGCGACGATGTCCTACGGCCACGGCCTGTCGGTGAACCTGTTGCAGCTGGCGCGTGCCTATACCGTGTTTGCCAACGACGGCGAGTTGAAGCCCGTGTCGCTGCTCAGGCTCGATGCGCCGGCGACCGGCAAGAAAGTGTTCTCCGACAAGACGGCACGCACCCTGCGAGGCATGATGGAGCTGGTGGTCCAACCCGGCGGAACCGCGCCGCTGGCTCAGGTGGCGGGCTATCGCGTGGGGGGCAAGACTGGCACTGCGCGCAAGCTCGAGAACGGCCACTATGTGAGCCGTTATGTGGCGTCTTTCGTCGGCTTCGCACCGGCCTCCGATCCTCGCCTGGTGGTGGCGGTGATGATCGACGAACCCGACAACACCCAGTATTACGGCGGCCTGGTCGCAGCCCCCGTTTTCAGCAAGATTACCGGCGCGGCGCTGCACGAGCTCAACGTGCCGAACGACGCACCTTTGGATAATGTCATCGCGCCGTCGGCCGACATCGTCAAGGAGGAAGTATGACCTTCCCCCTCGAACAGTTGAACAAGCTGAATGTGACCATCACGCGACTGGTGACCGATAGCCGCGCGGTGACGCTGGGCGACACCTTCGTCGCCTATCCCGGCGAGAACAGCGACGGCCGCCGCTTCATCGCGCAGGCCATCGCGCAGGGCGCGAACGCGGTGATCTGGGAAGCGCACGGCTTCACCTGGAACGACGAGTGGCAGGTACCCAATCTCCCTGTGACCGACTTGCGCCACAAGGCGGGCTGGCTGGCGCATGCGGTATACGGTGCACCGTCCGAGAAGCTGTGGCTGGTCGGCGTGACCGGCACCAACGGCAAGACCTCCACCAGCCACTGGATCGCCAGTGCGCTGGCCGACGCGGGCCGGAAATGCGCGCTGATTGGAACCCTGGGCAACGGTTACCCCGGTGAGTTGCAGCCCAGCGCGAATACCACGCCGGACGCGATCCGCGTGCACGGCCTGTTCGCCGATTACCTGCGCGGCGGCGCGCAGGCCGTGGCAATGGAAGTGTCCTCGCACGCGCTGGCGCAGGGCAGGGTGAACGGCGCGCACTTCGACGTGGCGCTGCTGACCAACCTGAGCCGCGACCATCTCGACTACCACGGCGACATGCAGAGTTATGCGGCGAGCAAGCGCAAGCTGTTCGACTGGGAAACCCTGAAGAGCGTCGTGCTCAACCTCGACGACGCCTACGGGGCTGAACTGGCCGAAGAACTCTGTATACCCTCTCCTCAATCCTCTGGAGGAACAACTAGCCAATCGACTAAGTCCGCAAGCGGACAAGTCATTGGTTATCCCGCAAGCGGGAGAGGAAGCGAACGTGAAGTGGGTCAGGCAGGTATTTTGTCGCAAGACAAAAACTCGCAAAAGCAATATTCAACCCCGGAAGTGATCGGGTATGGCATGTCGGATGACGCACTGAAGCTGGCGGAGCGCCTCGGCATCCGCATGGTGTACGGTCATGTGCTGGAGATGAGCGGGCAGGGTCTGCAGCTCGAGGTGCATTCCAGCTGGGGGGGCGCGCGCCTCGACAGCGCGCTCGTCGGTCGCTTCAACGCGGCGAATCTGCTCGGCGCGCTGGCAGTGCTGCTGGTGAGCGACATTCAGTTGGATGCCGCGGTGCGTTCGCTGGCCAAGGTGCAGCCCGTCGCCGGGCGCATGCAACGGCTGGGCGGCAGCATGCAGCCGACGGTGATCGTCGATTACGCGCACACACCCGATGCGCTGGAGAAGGTGTTGCTGACGCTGCGCGAAGTGAGCGATGCGACGGGCGGCAGGCTGATCTGCGTGTTCGGTTGCGGCGGTGATCGCGACCGCGGCAAGCGTCCGATGATGGGGCGGGTCGCCGAGAAGTTCGCCGACCATAGCATCGTCACCAGCGACAACCCCCGTAGCGAAGATCCGCAGACCATCATCGCCGAGGTGGTGGCCGGCATGGAGACATCCAGTCACGAGATCGTGG
>DASTGP010000066.1:0-14847 GCA_035605585.1 Gallionella sp. | reverse complement strand
CACCCTGCGCAGGATTTTTCGAGGCACAGTCAGGGGGCTGAGATGCACGCACCCGTGTTTCGTTGCAGCAAGTCCGTGATTCCTCGTGCCGGAATCGGCCGGCTAAAATAATAACCCTGGACTTCGTCGCACTGGCGCGATCGCAGGAAATCCTGCTGCTCGGCGGTTTCCACGCCTTCGGCAATCACCTTGAGCCTCAAGTTGTGCGCCATGGAAATAATGGCGCCCACGATGGCGGCATCGTCGGAATCGCTGACGACGCCGCGAATGAAGGACTGGTCGATCTTCAATCGAGTGATCGGGAAACGTTTCAGGTAGCTCAACGAGGAATAGCCGGTTCCAAAATCGTCGATGGAAAGCTGAACCCCCATTTCCCGCAACTGCTGCAATATCCCGAACACGAATTCCGCCTGGTCGATGAGAATGCTTTCCGTCAACTCGAGCTCCAGGTATTGGGCCTCGAGCCCGGCCGCGTCCAGCGCGTCACGCACGACCTCGACCAGCCCCGCCTCTCGGAATTGTCGCGCCGACAGATTGACGGCCATGGTGATCTTGAACCCCCGGTCGTGCCAGCCCTTGGCCTCAAGGCAGGACTGCCGCAACACCCACTGCCCGATGGGCACGATCAGGCCGCATTCCTCGGCGACAGGGATGAACTGTGCAGGAGACACCAGGCCGCCGGCATCCGGACTCTGCCAGCGCAACAACGCCTCGACGCCCACGATCCGCCCGCTCCGCAAATCAATTTGCGGCTGATAATGAATGATGAATTCCTCGCGGTCCAAGGCGCGATGCAGACTATTACCTATGCTGAGGGACTCGCTTACGCGCCGATTCATCTCCGGAGAATAGAATTGATAACCGTTGCGCCCCTTTTCCTTCGCGCGATGCAACGCAAGGTCACCATGCTTGAGTATGCTCTCGGCATCGGCTCCGTCCCTGGGATACATGGCGATACCGATACTCGCCGTTATGAAGAGCTCATGCGTATCGCAACGTATGGGCGATAAAAATACGGCCTGCAATTTTTCCGCAACCAACAGCGCGTCTTCTTCCCTTGCCAGCTCGGCCATGACGATGACAAATTCGTCGCCGTCCTGCCGCGCCACGGTATCGCCCTCGCGCGCGCATTCCGACAGCCGGCGTGCCACGTCTTGCAGCATCAAGTCGCCGACGTGATGCCCCAAGCTGTCGTTGATCGCCTTGAACCCATCCAGATCGACCACCGCCACGGCCATGATCCCCGAATCGCGGCGCGCATGGACGATAGCCTGCACCAGCCGGTCGCGAAGCAGGCTGCGGTTGGGCAAGGCGGTCAGTGTGTCGAAGTTGGACAGACGTTCCAGTTCCGCCTCATAGCCCTTGTGGCGCGTGATATCCCTCGCCACGCCGATATAGTGCGTCACGGTTCCCGCCTCATCCCACACGGGGGAAATGGATAACTCGTTCCAGAGCAGGCTGCCGTCCTTCCGGTAATTGCGCAGCACCGCCTGCCCGTCCCGTTTTTCCCGTATTGCGCGGCGAATTTCCTCGAGCTCTGGCTGCGCCCGGTCGTCGCCTTGGAGGAAACAAGGGTTGCGCCCCAACGCCTCCTCCGCGCTGTATCCCGTGATATCGGTAAAGGCCGGATTGACGTAGATCAGCGGCAATGAAGGGTGGCTGGCATCGACGATCGCGATCGAGTTGACGCTGGCCTCGAGCGCGCGCGCGAACAGCCGCAACTTCTCCTCCGAACGTTTCTCATCGGTGCGATTCAGCAGGCTGAGCACCAACCCGGTAACCCGCCCCTGCCTGTCCTTGACGGGTTGCACGTTCCAATCCCAGTAGGTTACGCCGCGTTCCCGGTTACGCTCGTACACGAAGGGCTTGGCATACACGGCATATGGCTGGCCGCTCGCCACAACTTCGCGGAAGATTTGCTCGTTTTCCTCGTTGGGAAAGAGCTTGAAATGGTTCTTGCCCACGAAATAATCGGGGTCATGCCCGTCTGCGTCCGCATAAGTCCGGTTGACGCGGATGAAGTTGAAGTCGGTGTCCAGATACGCGATCGACATGCGGATGTTGGCGAAGATGCGTTCCAGCAGCGCATTGGATCTGAACAAGTCCTGCTCATATCGCTTGCGCTCGGTGATGTCCCGAAAAAAACCGATCAAGGCCGTCCGGCCGTTCAGCTCAAGGGAGGACGCCTTGATTTCCACCTCCCTAACCTTCCCGTCACGGGTGACGAGTTGCGTTTCGGTGAGAGCGCCGTCCCAAGAGGAGCGCTGATGCTCCCAACTGCCCTGCTCAGAGGGCTGAAGAACCTGCTGGTGTTTGCCGATGATTTCTGACCTATCCCATCCGCTCAACTGTTCCATCGCATGGTTGATATCGAGGATCTCTCTCGTTTCGGCATCGGCCATCGCGATGGCGTCGGTAGCCGCGTCAAACAGTGTGCGATAGCGTTCCATGCTTTTCACACGAGCCTCCGCCACTCGGGAACCGGCTGACAACGACAGTCAGGCCGCCGTCCAATTGGGAAGAGAGCCGATAAGCGCCCGTTCAATCCGCCAGAATGTTTGTGACTGGACATCCCTCCCCCCCGAAATCTTCGTTACAGCCATCAGCGCGCCGCGCCCCTTCACCTGCCCTCGTCCCGATGGTGCTCCATCAAGCCGACTGGCTCGAAACGGAAAGGGTATTGGGTGTCAGCACGATGCCTTGCAGATGGTTATATTTATGCTTGTGGACGCAGTGGCATTCGAAGGCCATCGCGACCATACGCACCAGATCGACCAGCGAAGCAGCGCCCATTTTCTTCATGATGCTGGCTCGATGAAACTCAACGGTTCGGGTACTCATGTTCAATTCGCCGGCGATTTCCCGGCTGGACTTGCTTTCGAGCATGATGTCCATGATCTGGCGTTCCCGCCGGGTCAGCTGTGCAAACCGGTTCATCACATCGGTGCGCAGCCGAAGGAAGTGCCGATTGACATCATCCACCCTGATAGCGAACTTGACCGCCCCCAGCAATGCTTTGCCATCAAACGGCTTCTCAAAGAAATCCATGGCTCCGCCCTTCATCACTTCCATGGCGTTGCGCGCATCGCTGTGGTTCATAAGGATAATGACCGGAATGATAGCTTTCCGCTGAACGAGGGCTCTGTGCAAGCCGGCGCCCCCCATTCCCGGCAATGACATATCCAGTACCAGACAGCCGGGGCGTTCCGGGTCGAATTGCGCAAGGAATGATTCTGCACTTGCGAACATTTCAGCGTGCAGTTTGGCTTGTTTGAATAAATCGGCTAGGGCATCAAGGACTGCAGATTCGTCAGCGACTACAAATACAGTAGGACTCAGCATAGTGTGAAATCGATTTTTTTACCGGAGTATCCTCCACCCCGGCAATGATGCGTTATGAAACCACGGTGCCGATTACAACCACATTGCTCTTGGAGCAGCGGTAGTTTTTTCTACTATTCGGTCCGGCACCTCCTCCTTGCCGAAATGTAGCGGAATCGCGCTGCAAAACAAATCCGTAGATATACCTGAAAACGCTCATTCCAGCCCCCATATCGCCTATCTACAAACAAAAAGGGCAGGTTTCCCTGCCCCTTTTGTTTCCAGACATCCGCAAGTTCAAATCGCGATCTTCTGGCATTCCTTGTAGCAGGCTACGCAACTCTCGCCGCAGGCCTTGCAGGACTCGTGCTTATCCGCATGTTTCTTGCACTCGTCCTCACATTGCTTGCATACGTCCATCGCGACGGCGGCAAGTTTTGCAGTGTGCGCCGAATTCTGGTTCGCCAGTTGCTGCAGCGCGGTGCACACCGCGATCGCCTGGCTCACGCTTCTGGCGCAAGCGGCCATGACCTTGTCGCCTTCTCCCAGCAGGTCGTAGCAATGGTTCAGGCAGACCTCCCCCTTCTGCACGCAATCCGCGGCCGCGGCCGCCAATCCGCCTTGGGCCGGTGCGCCGTGATGATGCATATGCTCGTGCGTCGCAGCCTGCGCGCGTCCCACCATCGCCGCGCCCGCCAATGCCACCCCGCCCAACAACAACTCCCTTCTGTTCATGGCTTTCTCCTTTGGTTAGTCGTCCTGCATCTCTCGTCCGGGAAACAGTTCCTCGGTGTAGCCGAAACGGCCCATGTCCTTCATGCGCATCGGATAGAGTATGCCGTCCAGATGATCGCATTCGTGCTGTACCACGCGCGCATGGAAACCGCTCACCGTCCGGTCTATCGGCGCGCCATGTTCATCGTATCCCCGATAGCGGATATTGCGGAAGCGTGGCACCACCCCGCGCAAGCCCGGCAGGCTCAGACAGCCTTCCCACGCATCTTCGATTTGTTCGTCCAACGGAGTGATGACGGGATTGACCAGCACCGTCTCCGGCACGCTTTCGGCATCGGGATAACGTTCATTCCGCTGAACACCGAAGATCACCACGCGCAGTCCCACGCCTATCTGCGGGGCTGCCAGCCCGACGCCGTTGTGCGCCTTCATGGTGTCGCGCATGTCCTGCAGCAATTCACTCAACTCGCCGTTGCCGAAGTTGCTGACCGGTTCCGCTGATTGCTGCAGGCGTACGTCGCCCATCCGTAACACTTTCCTGATCGCCATTTTTCTATTCGTGGCTCATGCCGACGCCGTTCACTACACGCTCGAGGATGCTGCGCACCCGGATCATCGCCGCGCTGGCAGTGGCATTGACGCTCTCCATGTTGATGCCGTTCTTGCTGTCGCCGCGCCCCGCGGCATAATTCGCGACCACTGCGATGGCGGCATACTTGAGGTCCAGTTCCATCGCCAACGCAGTTTCCGGCATACCGGTCATGCCGACCATATCGGCACCGTCGCGCTCATAGCGATTGATCTCGGCAATGCTGTCCAAGCGAGGCCCTTGCGTCGCCGCGTACACGCCGCCGTCAAGGCAGGGCTGCTCCGCAATACGCGCACTGCGCAAGATGCGATTGCGCAGCTCGGCGCTATACGGCTGCGTAAAATCGATATTGTTGTAGATCTTGTCGCGTGTATCGAAGAATGTGGCATCACGACCGTGGGTGTAGTCGATGATCTGGTCCGGCACGACGATGTCGCCGGGCACCAGGTCGGCGCGAATGGCACCTACCGTGGCAACCGACACGACCTCGGAAACGCCCTGTTCCCGCAAGGCCCATAGATTCGCGCGATAGTTCACCAGATGCGGAGGAATGGTGTAGCCATAACCGTGCCGAGCGAGGAAGATCACCTCATGCTGGTTGAGCGTGCCGAACAGGAATGCCCCTGAAGGCTCTCCATAGGGCGTGCGCATCACCTGCCGATGGGTGATTTCCAGATTCGCCAGCTGAGTGAGACCGCGACCGCCAATCACTGCCAACATCAGAAAACCTCCAAAAATTTACTGCGCAATTCGATAGCGGCGTTGCACCGTGTTGGCTCCGGCATCACTCGCTTCACGCATGAGCCTTCACCGAAACTTCGTTTTCGCTCGTCGCCTACCCATATGGTATGTGGCTCCGACATAACCTGAAGGTTAGTCTGCGCCGCAACAAGCTGCTTCGCAGCGTGTTGTCTCGTTCGCTGCGCTGACCAGCGACTTGGCTGGCGTTTTGTTGCCAGCGTAGTCGAATGGCCATGCAGAGCGCGGTGCGCCTTGCTCTCGAACCGCGCGCTACAATTTTTTGAGGTTTTCATTACCCTTCCCTGACTGCATAAATCGCGGGCAGATTGCGCCACGCGCCTTCGATATCCATGCCGTAACCGAACACGAAGCGGTCCGGCACTTCCAGACCGACGAAATCGGCATGGATGGGCTTCTGCCGGCCATGCTGCTTGTCGGCGAACACCGCACTGTAAAACCGGCTTGCGCCCAACTCCATCACCCGCTGGCGCACGGCGGCCAAAGTATGGCCCTCGTCGAGAATGTCGTCCAGCACCAGCACCACACGGCCGCGCACCGTCTCCCGCGGCGCGACCTTCCAGTGCATCTGCCCGCCCTGCCTTGCATCGCCATAGCGCGACACATGCACGTAATCGAAGTCCAGCGGGAAATCGAGCAATGGCAGGAGCTGGCCGGAAAAAACCACCGCGCCGCCCATCACCGAGAGCACCAAGGGATGCGCATCGGCCAGCTCCGCATCGATCTCGTTCGCCACCTTGCGCAGCGCGTGCTGAACCTGTTCCTCCGGATACAGCAACTCCGCCTGTTGCAGAAGCTCGCGCGCGTGCTGTATCGAAACGCTCATGTCTTCACGCCCTATTTCAGGCTGTTCAGGTAGGCAGCGAACTCGTCGCGCAATTCGGGGTGCTGCAAGCCCAACGCTACCGTAGCCTGCAAATAGCCCAGCTTGGAGCCGCAGTCGTAGCGCGTGCCCTTGAAACGGTAGGCCAGCATCCGCTCTTCCTGCATCAAGGCAGCGATGCCGTCGGTCAACTGGATCTCTCCGCCCGCCCCGGCCTGCACTCTTCTCAGATGATGGAAGATGCGCGGCGTCAGGATATAGCGCCCCACCACCGCCAGCGTGGAAGGTGCGTCTTCCGGCTTGGGTTTCTCGACGATGGCGCTCACCTGCTCGATATCCGGTCCCAGCGGCGTGGCATCGACGATGCCGTAACTCCTGGTCTGCTCGCGCGGCACGTTCTGCACCCCGAGAATGGAGCACTGGTGCTCATGAAATACGTCCACCATCTGCTTGACGATGGGAGGATTGACCTCGCCGTCGATCAGGTCGTCGGCAAGAATCACGGCGAACGGCTCATTATCCACCACCGGCTGCGCGCACAACACAGCATGCCCCAGCCCCAACGGTTCCGGCTGGCGGATGAAGATGCAATTGACGTTGCTGGGAATGATCTCACGGACCAGGCGCAGCAACTCTTCCTTACCGCGCATCGACAACTCCGCTTCCAGTTCGTAAGCCTTGTCGAAATGGTCTTCGATCGCGCGCTTGTTGCGGCCGGTGATGAACACCATGTCGGTGATACCGGCGTCCACCGCCTCTTCCACCGCATACTGGATCAGCGGTTTGTCCACGATGGGCATCATCTCCTTCGGACTGGCCTTGGTGGCCGGCAGGAAACGGCTGCCCATGCCGGCAACGGGGAAGACTGCTTTTGTTATTTTCTTCATGTTGTTGTGTATTCCTTCAACAGTTGCACAAATTGCTGTTCATCCAGCACCGGTACGTTCAGGTCTCTAGCCTTATCGAGCTTGCTTCCCGCCTCCGTGCCCGCCACGACGTAATCGGTCTTCTTCGACACGCTGCCCGCCACCTTCGCGCCGAGCGCCTCCAGTTTTTCCTTGGCCTCGTCGCGTGTCATGCCGCTCAGGGTGCCGGTCAGCACGAAGGTCTTGCCGCCGAGCGGCGATTCTCGCACAGCTTGCACCTCATGTTCCGCCCATTGCACGCCGTGGGCGCGCAATGCCTTGACGACCTCCAGGTTATGTGGCTCGGAGAAGAAAGCGACGATGCTTTGCGCCACCACTGGGCCGACATCGGGCACCTGCTGCAGCGCCACTTCATCGGCATCCATCAGCTTCTCCAGCTTACCGAAGTGCCGCGCCAAATCTTTCGCCGTCGCCTCGCCCACATTGCGGATGCCCAAGGCATAGATGAACCGCGCCAGTGTCGTGTGCTTGCTCTGTTCGATCGCCCCCAGCAGGTTGAGCGCGGACTTCTCTCCCATGCGCTCCAGATCGACCAGCGCCGACATGCCGAGCCGGTACAGGTCTGCGGGGGTATTTACCAGATGCTTGTCCACCAATTGCTCGACCAGCTTGTCGCCCAGTCCCTCGATGTCCATCGCGCGGCGGCCGGCAAAATGCAGCAGCGCCGCCTGGCGCTGCGCCGGGCAGAACAGTCCGCCGCTGCAGCGCCAGTCGGCCTCGCCCTCCTCGCGCACGATGGCGCTGCCGCACACCGGGCACTTGCCCCCCAGGCGCTTGTGGAGGTCGAACGGCTCGCCGGCATTAGCAGGCCGCTTCTCCAGCACCACTCCGACCACTTCCGGAATCACGTCGCCCGCGCGGCGCACGATCACCGTATCGCCGATGCGCACGTCCTTGCGCCTCGTCTCGTCTTCGTTGTGCAGTGTGGCGTTGGAGACCGTGGTACCGCCGACGAATACCGGCTCCAGCTTGGCTACAGGCGTCAGCTTGCCGGTGCGCCCGACCTGGATGTCGATGTCTCGCACCACGGTGAGCTGCTCTTCCGCCGGAAACTTGTGCGCGACCGCCCAGCGCGGTTCGCGCGAAACGAAGCCCAACTCGGCCTGCAGTGCGAGGCTATTGACCTTGTACACCACGCCATCGATGTCGAACGGCAGATTGTCGCGCTTGGCGGCAACCCGCTGGTGGAATTCCACCAAGCCCTGAGCCCCCCGTACCTCCGCGCGCTCCTCGCTCACCGGCATGCCCATCTTGACCAGATCATCCAGCAAGGCGCTGTGCGTCGCGGGCACAGCCCAACCCTGCACTTCGCCCAGACCGTACGCAAAGAACGACAACGGGCGCCGTGCGGCCAGCGACGGATCGAGCTGGCGGATGCTGCCCGCCGCGCCGTTGCGCGGGTTCACCAGCGTGGGCAGGCCCAGCTCGCGCTGATTCTCGTTATAGCGTTCAAAATCCGGACGCGCCATGTACACCTCGCCGCGCACTTCCAACACCGGCGCTTGGCAGCCATGCAGGCGTAGCGGTATCTGATGGATGGTGCGCACGTTCTGCGTCACGTCCTCGCCGGTCTCTCCATCGCCGCGCGTGGCGGCCTGTACCAGCACGCCGCGCTCGTAGCGCAGATTGACGGCTAGACCGTCGAACTTCAGTTCGCAGTTGTATTCGATCTGATCACCACCGTCGCCGAGCCCCAGTTCGCGCCGCACCCTTGCATCGAACGCGATGGCACCCTCGTCGCTGATATCGGTCTCGGTGCGGATCGACAGCATGGGCACGGCGTGTTTCACCGGCTGGAAGCCTTCGAGTATTTTGCCGCCGACGCGCAAGGTCGGTGAATCCGGCGTCAGTAGTTCGGGATGTTGAGATTCGAGGGATTGCAGCTCGCGAAACAGCTTGTCGTATTCTGCATCGGGAATGAGCGGCGCATCCAGCACGTAATAGGCGTGATTGTGCCGCTCGATCTCAGCGCGCAGGTGCGCGATACGTGCCGCGACGGACATCAGGAGAACAGCCTGCGTGCCTGTGCACTGCCCGGCGCGATGCCGTGCTCAACCATCTTCGCCTCGACCGCGGCGATCTGGTCGCGGATAAGATTCAAGCCGCCGTCGCTCAGTACTACGCGACGGTCATCCACTACGTTGACCTGCAGCTCGCGGGCGAACTCGCGCGCCATTTCCAGCATGCGATCAAACAGCTCGGCAGGATGCGGCACTCGCGGCACATCGAGCAGCAGCGTCACCCCGCTGGTGCTGAACGTCTCCAGCGTATGGTGCTGGAACGGCTTGCTGTCGTGGTTGATCAGGCAAAACAGGCTGTGCCCCTGGGCGTCCAGCGCATGGAAAGCGCCGTCCGCCTCGAGCGACATGCCGAGCATCGAGGCAGCCTGCGCGATACGGCTGCCGACCAGCTGTCGTTCGCCCGGCGGCACCAGGTTGATGCCGACCATCTGATCCACTTCGGCACAGAACGTATCCAGTTCGATCGCATGACGATGAGTTTCGTGCACATCGGGAACGGCGACATCGGCCTTGATATGCTTGGCGATGCCAGCCACCAGATCTCGGAAATCGCCCAGCTTCGCCGCACTGATCGCGCCGCCGCGGTCGACCAGTTGCACGGCGATGCGGAAGCGCTCGTACAACGTCTGGCTTTCCGCGATCGCACGCTCCCAGTGCTGTGCGTTCAAGGTCAGGCCGCACACCTGCACCGGCTTGCCGAAGTCGAACTTGCGCTGCCACAGCCCGTCCAGCACAGCGGCCGGGCTCGGCTCGGCGAGACTCAGCTCGATGATGAAATCGCTGCGGGCATCCAGCAGTGCGCAGGATTCGTCCAGCGTCTTGGCGGGAGATGGCTGCACAGCGGAAGGCTGAACGGTCGGGGCTTCACCGGCAGGAAGCTCCTCTGTCCGCTCCGGCATTTCTGTTTGAACTTCTTCGGACAGCACCTCTTCAGTCACCTCCGGCGCAGCTTCCTCGACCGATGGAGCCTCCGAGACCTCCGGTTCGATCTCGGTCACGACATGCTCTACCGGCGCAGCCGCCGCTTTCACCGCGCTTTCCTGGTACAGCGCGTCGGCGTGCCCCGCCTTGAACGCCGAGCCGAACTTGCGCCGGTACTTGCGCTGCTGCCACCAGCCGAACGCATACACCGCGACGATCACGCCGAAACCGATTGCCAGCAAAGCTGCCTGTAATTCACTCATAGCGGGAACCATAACAAGATGTTCAGGATGGCGGCGATTATCTCAAGCCGCGCGGCAATAGGGAACCGCGATTCAGCGATTTCCCCGCCCTTCTGCTACGCCAGCGGCAACTCCGCGTTGCTCTTGCCGATAGCCGAAACCTCCCCCAGTGCCTTGAGGAAAGGCGACTGCTCGTGCAATGCCACCAGTGATTCCGGATGCGCCGTGCCGCGCATCTGCGCAAGGCGCGCCTTGCTGGCGGCGGGCATGTCCCAGTGCAGTCCCTGCAGCAACTCGTCCGCCGAGTCCGGCTTGTTGCACACCAGCACCATGTCGCAGCCCGCGTTCAGCGCCGCTTCCGCGCGCTGAACGATGCCGCCCGCAACAGTCGCGCCTTCCATCGAAAGGTCGTCACTGAAGATCACACCTTCGAAGCCGAGCTGTCCGCGCAGCACATGTTTCAGCCAGATCGGAGAGAACCCCGCCGGCCTGCTGTCTACCTTCGGATAGATCACATGCGCGGGCATCACCGCGGTCAGGCCGTAATCCACCATCCGCTGGAACGGGATCAGGTCGCACATCTCGATGTCGACGAACTCGCGCTCATCCACCGGGATGTCGAGATGCGAATCCGCCGTAACAAAACCGTGCCCGGGAAAATGCTTGCCCACCGTGTGCATGCCGCCCTGCTTCAACCCCATCAGCAGGCTGTGCGCCAACTCGGCGATGGCCTGCGGATCGCTGTGGAAGGCGCGGTCGCCGATCACTGAACTCTGTCCGTAGTCCACGTCCAGCACCGGCGTAAAACTGAAGTCCACGCCGCAGGCGCGCAGCTCGGAGGCCAGTACGTAGCCCACCTGCTGCGCGAGATGACGCGCGCGCTGCGGGTGGTCATCCCAGATCTTGCCCAGCTCGCGCATCGGCGGAATCTTCGTAAAACCCTCGCGGAACCGCTGAACCCGCCCGCCCTCGTGGTCCACCGCGATCAGCAGCGGCGGCGTGCGCACCGCGCGTATCGCCGCGGTCAATTCGCAGAGTTGCGAAGGCGACTCATAGTTGCGCGCGAACAGGATCACCCCGCCCACCAGCGGATGCCGCAACCGCGCCTCGTCCTCCGGCGTCAGTTGCTTCCCCGCCACGTCCAGCATCACCGGCCCCAAACCCATAGCACTCCCCGATTGGATTAATTTGAATGCGGCGGATTATAAGGGGTTGGCGTATGAGCCGCAGCGAGAATCTTGCGGGACGGGGATTGGCCGTTCGTGTTGATAACCAGCGACTTGCTGGCGTCGTTTGCCAGCTTAGTCGAATGGCTAGTTGTTTTACCAGTAGGCGTAGCCGTATCGAAGGATGGGCGAGCCCGCAGAGCTGAAAAACAAAACCGCCGGGGGGTGCCCGGCAGCAAGTTACCTTTCTTGTCTTGCCAAGAAAGGTAACCGAAAGAAGGCGCCCCCGGTTTGCCGCCGCTGCGCGGTCCCCTGCGTTGCTCGACTGGTCAGGCGGCTGCGGAACTCGCGCTGCGCGCTCAGACAGTCCTCGCCGACTACCCCTGACCAGCCTCCGCTACTCGGCGGCGCACAGGGGATAAAAAAGCAAAACCACAAAGGGGCAGCAAGCTGCCCCTTTGGAAAAAATATCTAGGCCGTTCGGCATATTGATTGTTGGGTGGAATGCTGAAACACTGCGCAGCATCAATTAATTAGGACTCAGCATGCGCCAAGTTATACACCTTGCTCCAGAATATACACCGCTGCAGGTGTCTACATTACGTTGGGCGTCATGAACACTATCTACGACACTATCCTGTGGTTGCGGTCACAAACGACCGCGAAGCAATTTCCTATCGTTCAGTTTTCTGGTGATACCGACATGGTTACCGATGGATGGCTCTCGCTCACAAGCGTCAATCAACCGGAGGTTGTCGTCACCCAAACCACCGCAGACGAATATCGCGCTATTGCCAAGGGCAACGATGGCTATTTGAAAGTGGAGCACCGCGTAAATGCAGCCCTTGGGCGCACTGACCTTAGGTGCTCATGGTTGGTCGGCGTCGAGGAGGTAGCAAAGGCCGCCCAAGGAACTTCATTTCAAGAATTTCGAAAGTCTTATCAACCTCCGAAGCTCCTGTTTAAAGACATATTTGTTCAAGGCTCAGTGGCAACCGAAACCTCTCGCACAAGTCGCTCCGAGTTCGAGCGCAATGGCGGAAAGTTGGTTGCCCTCCAATGACGCCCACCCCTTCGGTCACGAGGGACGCTACGCCGGCAAGCCGGCTCCGCGCCCTTACCTCCAACGTTAGCCTGCGAGGATGGGTTGAGCGCAGCGAAACCCATCCGTTTTTTGGTTTTGATTTTCTTCCCCTGTGCGCCGCCTCGATCAGAGGCAAACAAGCGGTGGGGTTAGGCGAGCACTGTCTGAGCACGTGGCCGCGCAGTGGATCGTGCGAGTTGCGCAGCCCCGCTTGTTTGCCTCTGATCGAGGGAACCGCGAAGCGGCGGCAAACCGGGGCGGCGTTTCTTTGGTTCCTTTCTTTGGCCGCACAAAGAAAGGAACCGGCGTGCGGGGCCGCTCCCCGCGGTTTTGCTTTTGACGTATAGCTACGCGAAACTAGTTGCGCTCCAGCACCACAAACGCCACCACCATCTCCCTCTCATCGCTGATCGAAATGTAATGCCCGTTGATGCCCCGCTCGGCCAGCCATGCTCCCAGCGCCTCGTCGAACTCCAGCACCGGCTTGCCCAGCCTGTCGTGCCCAACGCCGACACGATGGAAACTCACGGGATGCCTTATGCCCAAGCCGACCGCCTTGGCGAAAGCCTCCTTCGCGGCGAAGCGCTTCGCGAGCATCCTCGCCGGGGCCGGATGGATGGCCAGCGCGGGCAGCTCGCGTTCGCTCAGGATGCGCTTCGCAAAACGCTCACCGTAGCGCACCCACAGCGCTTCGATGCGGGAGACCTCGACGATGTCGGTGCCGATACCAAATATCATGTTTGAGCGAGCAACGCCTTCATCTTCCGCACCGCCGCATCCAGCCCAATGAACACGGACTCGGCGATGATGGCGTGGCCGATGTTGAGCTCGACGATGTTGGGGATGGCGACGATGGGCTGCACGTTGTGGTAGTGCAGGCCGTGACCGGCGTTCACCTGAATCCCCTGTGCATGGGCGTGTTCGGCCGCGGCGCGGATGCGTTCGAGTTCATGTTCGCGCTCCGGCACGCTATCGGCATCGGCATACTTGCCAGTGTGCAGCTCGATCACCGGCGCACCTGCGCGGCGTGCGGCATCGATCTGCTTCGGGTCCGGATCGATGAACAGCGAGACGCGGATGCCTGCCTCCGTGCAGCGTTCGGTTGCAGCCTTGACCGCGTCGAAATAGCGCACGACGTCCAGCCCGCCTTCGGTGGTCAGTTCCTCGCGCCGCTCCGGCACCAGACAGATGTCGTGCGGCTTGACGCGCACCGCGTTGGCAATCATCTCGTCGGTGACGGCGCATTCGAGGTTCATGCGCGTCTGCAGCATGCCGCGCAGGATATCGACATCCGCATCCTGGATGTGGCGGCGATCTTCGCGCAGGTGCAGGGTGATGGCATCCGCTCCCGCCTCCTCACAGATCAGCGCCGCGCGCACGACGTTGGGATAGCGCGACCCGCGCGCCTGGCGCAGGGTGGCGACGTGATCGATGTTCAGTCCGAGTTTTACCATTTTCATATCCTTCGCTTTATAAGGTAACGAGGGCATCAGCGTTTCTACCCGCCCCCTCTCCCTGATGAGCTACTAGCCATTCGACTAAGCTGGCAAACTACGCCAGCCAAGTCGCTGGATGCAAGGGAGAGGGAATACTGTCATAGCTTCTGCAAATCCTTGATGAGTTCGCGCGTGTGCAGTGTCTTGCCGCCAAGGTGGTGATTCAACAGCACGCGCATCAGCTGCTTGCTCTGCTGGGCGGTGACAGGATCGGCATAGTCGTCCGCCGCCATGTCGAGCAAAGTCTTGCCCAGCACGGGCAACCCGATTTGCGTATCGCCGTCGTCCGGCAACGCACCGCGCTCCGCCGCATAACGATAGCAGACTTCGGAACGGATCGCCCTTTCGCCGCCCGCCTCACGCTCAAGCGTCAGCGCATAACCCAGCTCCTGCAGCATGTGCTTCTCGAAGCAGCGCAACGTGGAAGCATGATCCTGTTCGTGCGCCAGGCGTTGCAGGGTCTGCTGGTAGTAGACGAACAGTTGTTCGTGCGGGTCGTCGCGCGCCATCAGGTTGAGCAGCAGTTCGTTGAGATAAAAGCCGCACAGCAGCGCCGTGCCCTGCAACTGCGGCTGCCCGCCCTGCCACTCTGCTGTGTGCAAGGTACGCAACTCGTGCTTGCCGAACCAGCTCAGCAACAATGGCTGAAAGCCCATCAGCAGGCCGCGCAATGCCGACCGAGGCCGCCGCGCCCCGCGTGCCACCAGTGGCACCCTCCCGTAGTTCCGGCTGAACACTTCAAGCACCAGGCTGGTCTCGCGGAA
>DASTGP010000057.1:0-8536 GCA_035605585.1 Gallionella sp. | reverse complement strand
CAGCCTGACGATGTCCGTCCGGAAAAATACTTCGTCGTTGGCGTGCCACGGTGTCCGGTACTCGACCGGTATCTCGATCGCATGGTATCGAGAGGTGCCGGACGTCCCGCTGCGGCTGCTGACGTCGACGGCCGAAGAGAGCCAGTCGGTGCGCCGGTCGATGAGCGCCGCCAGTTTCTTTTCCTTCCAGTCGCGCTGGATCTTTTGCGGCACGCCCAGTTCGTCGAAGCCGATATGTTCGTATGCAACGGGGACCTCCTGGGGGTGCGCGGCGGCGCGCGCCGGGGTGCGCTCGGCATACTCGGCAGCAAGGGCCTTCTGCAGGTAGACGATCTCGTCGTCCAGGCGCCCTTCGTGCTGGGCCAGTTGCCAAGCCTGATTGAGTACGCCCGGATGGTTGGGGTATTGGGCCAGCAGGGTATCGAGCTGTTCCCGGGCGCGCTCCGGTTCGTCCACTGTGAGGTAGAGGTCGACCAACTGCAGGCGGTTGGACAGGCGCGTGCTGTTCTTGGTCCATGCATCCAGTTGGGCAAGCGCCGCGGCGCGGTCGCCGGCGGCGAGCTGAGTTTCGATCAGGCCGCGCCGCGCATCCGGTTCGTCCGATTCCAGCCGCAATACATGGGCAAAGGTGGTTTGCGCCGCAGTCCACTGCTCCTCAGCCCAGTACGCTTGGGCTTCTGCGAGCAGCAGAGGGATGCGGTCGGGATTGTTCTTCAGGAACGGTGCGAGGGTCTGGTGCGCCAGGCCGGGTTGGTTAGCGGCGAGGTACGCGTTCGCCGTGCGGATGGCGAAGGATTCCTGCAATGCGTACAGCTCCTGCTTTTCGTCGGGTGCCAATGGCATCGCCGCGATGGCGTCCAGCTCGGTACCCAGCTCGGGGGCATCCTTCAAGGCGAGATATTCGGCATGACGCAGGCGCCAGCGGATCGAAGGCGGTGTACGGTGCAGTGTTTCGAACGCCCGGTCGGCCTGCGTGTACTCGCCGATCCTAGCCCATGCGAGCGCGACCGCAAGGCCGGCTTCCTCGTCGTTCGCCGCACGGGCTTCCGCATCGCGCAGCAACCGTATGGCCTCGTCGCGGCGTCCGGCCCTTACCTGGGCGCTGGCCAGCCGTTCGAGGTTGCTGCCCCACAAACGGGAAGTCTTTGCCGAGCGCTGGTCAGCCGGGATACGTTCGAGGGTGGCCAGCACCTGGCCGGACTGCTCCTCGCCGGATTGGTAGAGTGCCATGGCATACAGTGCTTCGGCATCGCCCGGATGTCTGTCGAGCAGGTCGTCGAACAGCGCCTGGCCTTGTTCTGGGTGCTGGCGCTTGGCGTACAGCCTGGCCAGCGTGAAGCGCGACCAGGGATCGTCGGCGTCTGCGTGCACGGCCTGCTCCAGGAGCGGGATCGCACGCTCTTCCTGTCCGCTCGCGAGCAGGCGGTCGGCTTGCTCCTTCAGTATGGCGGCCTCGATGCGGTTGAGCGTGGCGCCCAGCGCGTTGCGCTGTGCCGGGGACAGCTGCGCGATGGTCTGCTGCGCTTCCTGCTCCATGCCCCGGCTGCGGTACAGCGCGATCAATCCTTCCAGTGCGTCGGCGTTCAACGGGGCGACGGACAGTGCGTGCCGGTAGGTGTCGACCGCGACATCAAACAATCCGCGGTCGGCCTTGACGGCCGCAAGCGCCGAAAGCGCGTTGGGGTCGTCGGGCTTTACTTGCAGCGCGGCATAAAGCCGGTTTTCCGCCAGCGCGAAGTTCTTCGCCCTGCGCGCATTTCGGGCCTCGGCCATGAGTTGCCAGAATTTCGCCACGTCGACCAGGCTAATCCACTTCTTGCTGTTGCCCGAGAGGTGGGCTGCCTGGGCGAAAAACTCCTGTGCCTCGGCGTTGCGGCCCTGGCGCATGCGCAGCAACCCCATGTTGCCGACCAGTTCGCTGTCTGTGGCGCGTGCGCGCAATGCCTGTTCCAGCAGAGGTTCGGCTTTTTCCAGTTCGCCCTTGTCGAGCAGGGCGAGACCTTCGACTCCCGCGCGATAGTTGGGATCGGCCATCAGCCTGCGGTGTCTCTCCTCAGCCTTGACGATCAGAGCCCGTTTTTCGCGTATCGCGGAGTCGTTCGGTTCGGCCGCGAGGTAGTCTCGTAGCAACGGAAGGCTGGAAGGCGAGTCGCTTAGCCGCCGCATCGCGCTGCGCCACGCATCGCGGGCCTGTTGCGAGTAGGCCGGGACCTTGGTCATGTCGATGATGACCTGCAGCGCCTGGCGCTTGATCGGCAGGCGAGAAGTCTCGTGCTCTGCCAGTGCCAGGCGGTAGCGTGGGTTGTCCGGATTGTTCTTCAGCAGCTTGGCAATGCCGTCGCGGGCGGGATACCAGCCCTTCGGGGTATTCGCGACCAGCTGCCAGTATTCCAGCGTGAGGTCGTCGCTGGGCGGGCCGTCCGGAAACAGCTTGCGGAAGAGGGCGACAGCCTCTTCATAGCGGCCCGCCTTGGCCAGCGAGCGTGCACGGCGAAGTTCGGCCCTGTCCGGTCCCATCGCACGCAGCAGGGCTTCGATGCGCGGGATGGCCGGATGATCCGGCTGCACTCGTCGCAACTTCTCCAAGGCGGCCTTTGCTTCCTCAGGCTGGTTGCGCCGGATTGCGATCTGCGCCTGCAGGGCGAGGCCGGAGGGCTGGCCGGGGACGATGCTGAACAGCTTGTCGAGCGACTCCTGTGCCAGGTCGATCCGGTCTCTGGCCTCCCACCACTGCGCCCGTTCGAGCAATGTCTGCACGGGATTGTCGGACGGGTGGTCGAAATCGGGCGGTTGCGCCGGGGCATCGATCCTCTCGGGCCTCGGAGGTTCGCCTGCGGGCAGGGTCGTGATCAGGAAGCGCACGATGCCTTCGACGATCCGCGATGCCGAGCCCTCGAAAATGCCCGGACGCACGACGGCTCGGGCGCGCATGTAGCCGTGCTGCCGATAGTATCCGGTGATTCGTTGCGCGAGCGCATCGAGATCGCCGGGCGTCAGTTCCTTGCCGACGGCATCGGCCACGAGCGTGAGCAACTGGGCTTCCGTGAAGGCGCGGGAGCCGGCGATATGGAAACCGGTCGCCCTGACCACGGGAGACGGCGTCAGCAGCGACTCGGGAGCGGTCGAGGCGGGTGCCGTTGTAATCAGAAAGCGCACGACGCCATCGCTGAAGCTTTGTGCCGGGACGATGGCGTGCGCGCGCGGGAAACCGTGTTGGCGGTAGAAGGCGGTGATGCTGTCGGCAAGCTCGATGAGTTCACTGCGGCTGAGTTTTTGGCCGACGGAATGCTCGACCAGTTTCAGCAGCTCGGCCTCGGTGAACGCCCTGGAGCCCGTGATGCGGAAGGCCTTCGCGGTGACCACCGGGGCTTCGGCTGCTCCTGTTTCCGCGTGAGCGGGCAGGCAGGCCCCATTCAGGATGAGGGCCAACGCCAGGGGGGGGAGTTTCTTGCGCATCTTCATCGAGACGGATTGTCAGGCATCAGTCCTCATTGCGCAGCCGCTTGGCGGCGAGCATCCTGAGGGTACGCCACAACGCGAATGCGAACACCAGCACGGCGAGCGCGGCCATGATGGCGAGCAGGACGGGATGGTTCGCGAACGGATACCAGATGGAGATCAGGAACGGAAGTTTGCCGATGGTGTAAGTCTGACCCACCAGGAAGCTCTCCACCTTGTTGGGATGGATGAAGGCCGCGCTGCCGTGGATGTCGTTGGTCGAACGCTCGAGCGCATCGAGGGTCTGCGTCAGGCTTTCCGGCTGGGTGGACACGACGGCGACGACGCTGCGTTCCGAAGAGAGCGGCGACTCGAATCCCAGCATGGCCGCCAGCGAACCGTTCTGGCTGAGCTGCTGCTGTGCCAGGATGTCGGGATCGGGCTGGGTGTCAAAGTTCAGCCAGTCGAACAGGAAGCTGACGCTGCGCTTGGGCTGGCTGTCGCGCAGCGTGCCGTCGTGGATGTCGATCGGCAGCCTGTCCGACCACTGGGTCAGCAGGCCCTGCTTGAGCGATGCGCCGATCACCAGCAGGTCGGCATTCTTCAGGCGTCCGCCCTCGTTGGCATGGGCGATGCCGAACTGGGTTGCGGGATAGCCCGTCGATTCGCCCATGCGACCCATCAGAGTGAGCATGGTCTCGATGTCGTAGACGGTCGGGCGCTCAGGCAGGACGACGACGGTTTGCGAGAGGTCGGCATACTTGGTGAAGGGGAAACCTGCCGTAGCGAAGTAGTTCAGGTTGGGCATCTCCGCGTAGTGCGGGAATCCGGAGAAGTCGATCTTCGAGTCCGCGTCGATCATGTCGCGCACGTTCTCGTTGATGTAATCGCGGCACAGGCCTTCTTTCTGCGCTGCCGTGGTGAACTGGAACTGCAGCTCGTTGCGCGTGCCGAGCTTGAACGACGGCAACATCAGTTCCTGCGACTGGCCGAACACCATGTCGTCGATCAGCGGCAGGCGGATGCGGTTCTTCTCGACCTCTCCCGACGGCAGCAGGGTGAACGACTTGACCAGTTCGTCGTTGACGCTCATGCGCAGGCGCGATTCGCTCAGGCGCAGCGGAGGGGTGTAACGGTATTTCAGGTCGATCGGCACGCCGCGGCTGCGCCACGTGAACAGGTCCGGCGGAACGCGCAAGGGGAGGCGGATGGGCTGCGGGGCATAGCCCGCGACCTGCAGGTCCTGTGGCGACGTGACCAGTTCGCCGAATTTCATCGGGCGATCCATGCGTACCCAGGCAGGGGCATCATAGGGCTTGCGGGGTGCTTCCTGCTTGACGTCCCGAATCGAGGTGCGGCTGCCCGCCAGCGCGGCGTTGCCCAGCACCAGCGCCTGCGCTGCGATCTTCTGGTCCGCGCCGTTGCGGCCCAGGATCAGCAGCAGCTTGGAGCGCCCGTCGGTCGGATTGGTCATCATTTCGAGCGCCGGACCGGTGATCTTCGGATAGTCCTTGAGGAAGCCGGGACGGTCTTCGTTGCTGGCGAAGACGACCGCATGCCCTGCGGGCAATGCATCCAGTTTTGCGGGGAAGCGGGCGCCGCGCCAGGCGGCCAGCTTGCCGAACCAGGACGACACGATGCCGGCGGCGTTGAGCGTGTCCTTGCCGGGTGCGGGGGAAAATACGAACGGAACGGTCAGCTTGTTGCTGAAGTCGTGCGTATTGAAAAATGGCTCGGGCAGCAGGGCCAAGTCGTTGTTGAGCGTCAGCGGGCGCACCGTCAGCTCGAACTGGCTGGAGCCGCTGATCTCCATCCACAGGCTGGAATGGAAAGGGTCTTCGCAATCGTGGGTGTAATGCCCGATGAACTGGAACTTGATGCGGGTGAGATTGGTGAACAGGCGGGGATCGATCTCCAGGTCCTGGACGATATTGCGCCCCAGGTTTTCCTTGGCCACGGGCAATACGTGGACGACCTCGTCGTTGACCAGAATCTTCAGGTGCGATTCTCCCGGGATCAGGGCGGGCGAGAAGGTATAGCGCAGGTGCAATACGGCGCGGGTGATCAACTCGTCGCGTTGTCCGCCCAGCGTGAGCGTATCGCTGCCCTCGATTCCGCGCAGGCTCACCGCCTCACGGTTGCTGAGCTGTTTCAGCGTGACGCGTTTGGTCAGCAACGGCGTGGTGTCGTTTGCGGCGGCAGCGGACGGCGTCTCGGTTTGCCGAGCCTCGGCGAAAGGCGCGGCGGACAGCAGGCAGGCGAAGAGGAGGAAGAACGTTTTTTTCATCGGTGATTTTCCAAATCAGGAGTACGTGGCAGGAAACTGGCCATGAAGGCATTGAAATCGGCGATTCGGCGCATGGCCGGGGTCAGGCGCGGAAGGAATTGTTCGATGATGCGGCGGTAGCCCAGCAGGCCGATGGCGTTCACCGCGGCCAGGCTTTCGAGCGGCCTGTCGGCCGGGCGGTCCTTGGCCCATTCGACCCAGGCATCGGCGCGCCCGAAGGTGCATTGCACCAGGGCGGCTTCCTGCGCCTGGTTCTGCAATTCCCATCTCAGGCGCAGTTGCGGCGGGGCGATGGACATGACGCGCGCGGGGAAGGCCAGTTCCTCCTCGCCGTGCCAGAGGGAGACCATGGCCGTTTCGTCGCGTGCGACGTCGGGCATCGCCGACGGCACGAGGGCGATGCCGCCTTCGGAGAAATCCACGGTCTCGCAATGGATGCGTTTGCCGTTGGCGAGGTGCAGCACCGCCGGCAACTGCATCTGCACCCGATGCGACATGCGGACCTGTTTGGTTTCGAGGGCGACAGCGGCGGCGGCCCCCAGGATGATGAGGTTGTAGGCGACCCAGAACAGGTTGAGGACGATGGTCGGTATCTCGTCTGACGGTCCCGAGTAGAGCTGCCAGAGGCCGGCGAATACGCCTACGAGGTTCAGGCCGATCAAGATCAGGTAGGGCAGCGAGATGGACCAATCGAAGTACTCGCTGTCGACGGCCCCGCCTTTGGCGGTGACGTTGAATTTTCCCTTGTGCGGGGCGAACAGTGCCACGAAAGTCGGGCGGGCGATGTACCAGGCGAGCACCGTTTCATAGACCTCGGCCCAGAACGAGTTGCGATGCCGCCCCTGCGTCCGCGAGTTGGTGATGGTGGCGTGCGCCATGTGGGGCAGCACGTAAAGCGCCACGGAAATGGCGGGTGCGTAGATGACGTAGGCGTGGAACAGCAGGAAGGCGAGCGGGGCCGTGAGGAAGATCAGCCGAGGGATGCCGTTGAAGAAATGCAGCATGGCGTTGCTATAGCACAGGCGCTGCGCCCATCTCAGCCCCTTGCCCAGGAAAGGGTTGTCCAGCCGGAAGATCTGCGCCATGCCGCGCGCCCAGCGGATGCGCTGGCCGATGTGGGCGGACAGGCTTTCCGTGGCGAGGCCGGCCGCTTGCGGGATGTTGATGTAGGCCGAGTTGTATCCCAGCCGTTGCAGCTTGAGTGCGGTATGGGCATCCTCGGTCACTGTCTCCACCGCGATGCCGCCGATCTGTTCCAGCGGCGCGCGTTTGATGATGGCGCAAGAGCCGCAGAAGAACGTGGCGTTCCACATGTCGTTTCCGTCCTGGATCAGACCGTAGAACAGCTCGCCTTCGTTCGGCGCGCTGCGGAACACACCCAGGTTGCGTTCGAACGGGTCCGCCGAATAGAAGTGGTGCGGCGTTTGCACCAGGGCCAATTTGGGGTCGCGCAGGAACCAGCCCGTGCCCAATTGCAGGAAGGAACGGGTCGGGATGTGGTCGCAGTCGAAGATGGTGATGTATTCGGCACTCGTCTTGGTCAGGGCGTGATTGAGGTTGCCCGCCTTGGCGTGCTCGTTGGTGGGGCGGGCGATGTAGTTGACGCCCGCCTCTTCGGCAAAGCGGCGGAATTCTTCGCGGCGGCCGTCGTCGAGCAGGTGAACCTTGAGTTTCTCGCTGGGCCAATCCATTCCCAGGGCGGCATAGACGGTGCCTTTGACGACCTTGAGCGGCTCGTTGTAGGTGGGAATGAATACATCCACGGTGGGCCATGAGTTGGTGTCGGCCGGCAGCATCACCGGCGGCCGCTTGAGCGGCCATGCCGTCTGGATGTAGCCGAACAGCAGGATGAGCCAGGTGTATATCTCCGCCAGCAACAGCAGGATGCCCCAGGTGAGATCGAAGCTGTTGTCCCAGTTCAGCGTCGAGGTGACTCGCCACCATAGATAGCGCGTCGAAGCCGTCACCGACAGGACCATCAGCAGCAGCGTGACCACCTGGCCGGGAATGCGCCGGATGATCAGTGCGGTGACCAGCAGCAGCGAAACGAAGACCAGTTGCGAAGTCGTGTTGAATGGCGTGGTGATGCACAGGAAGGACAGCAGCGCCGAAATGCCGTAGGCCAGGTAACGGACGAGCGGGTGGTCCCAGTACCGGTGTTTTGCGAAGGACTCGCTGAGTTCCTGGAAGTGCCGGATGTCCTCATCGGTCTTGATGTGCAGGCGTCTGGCTAGCCGGTCCTGCCAGGCGCTGATCTTCTCGCGCAGCCGATGGTACGGGGCAAGCCAGGAATGGGAGGCTGGCTGCGGGGATGCCGGTACGCGCGGTGCGATGCGGATCACGGCCAGCCAGAGTAGTTGCAACGGGATGCGGATGATGTCGCCCGGGCGCAGCCGGTCGAAACGGACCTGCGGAAAGAACTTTGCGTAATAGCCGGTCGGTCTGGGCGGCAGGACGAACAACAGCGAGAGGATCAGGCGTCCGCGCGACTGGTCGGGGTCGATGCCGCACGCCCTCAGGAATGAGTGGAATGCGCGGCGCAGCGACTGGAGTGGCGCATGCATCATGGTGCGGGACGCTCCGGCTGTGCGAATCTGGCGATCAGCCAAGTCGCCAAGGCGGCGAAGTCGTCGTACGCCTGGCTGTCGGGAGCATAGGCTTCGAGGCTGAGCTTGCTGGCCAATGCTTCGCGTACGGATTCGTCGCGGTGGATCGTCACGGGGCACAGGTGCGCGCCGAGGTCGACGCGCAACAGTTCGGCGATGTCGCGATCCAGTTCCCGTGTCGGGTCGAAGCCGTTGAGAAGATAGA
>DASTGP010000051.1:0-4328 GCA_035605585.1 Gallionella sp. | reverse complement strand
CATCGCAAGGATGACCGCGAGATCGGCACCGGGCTCGGTGATCTTCACGCCGCCCACCGCGTTGATGAACACATCCTGATCGAAACAGGCAATGCCCGCGTGGCGGTGCAGCACCGCCAGCAACATCGCGAGCCTGTTCTGCTCAAGGCCCAGCGAAAGACGCCGCGCGTTGGGCGAATGCGCCTCGTCGAGCAGCGCCTGGACCTCCACCAGCAGCGGACGCGTGCCTTCCTGAGTGACCATCACGCAGGAGCCGGCGACCTGCTCGCCGTGCTGCGACAGGAACAGCGCGGACGGGTTGCTAACCTCGCGCAACCCCTTCTCGGTCATTGCGAACACGCCTAGTTCGTTCACGGCACCGAAACGGTTCTTGAACGCTCGGATCAAGCGGAAGCTGGAATGCGTGTCGCCCTCGAAATACAGCACGGTATCGACGATGTGCTCCAGCACGCGCGGCCCGGCCAGTGCGCCTTCCTTGGTGACGTGTCCGACGAGGATCATGGTGATACCACTGCTCTTGGCGATGCGCGTGAGCTGCGCGGCGCATTCGCGCACCTGCGCCACGGAGCCCGGAGCGGAAGTAAGCTGCTCGGAATACACGGTCTGAATCGAGTCGATCACCACCACATCGGGCTTGTCCTGCGCGATGGTCGACTGGATCTTTTCGAGCTGGATCTCGGGCAACAGGCGCAGGCCTTGCGCATCCAGCGACAATCGCTTCGCGCGCAGAGCGATCTGCTGCGCCGATTCTTCGCCGCTGACGTAAAGAGTGTTCTGCTGATTGGAAAGGTGCGCGAGCACTTGCAACAGCAGCGTGGACTTGCCGATGCCAGGGTCGCCGCCGATCAGCACCACCGCGCCTTCCACCAGCCCGCCGCCCAACACGCGGTCGAATTCGGCGATGCCCGAGGGAGTGCGAGGCACTTCCGCCGCCTCGACGTCGGAAAGTCTTTGCACCTTGCCGCTCGCAGCCAGACTGCTGAAACGGTTAGCGCCTTTCGCTGCAGGCTCCGCGACCGATTCGACCAGGGTGTTCCATGCCATGCAGTGCGGGCACTGCCCCTGCCACTTCGGCGTCTGACCACCACATTCGGTACAGGAGTAAATCGTTTTTGCCTTTGCCATGCCGTCTCCAATAATGCCGTGCACAATAGCGCACAACAAAATCGCGGCGCAAGCATGGGTCAAAAAGACAACGCCGGTGGCGCGCGCATTGCGCATGCCACCGGCGTCTGTTTCAAACCGTCAGCCTATCAGCACGTCGAACACGAACAGCCCGCCGAAGACGCCCACGAGCAACATCACCATAGCCGCGGACAAGTCCATCACCGGCTCCGCTTCGCTCATATCCTCGTCCGACACCACTTCCGCCGGTTCCATATGATCCTGCTGCCACTCCATATAGAACACAGGGGCTTGGCGTTGGGATTGGGTTTCCCGATCATCCAGCTTTACGCGGGGGTGTTCGATCAGGTATGAGTTTTCCAGGAGCCGGGTCTTCTGTGTTTCCGAAAAAAATTGATCAGTAAAGAATCTCATGACAACCTCCATTATTGAGTAATGCAACACCTCAGTCACTGCCACACAATAGGGATCGCTCATGCCGACATCCGTAGCTCACCCTGTACAGTACTTTCCGACGAATCGCCTATCTTGAATCTGCGCACCACTGCCAGCATGCTGTCGGCCAATTCCTGCAGGCTGATCGCCGTGCTGGCGGTTTCAGCGGCGGCGGCCCTGTTCTGCTCGGTCATCTGCGCTACCTTTTCGACCTGACAGGCGATATCGTTGCTGGCACGACTCTGCTCGTCCAGGGCCGACGAAATATCGTTGACCACCCCGACCACCTGTTCTGCCCCATCCTTGATCCGAACAATGGATGAGCCCGCGCGGCTTGCCAGCTCCACGCCGCCGCCGACTTTTTCGACCATCGAGCTCATCGTGGAAACGGCCGCATGAGAGCTGCCCTGCATCGCAGCTATCATTCGCGTGATCTCTTCGGTTGCCATGCTGGTCCGCTCTGCCAGCCTGCGCACTTCATCGGCCACCACCGCGAACCCGCGGCCTTGCTCGCCGGCACGCGCAGCCTCGATCGCCGCATTGAGGGCCAGCAGGTTGGTCTGCTCGGCGACCTCCTTGATGACCTGGACGATGGAAGAAATCTGATGCGAATGGTCGCCCAGCTGCTCGATCACCGCTGCGGTGTGGCGCACAGCCTCGGCGATCTTCGTCATTTCCGATGACGCGCTCTGGATGATCCCGCCACCCTCGGCAGAAAGGTCGCCCGACTTGCGGGAAATATCCACCGCTTCGCGCGCACTGTCGGACACTTGGCCGATGCTCACGGTCATTTGCTCGACCGCCGCCGCCATCGAGGAGGCGGCCTCGCTCTGGGCAGAGGAGCTTTGAGCAACCTGGGTAGAAGAGGACGACAGGCTTTGTGCCGCACCTGACACTTGTGACACTCCGGCCACAACCTGGCTGAGGCTCTGCTGCAAGGTGGCGACCAGGTTATTGAACGCCTTGGCCGTTTGGCCTACCTCGTCGTTGCTATCGATGCGGATACGCCTGGTAAAGTCGTGGTCTTTCTCGATGCTCGCAATAGCGAACCGCATCCGATTCAACGGGCGGCTGATCGAGCGGGTGATCAGCGTCGCCGTCAGCATCCCGAGAAGCAGTGCCGCGATGCTGATGCCCAGGGTGATATTTCCTATCCTGTCCGAGAATTTCGCCAGACGCTGTTCCTCCGCCGCCATGCGTGCGGACGCTTCCTGAGCATGATCTTTGGTTTCATCGACCAACCTGTGCACCGCGTCCTTATAGACTCCCATCGCCTGATTCGCTTGCAGGGCAGTCGTTATCTCTCCGGACGCTATCTTCTGGTAGACACTCGTGACGCCTGCTTCATAGACATCCAGGTTCGCCTTCAACTCCTTCACCATCTGTTTGTCATCCGCCTGGACGGCAATTGCCTCGAGGCCGACGATCCGTCCCCGCATCTGTGTGAGTTCGCCCTTCCAGCTCAAATAGTATTTATCGACGTCCCTGTCGGAGCCGATGTTGATGAGCATGTCTTTTTCGAAGCGCCGCAAGCCGAGTGCATGTGCCCTGATGCCGGCCGCATGCTCCATGATCTTGAGGTCGCCCGAAAAGGCATTCGACACGGCGCCTCGATAAGAAGTAAATCCCCACCGGCCCACTCCCCATAGCGCGACGAGAAGCAGCAAGATGATTCCAAATCCGACAAACAGCCTGGTTCCGATTTTCATGATGCCTCCCATTCACAATCAGTGATTAACGCCAGGGGATGTCGAATGAAAAACAGAGGCGACGTAAGTGGCGCGACGTGTCCATCAAAATGATGATGGACGGTTTTTCAACACACCCCAAAAACCAGCTCGATCTGAATTCGTGTGGCACGCGGAGCGCAAACATTTATTTGTGCCCCCTCCCGCGAGGATTCGCGGGGGGAACGGGACAGTATCAACGGTCAAGCGAAATAACCATATGCCATACGGCCTAGACAATTCGGCATAGGTATAAGTAAAAATACCTAGATAATTCGACATAAGCCGCGCGACCACACCCATTTTCGACGTGTCCAGCTATCGCATGATCACCGCGCGAACTGCCCTGTTACAGCCGCACAAAATAAGTTGTACTACTTATTTGGAACGCTCCCCAAAGAGGCTAACCTGACAAGCCTCGCAACGGAAACCTGCTGTCGCGAGGCCGGCGGGATCGACGGATGCCCATTCCGCAGACTGCCGGAGGCGTTGCTGCACTGCATGGAGGTCCTCCCCCTTGCCACCATGCCGTGCAGCAACGCCCCCTCAGGTCGCCACCGAGAGCCATCCGCAACCCGAAAGGAGAGCTTCACATGAAAAAGATCTGCATCGAAATGCCCGTGGTCAGCAAATGCATGGTAAGTGCTTGTTGCTACAACGGCAGCAGCAACTGCCACGCGCGTGCGATCACCGTCGGCGATCACGATCGCCCGGGCTGCGACACTTTCATGGCCGGCTCGCCTCATACCAAAAAGACCCAGCAAATCGCAGGCATCGGTGCCTGCAAGACGACATCCTGCAAACACAACGAAGACTTCGAATGCGTGGCGGAAAGCATCCAGGTCGGCATGGTCAAAAACGAAGCAAACTGCATGACATTTGCCTCGCGTTAGACATCACCCGGTATCTGCGCTGTTGAGCGATCAGCATGCCAAAACGGCGAATGCCAACCGCAAAGGCGGTGGCCGGCGGCTTTTCCGCCAGACTCGTCGCGAGATGGCCGAGTGCTGTCCTGGCACCGGTTCGACAGATGACAATGGT
>DASTGP010000046.1:0-3044 GCA_035605585.1 Gallionella sp. | reverse complement strand
ATGAAAACGCACCCACTTCTTGCCGTCCTTGCCCGGATTGAAATAGTTGGCGCTGTTGAGCACATAGACCAAGTCGCGTGACTTGAGATCGAACACCCAACTGCCCGACTCCACGCTGGCCGGCGACGGATCGTAAAACTCTCCGGCATAGTTGTTTGGTTTTTTCTGCAACCAATCCATCGGGTTGGCATAGGCCAGCGCGGGCACATCGGAGGGCTTGCCGCGCGTCAGGATCTGGGCGTATTGCAACGTCAGTGCGCTCTGCAGCGCTGCCGCCACGCCTTCCATCGCGGTCTTCTCGGCCTGCTCCTGGTAATAAAACATCCGGTTCAGGAACGTCCCGCCGATCACCACTACGATAACGACGACGATAATCAGTTCGATCAGGGTGAAGCCGCCCGAGGATCGGGAAACGAAAAGAGGGAAGCGAAAAGCCCCCCTCTCCCCCAGTTCCTCTCCCGCCAGCGGGAGAGGAACTGCCATTTTGTCGTCCGCCATCATCATCTGTGCAGCGCCGCCTTGCCCAAGTCCCACATCGGCAAGAACACGCCGAGTGCCAGGATCAGCACGAGGATGCCGAGGAATACGATCAGGATGGGTTCGAGCTGCGAGCTCAGGGTCTTCACTTCGTATTCGACCTCGCGCTGGTACATGTCGGCCACTTCGAACATCAATCCGTCCAGGTCGCCAGTCTCTTCGCCCACAGCGATCATCTGCAGCACTATCGGGTTGAACACCTCCGAGGCAATCGCGGTACGCAAGATGCTCTCGCCACGCTCCACGCCGGCGCGCATTTCTTCGACTTTGCTGCGCATAAAGGCGTTGTCCACCACCAGTGCGACGGCTCCCATGCCTTGCAGCACCGGCATGCCGCTCTTGAACGACAAGGCCAGGCTGCGGGCGAAGCGTGCCAGCGTCGATTTGAAGATGATCTTGCCGGCGATGGGCAGGCGGAATTTGTAACGATCCCAGTTATAACGCCCGGCCGGCGTGTTGATGTATGAACGGAAAGCCACGACCGCGCCTATGGTCCCCACCAATAACAGCATCCAGTAATGCACCATGAAGTTGGAAAAGCCGATCAGCACCTTGGTCATCAGCGGCAATTCGGAATGGAATCCGGCGAACACCTTGGCGAAGGCGGGGACCACGAACAGATTGATGATTACGATGGCGATCGCCATCGCGATTATCACGAAGCTGGGATAGCGCATCGCGGTCTTGATGCGTTCGCTCATCTCGCGTTCGAATTCCATGTGTTCGAACAGGCGCATGAAGGTCTCTTCCAGCATGCCGGTCATTTCGCCCACCTGCACCATGCTGACGTAATACGGGAAAAATACTTCCGGATGCCGGCGCATCGCCGAACTCAGTTCGCGGCCGCTGTCCAGGCTCTCGCGCAAGTCCTTGATCACCGCGACGAACGCCGGTTTCTGGGTGGACTCCTGCAAGCCGGACAATGCGCGCAGCATCGGCACGCCGGCCTTGAGCAAGGTGTACATCTGACGACTGAACAACATCAGATCCAGCGAGGTGACGGGTTTGTCGATGAGCCGGTGCCGCAGCCGATCGAATGAACTACCCGATACCGTCTCGGTCGCGCTTGCCGCCTTGGTGCGCGACACCGCAATCTCCAGCGGGGTAATGCCGTTGCTCATCAACTGTTCGGCAATCGAACCGCTGTCGTCGCCTTCCAGCGCCCCCTTCACCAGTTCGCCGGAGCGGTCACGCCCCTTGTAGGTAAATACCGCCACCACTAATCCTCAACCTGGTTGCTGACGCGCATGACTTCGGCCACCGAGGTTCGCCCCTGTTGCAACATTTCCAGCGCGTGGTCGAGGATGGACTTGCCACGCATGTGCTCGCGCGCAGCCTGCATGAAATGCACTGAACTTTCATGTGCGGCCGCATCGGCCAAGGTGCGGTTCATTTCCAGCATTTCATACACACCCATGCGCCCGTGATAGCCGGTGCCGTTGCAGTATGAGCAGCCGCGCCCGCTCATGAAGCCGATCCATTTATCCCGCGTCACCCCTTCGGCTAGCAGCCATTCGCCTTCCTGCGGGGTCGGCTCATAGGGCTGGGCGCAACTGCTGCAAACGCGGCGCAGCAGGCGCTGCGCAAGAATGACCTGCACCGAGGAGGCCACCATGAATCGCGGCACCCCCATGTCCACCAGACGGAACAAGGTACCGGCGGTATCGCGGGTGTGCAGCGTGGAGAACACCAGGTGGCCGGTCATCGCGGCGCGCAAACCGATCTGTGCAGTTTCCGCGTCGCGCATTTCGCCGACCAGAATCACGTCCGGATCCTGGCGCAACGCGGAACGCAGAACTCGCGCGAAAGTCAGGTCGATCTTTTCATTGACCTGCACCTGATTGATGCCGGGCAGCCGATATTCCACCGGATCTTCGACGGTGATGATCTTCTGGTCGATGGTGTTGATCTCTTCCAGCGCGGCATACAGCGTGGTGGTCTTACCGGAACCGGTCGGGCCGGTCACCAGCACCATGCCGCTGCTGCGCCGGATGATCTCGCGGAAACGCTTCAGCATATCGGGAGGCATGCCCAGTTTGTCCAGGCTCACCATGCCGCTGTCCTGCCGCAACAGACGCATCACCACCGATTCGCCGTATTGCGTCGGGCAGGTGGCGATACGCACGTCCACGCCATGGTCGCGCACCCGCACGTGCAAGCGACCGTCCTGCGGCAATCGCTTCTCCGAAATATCCAGACCGGACATCAGCTTGAGGCGCAACACCAGCGCGGGCGCAATCTTGTTGTCAGCCTCCATCTGCAGGTGCATCAGGCCGTCGATGCGGAAACGGATGACCACCCGATTCTCTTGTGGCTCGATATGGATGTCGGATGCACGTATCTGTGTGGCGTCTTCGAACATGGTTTGCAGCAGCTTGACCACCGGAGCTTCTTCGGCCCCGGCGCTGCCGGCCAGCGCACCGAAATCGACATAGCTATCGCCCAAGTCTTCGCTCAGCTCTTTCGCCAAGCCGGTGATCTCGTCGGTGCGGCGATAGCCGCGATCG
>DASTGP010000042.1:0-28894 GCA_035605585.1 Gallionella sp. | reverse complement strand
CGCGTCCTCGAGAGCCGCCGAGCGGCGCGTGCCCAATTGGTCGCTGCCGAATCGGCAGCGAGTTAGGAGAGATCATGCAAATCGGCGTCGCTTTTTCCGAACCTGCTCAACAACTCTGGCTGCGCATCGAAGTGCCGGAGGAGGCCACCGTGCAACTGGCCATCGAACAGTCCGGTATCCTGAAAAAATTCCCGCATATCGACCTGGCGGAATACAAGGTCGGCATCTTCGGCAAAGTGGCCGAACTCGATGCGGCGCTCAGGCCAGGCGACCGGGTGGAGATCTACCGCGCCATCACCGCCGATCCGGCAACGGTGCCGCGCCGCGCGATCGCCGGCGATGACGACGAATAGCAGCGCGACCATTCGCTGATTTTTGCACGCCAGGAACATGAGAATCCCGACACTCCACCAGCGCCTGAGGGCAAAGAGACGCAGCCAGTCGCTCATGGTAGGACTCACCTGGTACACCGAGGAAACCTGGGCTGAAATGAAGTCCAGGGCTGCGGACCCGGAATGCTTCGAGGATTCATTTGCGAAGTGGAAAGCCATGGCGGTCTCGGCACGCCGGGAATTCCAGCGTTCCGGCGTGCGCGCGATCGAATGCCATATCGTTCCTCAGGAGTTCTTTGCGTGGTGCGCGCTGAATGGCCGGGAAAACAATGCCACCGCCAGGGCCGAGTACGTATCGGAAAAACTGACTGCCGCAGCCCAAGGGGGCGAGGGCTGAGGAAACGCTGAACAAGTCCTCCGTTCGTGGTGAGCCTGTCGAACCATGAATGGAGGACTTAATCAACTCGACAGGTTAAATGGGATGCCCTTCGACAAGCTCAGGGCGAACGGACTTAATCAGCACTTCCCTACGGCCTTTGCAATACAACGTCTGTACTCAAGCCGGACAGCAATCTGGCCGCGGAATTATTCCCCGCTCGACGTACTTCTCAGATGCATCGCCAGCGCGCTGTCCATCATCGCCAGATGGGAGTCGAACCACTCCATTAATCCTTCCCGCACATAGGCCCGCACCAGCAGGATGCGGCCACGCTTGAGGCTGCGGTTGAGCTGTTGCAGTTCGCCCAGCACGCGGTGATGTTCGCTTTCGTGTTCCGGCAGCCCCCGGTATTTCGAGGCGCGCATCAGCCGGCCTTCTTCGGTGAAGTGGATGCGGGTATGGTCGATCAGCGCCTGGAACAGGGCTGGAAACTCCGCGTCGCTCGCACCGATCAATGCGGCCACTTGCTGGACGAACTCCCGATGGGTGAGATCCATCTGCGCCATGTTCAGCGCGTGGCGCGATTCGTCGAATATGGGTTTAGCAGCGCGGCGCGCTACGTTCGCTCCCTCTCCCGCTTGCGGGAGAGGGTTGGGGAGAGGGGAGTCTGCCCGATGCTTGCTCATGCCGCGGCGAGGCTGCCGTCCAGGCTTTGTGCGGCGGCGAGGAAGTCCGCCACGTCGGCATTCACGATCTCGATGTTGAGCCTTCCCAGGAAGCGTTTCTCCTTGTCGGTGGGATGGGGGATGAGCGCCCAGCCGGCGGGTTTGTCCGCGCCGAAGATGATGTCGGAGAACACCATGCGGTCGGTGTCGCGGTTGAGACGCAGGCCCAGCAGCAGGTAGCGCTTGTTCTGGCGCATGCGTTTGACGAACGCCGGGATGGCGAAGCCGCCCATCAACTCGGTGATGTAATCGACGAAGTCGGCATCGGAGGCGATGTAGTTCGATTCCGGCAAGGGCGTGCCCAGCGGCTTGAACAGGATGGGCAGGCTGGTATCGACCGCCTCCTGTTCGACGGCCGAATAGCTGGCTCCGTCGTAGTGGAACAGGCGGAAGCGGTATTCCTTGCTGGCGATGCGCGCGACGCCGACGACCAGCGTGTGCGGCGTGGCAGCATATTGCTTTTGCAGCTGTGTGTCGCGGTTCGCGTCGACGATGCAGGGCAGTTTCTGTCGTGCCAGCCAGCCGTGCAGTGCGGAGTTGCTCCATTGGGTATCGCGATAGGTGGTGTCGAGAAAGCGATTGAGCGTCGAGCGGCCGCGCTTCAGTTCCACGTTCATCGCTGCGCGCGGGAACTCGAACATCAGCTTGGGCGCCATCGGCTGGCCGTTGTTCATCGCCAGGATAAGGCTGTCGCTGTCGGCGGGGATGGCCCTTCCGCTGGCCGGGTCGATCACGCCGTCGAGCGCGCCGGGGCCGAGATAGGGGACGACGCTGCCTTCGGACAGGCCGGTGAAGATATTGTCGAATGCGGTGCTCATGGCGATGACTCCTCGTGATGTTGTCGAGGATATACATGGCAACAAATGGGCCAGACCGCCCATTCAGCATTGGCGCGGGTTACGGCGGGGCAGAGTGTGGCGGGAATGCGACAAAGCGGAAAACCTTGTCGCACAAGGGTGCGGGGGTAGGGCGAATTAAACCGCGCGCGAACCCGAGATGTCGTAAGCCGTGAACTTCCGTTCCAGCAAACCGCAGCTCCGCGCAGCGGTGCGCTAAGGCTCGATGTGCGGCGCTTGCAGATGTTTGGCGAGGCTTTCGTGATCGGGCCACAGCTCCGAAAATCGGATAAGACCGGGATCGAAAGGATCTTCCGCCACGTCATAGGCGATGCACCCGTCTGTCCGATATGTGGTCTCGACCAGTGTTTTCAGGTGCGGCCGCACCTCCGGCATACGCTCGGGAGGGAATCTGAGAATTCCAAAAACGGCTACGGTTGCTTGCATGGAAATACCTTGTTGTGAATATTTGAGCTTGGCCCTTTAACTTTATTGTTCCGGGCTGGAATCTCTCGAATTTTTTTCGAGTATCCATTGCCGGACTAGAATAGTTGCTGCGCCACTGGTGGCCAAATAGATTCGTTCTAACTCATCTTCTACGGTTGGATGCCAGCCATGAACATCGTTCAATATTTCTGGCAACAGCAGGAGTAACCCATGGAGTTGATAAATCATATGGGATAGTGTTCCCGATGAGGCGGATGATGGAATTCCAAAAAGATTTGGAATATGTGCGGAATCATCTTCAAGTGCGAACGAGGCGGATCCAATCAAAACTGCGGACGCAGCTCCATGAACGGCCATTGAATAGTAACTTTCGCGTTCTTTTCTCCATGCCTGGATTTCGTTCTTATGGTCTGAGAGTCCTAGGTACTTTTCCTCAAGTTCCGATACTCGCTTAAGGATTCTTCCTTTTCTCGAAAATAAATCGTAGTGAGCCTGTTTTGCATCTTCTTGTTCTTCGGCCTTTCCCCAATTTTCGTAATCCTCACTGGAGGCAAACAGAACCATGCATTGGTAGATTCGCTCATCAAGCGTTCTGATGAGAATTCTTGCTTGAGTATCGTAACCCTGCTTAATTAAATTCATTGCCGCAGTAGCAGTGTTGCATATGTTGTTTAGAAAACTACATAGATGGATGTCTTTGCCTGCAAAGTCTTTCCGAAGAATTACGTTTTCATCTTCCGCGCCATTTGGAGTCCCTTTCCTAGTAAGTAGTACAAGCGAGCCAAACGTAACTAACAACAAGTTAATTAGAAATATCTCTTCTAGATAATGTTTATCAATAGCCGTCCCTGGATGCTTATGTGATTTAGAAATGAATCGAAAGAATTCATCCAACATGCTTAAACGTACTCGCTTTTCTCCGTCCAGCTTGTGGAGGCGATTGAATAATTTTAAAAGTGTTGATGTGTCGTTTCGGAGCTTCATATTTTAGAGCTGGTGCTAATAAAAACTTTCGAGAGGTGAAGGTGCTCAATACGCTGAAATACTCACCTCATACAACCCGCCAATCACGGTGTACTCATCCTCTCCCTTCAGCATTCCCGGCAGCAGACTCGAATAGAACGCCACCTTCGATAACGGCACCCGCGCGCTGAGCAGGTAGTCGCCGAACTCGTCGGCGCGTTCGCGGCTGACGGTGAAAGAGCTCAGGCTGTTGAGCAGCACCACGCGGCGCTTGCTGTCCAGTTGTGCCAGCGTTTCGTGGTCGTCCATGCGGTTGACGCCGCGGTATAGCGTGAGGTGCGTCTTGCCCGGATGCGAGCGTGCAAGTTCGTACTGGCAATAGGTATAGAGCAGGTCGAGCTGCGCTTCGAGCGCGTTGGTGCCGTACAGGCCGGCGGAGCGCATCTCCAGGTAGCGGCGGTAGGTGTCGTCCGAGAAATCGCGTATCGGCCCGCCGTGGTAGCGCTGCAACAGGCCGAAGCGCGATTCCACCCAGCCCTTCATCACCGCGCCTTCGCGCCCGTCCGCATCGAACGCCCAGCCGCGCACCATCCTCAGGTAATCCGCACGGCTGCGGTCCAGCGTGGCATCGGCGGTAAAACCGGCCTGTTCCGGCTGGCCCAGGAAGAACGAGGCGTCCATGTGCAGCATGAAGGCCTGTGCGCGTTCCTTTGCATCATCGAGCTTATCCAGCAGTTCGAACAGGCCGCGATGCAGTTCCTTCACACCATCGAGTTCGAGCGGGACGGGCGCGTGCTGGAAGGTGAGGCTGCCGAGGATGGCGGCGGGCAGGTTGCAGCGGTTGATCGGCAGGCGCGCCGTTTTCGGCAACGGGATCGCAGCGCCGCAGGATGTTGTCGGCACTCCTACAAAGCCGATTTCTTTGTCGCGTTCCCCATCCGCTTTTGCGCTTGAGGTGGAATGATTTTCCGTTTGCATTTCAATGTGTTGAGTTGCGTGGTACGGACTGGCATGGAGCTTGCGAAAGTAGGGGGGCGAGCGACAGTTTTCAATCGCGATTCAAATTCAGCAACCTCTAAGGAGACTAACATGGCACTGCGTCAATGCGCAATTTACGGGAAGGGCGGTATCGGTAAATCGACCACCACCCAGAATCTGGTGGCGGCTCTGGCCGAAGCCGGCAAGAAGGTAATGATCGTCGGCTGCGATCCGAAGGCTGACTCCACTCGCCTGATCCTGCACTCCAAGGCACAGAACTCCGTGATGGAACTGGCCGCCGAAGCGGGCAGCGTGGAAGACCTGGAACTCGAAGACGTGCTGTCGGTTGGTTTCGGCGGCGTGAAGTGCGTCGAGTCCGGCGGTCCTGAGCCCGGCGTCGGTTGCGCCGGCCGCGGCGTGATCACCGCGATCAACTTCCTTGAAGAAGAAGGCGCGTACGACGACGAACTCGACTTCGTGTTCTACGACGTGCTGGGCGACGTGGTGTGCGGCGGTTTCGCGATGCCGATCCGCGAAAACAAGGCGCAGGAGATCTACATCGTCTGCTCCGGCGAAATGATGGCGATGTACGCCGCCAACAACATCGCCAAGGGCATCGTGAAGTATGCGAACTCCGGCGGCGTGCGTCTGGCCGGCCTGATCTGCAACAGCCGCAACACCGACCGCGAAGACGAGCTGATCATTGCACTGGCCGAGCGCCTGGGCACCCAGATGATCCACTTCGTGCCGCGCGACAATGCTGTGCAACACGCCGAGATCCGCCGCATGACCGTGATCGAATACGACCCGAAGGCGAAGCAGGCCGACGAATACCGCGCCTTGGCTCGCAAGGTGGTGGACAACAAGAAGTTCGTTATCCCCACTCCGATCACCATGGACGAACTGGAAGAGCTGTTGATGGAATTCGGCATCATGGAAAAAGAGGACGAATCCATCATCGGCAAGGCCGCAGCCGCTGCCTGATAGCAAGGTGTTAAGGACGGCGGGCCGTTGGTTGTTGGGTACGGCCCGTCATCCTGACCGAGTCGTAGGTCGGGATTCATCCCGACTTTAAATGAGCGTCGGGTTAAAACCCGACCTACGCAACCCCTGACAGACTTCACAGATTAGTGGGTCATTAAAGGAGAACGAAATGTCTGCATTGACACGCGAAGAGACTGAAGCCCTCATCCAGGAGGTGCTCGAGGTCTATCCCGAGAAAGCGAAGAAGGACCGCGCCAAGCACCTGGCGGTCAACGATCAATCCATCGAACAGTCCAAGAAGTGCATCACCTCCAACCGCAAATCGCTGCCGGGCGTGATGACCATCCGCGGCTGCGCCTACGCCGGTTCCAAGGGCGTGGTGTGGGGGCCGATCAAGGACATGATCCACATTTCCCACGGCCCGGTCGGCTGCGGCCAGTATTCCCGCGCCGGTCGCCGTAACTACTACGTCGGCACCACCGGCGTGAACACATTCGGCACGATGAACTTCACTTCCGATTTCCAGGAAAAGGACATCGTGTTCGGCGGCGACAAGAAGCTCGCCAAGCTGATCGGAGAGATCGAGACCCTGTTCCCGTTGAACAAAGGCATCTCAGTGCAATCCGAGTGCCCGATCGGCCTGATCGGCGACGACATCGAGGCGGTGTCGAAGAAGGCGGCCAAGGAGATCAACAAGCCGGTCGTGCCGGTTCGCTGCGAAGGCTTCCGCGGCGTGTCGCAATCGCTGGGCCACCACATCGCCAACGACGCGATCCGCGACTGGGTGCTGGGCAACCGCGACGGCCAGGCGTTCGAGTCCACCCCGTACGACGTGACCATCATCGGCGATTACAACATCGGCGGCGACGCCTGGGCGACCCGCACCATCCTGGAAGACATGGGGCTGCGCGTGATCGCGCAGTGGTCCGGCGACGGCACCATCGCCGAGATGGAGAACACCCCGAAGGCCAAGCTGAACCTGCTGCACTGCTACCGCTCGATGAACTACATCAGCCGCCACATGGAAGAGAAGTACGGCATCCCGTACATGGAATACAACTTCTTCGGTCCGACCAAGATCGAGGCATCCATCCGCGAGATCGCCAGCTTCTTCGACGACAAGATCAAGGCGAATGCAGAGAAGGTCATCGCCAAGTACAAGCCGATCATGCAGGGCATCATCGACAAGTACAAGCCACGCCTGCAAGGCAAGCGCGTGATGTTGTACGTCGGCGGTCTGCGTCCGCGTCACATCATCGGTGCGTATGAAGACCTGGGCATGGAGGTAGTCGGCACCGGTTACGAGTTCGCGCACAACGACGACTACGACCGCACCATCAAGGAGATGGGCAACTCGACGCTGCTGTACGACGACGTCACCGGCTTCGAGTTCGAAGAGTTCGTGAAGAAGGTCAAGCCCGATCTGGTCGGCTCCGGCATCAAGGAAAAGTTCATCTTCCAGAAGATGGGCATCCCCTTCCGCCAGATGCACAGCTGGGACTATTCCGGCCCGTACCACGGCTACGACGGCTTCGCCATCTTCGCCCGCGACATGGATATGACCTTGAACAACCCGTGCTGGAGCAAGTTGGCCGCCCCGTGGTTGAAACAGTCTGAACCGGTCGCCGAGAAGGCCGCTGCGTAAACAACCTCTCTACTCCCTCCCCTGGGTATAACCAGCGACTTTGCTGGCGTTGTTTGCCAGCTTAGTCGAATGGCTAGTAGTTCCATCAGGGGGAGGGCGGGGGAGAGGGTAGAAACGATCAGGTCTCACGAGTCTACCCTCTCCCTGCAAGGGCGAGGGGATCGAGCAGAAGTTAATTCATTCAATCTGTGCCGGCATCTGCAAATTGGCAGTGCGGCTAAGGAGATAAACATGCAACAAGTCGATGACATCAAACCTTGTTATCCGCTGTTCCGTCAGGACGAATACAAGGAAACGTTGAGCAACAAACAGAAGCTGTTCGAGGAGCGCCACGATTCCGCGAAGATCGAAGAGACCTTCAAGTGGACTACCACGATGGAATACCGCGAGTTGAACTTCAAGCGCGAAGCCCTGACCGTGAATCCGGCCAAGGCCTGCCAACCGCTGGGCGCTGTGCTGTGCGCGCTGGGTTTCGAGAAGACCCTGCCGTATGTGCACGGTTCGCAAGGCTGCGTGGCTTACTTCCGTTCCTACTTCAACCGTCATTTCCGCGAACCGGTCTCCTGCGTGTCCGACTCCATGACCGAAGACGCAGCCGTGTTCGGCGGCCAGAAGAACATGATCGACGGCCTGGAGAACGCCAAGGCGCTGTACAAGCCGGACATGATCGCTGTAAGTACCACCTGTATGGCGGAAGTCATCGGTGACGACCTGAACGCCTTCATCCGCAACACCAAGAAGGCCGGCAACATCCCCGAGGACTATCCGGTCCCGTTCGCGCATACACCGTCGTTCGTCGGTTCGCATGTCACCGGCTGGGACAACATGTTCGAGGGCGTCATCCGCTACTTCACCCTGAACAGCATGGACGACAAGGCTCCGGGCAAGAACGGCAAGATCAACATCGTTCCCGGTTTCGAGACCTACCTCGGCAACTACCGCGTGATGCATCGCATGCTGGGCGAGATGGGCGTGGATTACACCCTGTTGAGCGACCCGACCGAAGTGCTGGATACCCCGGCCGACGGCCAGTTCCGCATGTACGCAGGCGGAACCACCCAGGAACAGGTGAAGGATGCGCCGAACGCCGCCACTACTTTCCTGCTGCAACCGATGCAACTCGACAAGACCAAGAAGTATGTCGAGACCACTTGGAAGCATGATGTGCCGAAGCTCAGCATTCCGATGGGCCTGGATTGGACCGACGAGTTTCTGATGAAGGTCGCCGAAGTCACCGGCAAGGAGATCCCCGCATCGCTGGCGCTGGAGCGCGGCCGTCTGGTCGACATGATGACCGACAGCCATACCTGGCTGCACGGCAAAAAGATCAGCCTGTACGGTGATCCCGACTTCACGCTGGGCATGACCAAGTTCCTCACAGAACTGGGCATCGAGCCGCTGCACGTGTTGTGCAACAACGGCAGCAAGAAGTGGGAAAAGGCCATGCGCAAGATGCTGGACGAGACCCCGTACGGCAAGAACACCCAGCTGTTCGCGGGCGCCGACCTGTGGCACTTCCGTTCGCTAGTGCTGACCGAGAAGCCGGACTTCATGATCGGCAACTCCTACGCCAAGTTCATCCAGCGCGACACGCTGGCGAAAGGCAAGGAGTTCGAAGTTCCGCTGATCCGCATCGGTTTCCCGATCTTCGACCGTCACCACCTGCATCGCTCGACGACCCTGGGTTACGAAGGCGCCATGCAAGTGCTGACCACCATCGTGAACTCGGTGCTGGAGCGGCTCGATGAGGAAACTCGCGGCATGGGGACCACCGACTACAACCACGACCTGGTGCGTTGATGCGGCGATGAGCCTGCTGCGCGGCCCGATGGTGGCGTTGGGCGGTGCTCGGGATCCTCACGTACCTTGTGTACGTTCCGGTCCCTCCGCCCCGTCCGCCTTGCCCTCGGGCCGCTCACGACGGCTCCTCATCCGCACAGAGGCGGTGTGAATCGAAAGGAAGTAGTTATGGCAAACATCATGATCCGTCGCGACAGCAAGGGCAGTTACCAGTTCTACCTGCCCAAGCGCGATCTCGAGGACACCATCGTCTCGATGGAGTTTGATACCCCGGATAAGTGGGGGGGAGAGATCAAGCTCAACAACGGCGGGACTTATTACATCGAGCCTCAAGTCGCGCCTGCGCGATTGCCATATTCGGTGCGCGCCAGGCGCCTCGATGCGGCGGAGTAGAGAACCGTGAAAGGTGAAATGTGATTTTACGTTTCACTTGAGCCGCACAGCGGCGAGTCACGTTTCACATTTCACATTTGAAAGGAGATACATCATGGCAATGAAGATCAATGCAGATTTGTGCACCTCCTGCGGCGACTGCGAACCGGAATGCCCCACGGCTTCCATCAGCACGAAGAAGGGCATGTACGTCATCAACGCAAGCGAATGTACCGAGTGCGACGGTGAGTACGACAAGCCGCAATGCGTGAAGATCTGCCCGATCAAGGGTTGCATCACGCAGATCGTAGCGTAATCCCTGAAGGCATTGTAGGAGCACGCCCTGCGTGCGATCACATTCCGTTCGCGAGCATGGCTCGCTCCTACAGGCTGAACGAACAAGAGGTAATCATGACCACTGCCACCGTCATCACCAAACCCGCCGCCCTGCGCATTGCACTGGCCGCCCGCGTCCTCTCGGAAGTGGACACCGGCGCACTGGTGGCGAAGCTGGGCAATCAATTGGGCTTGCCGATCACCGAAGAGAAACTCGCCAAGGTGACCGTGGCCGACCTCAAGCTCATCCTCTCCGGCGAAGAGACCGTCGAGCCGGATGTGGACGGCGCTTCCATCAAACTCGCCGTACGCCACCTGTGGGGCGAATCCGGCGACGCCGAGAACCTGCCGCCGCTGGACGCCTACGCCGAAGGCGACCTGCCCGGCAGCCTGCGTGTGGCCGTGGCCTCAAACACCGAAGAGAACCTCGACGGCCACTTCGGCTCCTGTCCGCGCTTCCTTGTCTACCAGGTCGGGCGCAACGATATCCGCCTGATTGACGCGCGCTCCACCCTCATCACAGACGATGCCGAAGACAAGAACGTCGCGCGTGCCGAACTCATCAGCGACTGCCAGATCGTCTATGTACAGTCCATCGGCGGTCCCGCAGCAGCCAAGGCCGTGCGTGCCAACGTCCATCCCGTGAAAGTGCCCGAGGGCGGCAAGGCGCGCGCCACCCTGCAACTTCTGCAGGCCGTGCTCGACGCGCCGCCGCCCTGGCTGGCCAAGATACTCGGCGTCGAAGCGAAGTCGCTAAGCCGGTTCACCGAGGCAGAAGAAGAGTAATCAAATGCTCACAGAAGAAACACTGGAACGGATCGCCAATGCTGCTGCCGCACTGCGCGAATTGAACGAAGACGCGCTGACCGGTTTGAAACAGATATGGCCGGATCTGCGCTTCACTTTCTGCAGCGACGACGACATGCCCGCCCGGATGCCGCCCGCGCTGCAGCGCGACAAATTCAATCTCTACCTGGTGGGTGGCGGCGAACATTGCCTTGGTTTGACCACCGATCCGTTGCAAGCCATCGGCGTGGTACTGGCTTGGGTGGATGAGGATATTTTGTAGTTGGGTTGATAGCCGCAAAGTCCATCATTTTCATATTGGCCCTCATCTTGCTTAGTACCTGACAGTGCTTTCAGTGAAGAGGTTGAATATGCATATCCTGTCATTGGGCGGCCATGTGGCCGTTGTTGCGTTGCTGTGCGGCCTGATGAGTTCACAGGTAAAGGCAGGGGAGGTAACTGCCGCCGTCGCATCCAATTTTGCTGCACCAATGGAGCGCATCGTGGCCCAGTTTCAGCACGATACTGGGCATACGGTAAAGGTCAGCCTCGGTTCCAGCGGCAAATTCTATTCGCAGATCAAGCAGGGCGCACCATTCGATGTATTCCTCGCGGCCGACGAGGAGATGCCGCAGCGGCTGGTGCAGGAGGGGCTGGCGGTCGGCGGCACGTGCTTCGTCTATGCCGAAGGCAAGCTGGTGCTGTGGAGCGCGCAACCCGGTTTGGTGGATGCGCAGGGCGCGGTGTTGCGCAAAGGCGGCTACACCAAACTGGCGATCGCAGACCCTAGGCTTGCGCCTTACGGGATGGCGGGGAAAGAATCGCTGGAGCGGCTCGGGCTGTGGAACGCGATACAGGGCAGGGTGGTGACGGGCGAGAACGTCACTCAGACCTACCAGTACGCCGCGACGGGCAATGCCGATCTGGGCTTCGTCGCGTTGTCGCAGGTGATGCGCGATGGCAGAGTGACCGAGGGTTCGTATTGGCTAGTGCCGTCCGAACTGTACACCCCCATCCGCCAGAGCTCGGTCCTGCTGTCGGGGGCGAAAGACAAGGCGGCGGCGCAAGCGCTGCTGAATTACCTCAAAGGCGAGCCGGCCAAGGTAGTGATCCGCAGCTTCGGTTATGGATTGCCCTGAACCGATATGCCGATAGCTCCCGACGATCTGCAGGCGGTCTGGATTACGCTCAAGCTGGCGGGCGTGGCCACCTTGCTGCTGCTGTGCGTCGCCACGCCGTTAGCTTGGTGGCTGGCGCACAGCCGCAGGTGGTATGCGGGTATCGTGTCCGCGTTGGTTGCATTGCCGCTGGTGTTGCCGCCGACGGTGCTTGGTTTTTACCTGCTGTTGATGATGGGGCCGCAGGGGCCGGTGGGCGAGATCACCAAGGCACTGCATCTGGGCACGTTGCCGTTCACCTTCGCCGGGCTGGTGGTCGGCTCGGTGCTGTTCTCGCTGCCCTTCGCCGTGCAGCCTATCCAGAACGCGTTTGAGGCCATGGGCAAGCGACCGCTGGAAGTGGCGGCGACCTTGCGCTCAAGCGCGTGGGATCGCTTCGTCAGCGTGGCACTGCCTCTGGCACGCCCCGGTTTACTTACCGCGATCATCCTCGTCTTCGCGCATACGGTCGGCGAATTCGGCGTGGTGCTGATGCTGGGCGGCAATATTCCCGGCGAGACACGCGTGCTGTCAGTTTCCATCTACAACCACGTCGAGGCGATGGAATACGGCGCCGCGCATCTGCTCGCGGGCGGCATGGTGCTGTTCTCCTTCCTCGTGCTGCTGGGGCTGTACTTTGCGGGCGGCAAGTCGTGGAAAGGAGGACGATGAGCATCGATAACTCGTCTCCAGTAGGAGCGTGCCTTGCACGCGACCGCTCTTCCTGTTCGCGCGCACCCGCAAGGAGTACGCCGCGGTTGTATGGGGCTTGCGCCCCGACAACACACGCAGCAGGGCACGCTCCTACAAGTGGCCAGCAATCGGGGATAGATGTCAGGTTCGCCATGCAACTGGACAGCTTCTCGCTCGATGCAACATTCACCGCGCCTGCACGCGGCGTCACCGCGCTGTTCGGCCCCTCCGGTTCCGGCAAGACCACGTTGCTGCGCTGCATTGCAGGGCTGGAGCGCGCTCAAGGCTCGCTACACGTGAACGGCGAAACCTGGCAGGACGAGACGACCTTCATGCCGGTGCACCGGCGGCCGCTGGGCTATGTGTTCCAGGAGGCCAGCCTGTTCCCGCACCTGTCGGTGCGCGCCAATTTGGAATATGGCTATAAGCGGATTCCCTCTGCCGAACGCAGAGTGCCGCTGGAGCAGGCGGTGGAATGGTTGGGCCTGAGCAGGCTCATCGAGCGCGGAGACCCCGCGAAACTCTCCGGCGGCGAGCGCCAGCGCGTCGCCATCGGCCGCGCGCTGCTCACCAGCCCACGCATCCTGCTGATGGACGAGCCGCTCTCCGCGCTCGACACGACGAGCAAGCAGGAGATATTGCCGTATCTTGAACGCCTGCACCGTGAACTGAACATCCCCGTGCTGTATGTCAGCCACGCGCTGGACGAGGTGGCGAGGCTGGCCGATCATCTGGTGCTGCTGGAAAAAGGCCGTGTGATCGCCTGCGGTGCGCTCGGCGAGACGCTCGCGCGGCTCGACCTGCCCACTGCGCATTTCGACGACGCAGGCGCGGTGATCGAGGCGGCGGTGGCTCAGCACGATGAGGCCTACCACCTGTCGCGGCTGGATTTTCCCGGCGGACATCTGTGGGTGGGCAGGGTGGATCAATCCTTCGGCACCCGCGTACGTGCCCGCGTGCTGGCGCGCGACGTGAGCATCGCCACTCAAGCGCCGCAGGGTTCCAGCATCAGCAACATCCTGAATGCCCGCATTGAGGCGATACGCGACGAGGGGCCGGACAAGGTGATGGTGCTCATGAAGGTCGGCGAGTCTCAGCAGCTGCTGTCGCGCATCACGCGCCGTTCGCGCGACCAGCTTGGCTTGTCTGCGGGGATGTATGTGTGCGCGCAGGTGAAGAGCGTGGCGTTAATGTAGGAGCGAGCCCTGATGAAACTACTAGCCATCTCACTACGCCAGCAAGCTGGCGACCTCTTTCCTTGGTCGCGTGCAGGGCACGCTCCTACAATTGGGACCTATGGATGGAATTTATCTCGACAGGATCTACGGATGATATGAATATCGACTTTGCTACTGCTGAAGATTTGCCGCACCTCGCCGACCTGCTCGCCGAGCTGTTTGCGCTCGAAAGCGACTTCACCCCCGAGCGAGAGAAACAGCTCCGCGGCCTGCGGCTCATCCTCGACAATCCCGATCTCGGCAGGCTGTTCGTGCTGCGCGTAGCCGGCCAGGTGGCGGGCATGGCGAATGCGCTCATTACCATCAGCACGGCGGAAGGCGGGCGCGTGCTGCTGCTGGAAGACGTGATCGTGCGCCGCGAACATCGCGGCGGCGGGCTGGGGCGGAAACTGGTCGAGCATGTGCTTGCATGGGCGCGGGAGCAGGGCATGACGCGCGTTACCCTGCTGGCCGACCGCGACAACCGGGCTGCGCTGGATTTCTACCGCAGGCTCGGCTTCGAGCCTTCACACATGACGGTGCTGCGCAAGAAACTATAGCTGTAGGATGGGTTGAGCGTAGCGATACCCATCACTCTTCAGCACTCCATTCGTTGGGTATCGCTGCGCTCCACCCAACCTACATTGTTTTGTCGCAATCCCGACAAAACGTCCCGCGTCGATTTTTCCACTCGACCCGATGCCCCGTCGCCGCAGGCTTTGCGTCATGTTCTGCAAACTGGCACGTTGGTTGCTCATTCTTTCAGGAATCTCCAGCGGAGCAGGAATTGAAGGGTTTGAACATGTCGGAAGAGCGTCATTCCGGGGCGACGCCATTGAACGAGGTTGTGCTGGCCGATTGCTCGGCTTGTCCTCATCGCGCGCTGCTGGCGGAAGGAAAATGTGAGCCGGGCGACGTGTGCCTGATCGCGCAGAGCGGCCGGCAGATAGACCGTTTCCTGCGGCGCAATCCGCAGTTCGCACAGGAATGCCTGCACGATTCCTTCTGGGAACGGCGCGCCATCGCCGCGCGTTACGCGCCGCTGGATGCGCTGCGGCAGATGCCGCGCGACCGGGACGAGGTGGTGCGCCGCGTGGTGGCGAGCCGCCTGCCCATCGGCGAGCTGGACGATTACTTGAGCGACGAAGACCGCGAGGTGCGCATGACGGTCGCGAACCGCATCGCGCCGGAGCGGCTGAGCGAGCTGATCGGCGACGACGATTACCTGGTTCGGCTGACGGCGGCGAAGCGCCTGCCGCACGGCCAGCTGCCGCGCATGGCGCATGACCCCGAGCGCGAAGTGCGCAAGGAAGTGGCGCGCCGGCTGCCGCCGTTTGCGTTGGGGCTCATGGCGCAGGATGCGGATGCGGAGGTGCGCTGCATCGTCGCCGAGCGCATGCTGCCGGAGGATGCGGCGCGGTTGCTGCACGACGAGAACTGGCTGGTGCGCCTGCAGGCCGCGCAGCGCGCGCCGCTGGAAGCCATCGCCGAATTGGTGGACGATGCCGAACCCGACGTACGCGCCGCAGTGCGGCGTCGGCTGGGCGGATTCCTGCTAGGGGACGAATAACGACAAGAGGCCAAGACCGATGATCATACATACGCCTGACGAAACCACGCTGAACCATCTCGCCGCCGCTATCGGGGCCATTCCGCCGCGTCCGCATCATGCTGCGCTGCTGGAAGTCGCCAATCGCATTCGTCCCGGCATCTCCTTCCATTACGCACTGAACCGCGGCGGCTGGTACCGTCCCGGAGGCATCATGGCGGCGGACGGCAGGCGCATCGCCGACAGCCTGGAGCAGTGGGCGCAGTCCGAGCTCGACGACTGCGGCGGCGATATGCACGAGCTGGTCGAACGCCATGAGGACAAGGGGCTGCTGGTCACACGCCACACCGGACGCACACATTACTTTGTCGCGGCGTACGGCCCCGCGCCCGCGGATTTCCTGCAACTCGAAATCGAAGAATTGCAGGAGGTGCTGGACAGGAATCTGCTCGATGCCGCCAATCCCCCGGACGATTTGCTGGCATTGATCGAGCCGATCGCACCGGACGTGTTGGATGCGCAACCGGTCGGCGCGCCGCGCTACCAGTTCCGCCGGCTGATCGACGTGCGCCAAGCCGTCGCCAGGGCGTCGTTCGGCGAGGGGCGAAAATCGGAGCTGCCGCGCATGTTGTCCGAATGGTCGCACAGCAGCGCCGCGGCGCGCGGCCATTTCAGCGACCACTGGATCGTCGCGCTGCGCGAACACCAGGACCGTTACCGCAATCCTGTGACCACCGTCTCGCTGGTCTCGCGCCACGCGCGCGAGCTCAAGCCGTTCCAGTGGAACGGCGAACTCTCCGGCACCGAGCTGTTTGCGCAATTGCAGGCCTTCGATCGTGCCGCGGGCTATCCTTCCGCGTGGTACTTCCACCTCGTCGCAGGAACCTTCACCCCGCCCAAGATCGCCTACGCGGTGGCGCGTGACCTCGACGCCGGCTTCGGTTATCTGCCCGACACCGAGGCCGCCCTCGTCAAGGGATGGGCGGCCGCACCGTATTCGATCTAGCCTTTTTCGTTCCCTTTGTCCGGCCTGTGTATTTCAAAAATACATAGGCCTTTTTTGTGCTTGCTGCGAGGGATCGGAGCGGGATAGCATTCACGCCTAGCTTAAAGAAGCAAAGTAATGGGATGTTATCTAAATTGCGTTGGGCACCAAATACAAGTGAGGGAGATGAATCTTGATTGAGTTTGATGTAGGAGATGTGATCGACAATCGCTACGAGGTTGTCGAAGAAATCGGTAAAGGCGGAATGGGTATTGTACTGAGGGCAGTAGATCGAGATTCTGGCGAGCATGTGGCACTTAAATACTGTCCAAATCCTGATCCGCAGCCTCAGCGACGGTTCGGTCGTGAAGTTCGCATAATGGCAGGCATAAATCATCCAAATGTAATGCCAGTTCTTGCCTTTAATGAAGACCATGATCCGCCATATTTCACAATGCCAATCGCGCGGGGGTCTATTGGAGATGAAGTAGATGCAGCGATGCCTATTGGGGACGCCATCAATATATTTAAGTCAATTTGTCTTGGTGTACAAGCCGTCCATGGTGCTGGTTCCACTCATCGCGACCTGAAACCAGATAACGCAATGCGAATGGCTGATGGTGCTGTAGTGATATCAGACTTGGGCTTGGCCCGATTGACTGATCGAGACACAACCACCTTGACACAAACAGCGGCATTTCTCGGTACAAGGATGTATTGTGCTCCAGAACAGTTAGCTCTCGGGGGGAGCAGGGCTGCTGATGAACGTACCGATATATATCAGTTGGGAAAGGTGTTGTACGAGTTGACTACTGGGGATACTCCCGCCCTTATTGATCCCGACTTGATCAATCCAGGTTTGATGCACGTAATTGATAGAGCTACTCAACAGCTACCGGATAGGCGTTATCAGACAGTAGGTCAGCTGATGGATGCGGTAGAAAGCTTCTTGAGAACCCTGGATCCGGACGTCTCAATCTCTGGTGAGTTTGATGCGGCGCTGGAACAAGCAAAAACGCTGATCAAAGATCAAAAGTACAGTACAAAGAATCTCGAAAGGCTTCTAGAACTGCTTGTTCAGATGCCTGAGGACAGCGCTAAATACCTAGAGCAATTCGAGCGAATACCTAAAGGAATACTTCGGGTCATGTCGCGTCGCACACCTCAGCAATTAGAGCGGCCACTTGAGCGGTATTGTGCAGCAGTTGAAGATGTTATTGGGGGCTACAACTTCTCACATGCCGAAACTGTTGCGGGTAAGATGTCCGCAATTTTTGACAGTGCGGAAGTTCCTGTGCTCAAAGTGCTTTCACTAAAAGCGACAATGATTGCAGCAGTAAGGTTACATCGTTTCGCAGCGATGGAAGTCTACGATCAAATGCTTCAGGCCATTACAGAGCCTGCAGTTGCTGGTCCTGTAGCTGACATGCTGCGAGATAACATCTACTACTACCGGAATATGTCTGGAAGAGTGCCGGAGGAAAAGTTACACCCTGCGATACGTGGAATTCCTATCGATAGATAGAGTGATATAGGGGCAGCTTCGAATTTGATCGTAAACGAGAACGAGGCTGACTCTCCCGCCACCACAAGCTTGTCGCTCCCGCCCATTTTGTCTGCTTTGCTACAAATCCCCTCCGAATAAATCCCATTTAAATCAACTCGCTGTCTTTGGCACGGCATTTGCGAATGAGGGAATGTCAACCTCATGAGTGAATGCCATGCAAGCCAAGGACATCGCCGAACTGCTCAACGAGCCGTCTTGCGAACATAACAAGAAGGAGAAATCCGGCTGCGCGCGCCCCAAGCCGGGGGCAACGGCGGGCGGCTGTTCCTTCGACGGCGCGCAGATCGCCTTGCTGCCCATCGCCGATGTGGCGCACATCGTGCACGGCCCCATCGCGTGCGCGGGCAGTTCGTGGGACAACCGCGGCACGCGCTCTTCCGGGTCGACCTTGTACCGCATCGGCATGACCACGGATCTCACCGAGCAGGATGTCATCATGGGGCGCAGCGAAAAGCGGCTGTTCCATGCCATCAAGCAGGCTGTCGAGAGTTATTCTCCGAAAGCCGTGTTTGTCTACAACACCTGCGTGCCCGCGCTGATCGGCGACGACATCGGCGCGGTGTGCAAGGAGGCCGCCGCGCGTTTTGGCGTGCCGGTGGTGCCGGTGGACTGCGCCGGGTTTTACGGCACCAAGAATCTGGGCAACCGCATCGCGGGCGAGACGATGTTCAAGCATGTGATCGGCACGGCGGAACCGCTGCCGGTGCCTGCGGAATCGCAGCGGCCCGGCATCACGGTGCACGACGTGAACCTGATTGGCGAATACAACATCGCGGGCGAATTCTGGAACGTGCTGCCGCTGTTCGACGAACTCGGCCTGCGCATCCTCGCCACGCTTTCCGGCGATGCGCGCTTCCGCGAAGTGCAGACCATGCATCGCGCCGAGGCGAGCATGGTGGTGTGCGCCAAGGCTTTGCTCAATGTCGCGCGCAAGCTGAAGACCGACTATGGCGTGCCGTTCTTCGAGGGCAGCTTCTACGGCGTGACCGACACCTCAATGGCGTTCCGCGAATTCGCCAAACTGTTCAACGACCCGTCGCTGACCGAGCGTACCGAAGCCCTGATTGCGCGCGAAGAAGCGCGCATCAACGCCGCGCTCGAACCGTGGCGTGAGCGCCTGCGCGGCAAACGCGTGCTGCTCTACACCGGCGGCGTGAAGTCGTGGTCCATCGTTTCCGCACTGCAAGACCTGGGCATGGAAGTCGTTGCCACCGGCACCAATAAGTCCACCGAAGAAGACAAGGTGCGCATCCGCGAGATCATGGGCGAGAAGACCAAGATGATCACCGACGGCAGCGCCAAGGCCTTGCTCGGCGCGGTGAGAGAATACCGGGCCGACATGCTGATCGCGGGCGGCCGCAACATGTACACCGCGCTCAAGGCGCGCATCCCTTTCCTCGACATCAACCAGGAGCGCGAATTCGGCTACGAGGGTTACAGCGGCATGCTGGAATTGGCGCGCCAACTCGCGCTGACGCTGGAGTCGCCGGTCTGGTCCGCGGTGCGCAAGCCTGCACCGTGGGCGAAGACGCAAGTGCCGGGTGTGGAGCTGGGGGCGTGATGATGAACGTTATTCGATACGGCATTGGTAGGGGCGCGATTCATCGCGCCCGGTTTCTGGCGATTGAAAATCAGGGCGCGATGAATCGCGCCCCTACAGACGAATCGAGATGACATGGCCGAGATCCTGAAACGCAACAAAGCGCTCGCGGTGAATCCGCTCAAGGCCAGCCAGCCGGTCGGCGCATCGCTCGCCTTCCTCGGCATCAATCGAGCCATCCCCATGCTGCACGGCTCGCAGGGCTGCACCGCATTCGGCAAGGTGTACTTCGTGCGCCATTTCCGCGAGCCGATCCCCTTGCAGACCACGGCGATGGATCAGGTCTCCACGGTGATGAGCGCGGACGAGAACGTCATCCTCGGCCTTGCGACCATCTGCGAGAAAAGCAAACCGGCCATGATCGGGCTGCCGACCACCGGGCTGTCCGAGACGCAGGGCACCGACATCAAGCGGCTGGTGAAGGAGTTCTATGCCGCGCATCCCGAGTTTGCGCATATTCCGGTGGTGCCGGTGAACACGCCCGACTTCACCGGCTGCCTGGAGAGCGGCTACGCGCTGGCGCTGAAGGCGGTGCTGGAGGCCTTGCTGCCGAAATCGAACCCTCTTTCGGAGATGCCCTCTCCTCAATCCTCTCCCGCAAGCGGGAGAGGAGGCGAACGAGAAAAGCCTTATTCAATACTGGCGGGCGAGGGGGCAATCGTGGGAAGCAATGTGGGTAGACGCAAGAAGCAGGTCAACGTGCTGGCGGCATCCTTCCTCACGCCGGGCGACATCGAACACATCAAGGAGATGATCGAAGCTTTCGGCCTGCGCCCGCTGGTGCTGCCGGACATCGGCGATTCGCTGGACGGGCACCTCACCGAGACGGAGAGCTCGCCGCTCACTGTGGGCGGCACACCGGTGAGCGACATCGCCAGCATGGGCGAATCCGTCGCCACGCTGGTGCTGGGCAGCTCGTTGAACGATGCGGCGGATTTCCTCAAGGCGCAGACCAATGTGCCCGACTACCGCTTCGATTGCCTGATGGGGCTGGAGGCGGTGGATGCGTTCGTCTCGGCACTGGCCGAGATCAGCGGCAAGCCGGTGCCGGAAAGGGTAGCCCGCCAGCGCGCGCAATTGCAGGACGCCATGGTGGATGCGCATTTCATGCTCGGCTTCGCGCGTATCGCCATCGCCGCCGATCCCGACCTGCTCTACAACCTGTCCAAACTGGTGAGCGGCATGGGCTGCGAGGTGGTCGCCGCGGTGGCCTCGGCGCGCGCCAACATCCTCAGCGATGTGGCGGCAGCGCAAGTCGGCATCGGCGACCTTGATGATCTGGAGAGTGCGGCCAGGCGCAACGGAGCGCAACTGGTCATCAGCAATTCGCATGCGGCGGAAAGCGCGCGCCGCCTCGGCGTGCCGCTGCTGCGCGCGGGTTTCCCGCAATACGACCTCATCGGCGGCTACCAGCGGCTGTGGGTGGGCTATCGCGGCACGCGGCAGGCGCTGTTCGATCTGGCGAACCTGCTGGCGGAACACGGCCAGCACGAGCCGGCGCCCTATATATCCATCTACAACCGGCGGACGGGAGAGAGTCGTGCGACACCTGCGGCTAATGGACAACACTAGGGAGAAAACGATGACGGTGAAGATCGCTTTTGCGACCAGCGACCGCCGCGTGGTCGACCAGCACTTCGGTGCGGCCGAGGCGTTCGCCATCTACGAGCTGGACGGGAACGAAGCGCGGCTGGTCGAAGTGGCCGAGTTCACCGAGACGGAAATGGACGGGCACGAAGGCAAGCTCGCCGCCAAGGTCGAGCTGCTGGGCGATTGTGCGGCGGTGTACTGCAACGCCGTTGGTGCATCGGCGATCCAGCAGTTGCTGGCGAAGGGCATCCAGCCGATGCGCGTGGACGAAGATTCTCCGGTCGATGAGTTGTTGTCCGGCCTGCAGAAAAGTTTATGCAGCGAGCCGCCCGCGTGGCTGGCGAAACATTTGAAGAAGCAGCACGGCAGCGACCGTTTCGCGGCAGACGAGGAATGGCAGGAATGATAGACGCACCTGTCCGCGTGGTTTCGGCCGGCAACGGCAGAGTGCAGGTCGAGCCGACCGCACAATCCGGCTGCGGCGGCTGCCAGTCGCGCAGCAGCTGCGGCGTGTCCGGGCTGGGCAAGTATTTCTCCAACAACCGCAAGGCCATCGAAGTGCAGTGCGACGCGAACGTGCGCGCGGGCGACGAGTTGCAGTTGAGCATGAGCGAGGGCGATCTGCTCAAGGCCGGGCTGCTGGCCTATCTGCTGCCGACGGTGCTGGCGCTGGTGGGGGCGGGCGTTGCGGCGGCGTATGGACTGGGTGATGTCGGTGCGGTGCTGGGGGCAGGCATCGGCATCGCAACGGGTTTTTTACTGGGGCGGCTGTCCGGCTGGGCGCCGCGGATGAGTGCAAAAAAGCTGTAGGTCGGGTTTCAACCCGACCTACGAGGTCGAATCATTAACGAAGGAGAAACACCATGAACCAGGCAGTCGCAGCAGACCCGTTGTTGTCCACCGATTTCATCCAGGAGATGGTCAAGCAGATGCGCGCCATCGACAGCTACGGCACCTACGACGGCTGGCCGGTGGAGCGCATCCTCGCCCCGTACGTGGTGACCAAGGAGCAGCGCCGTGCGATTCCCGTGATCGGCGATCCGGACGACGTCCTGCTGTCGCGCATCAAGGCGTTCTACAACGCCATCGCTTCGCTGATCGAGAAGGAATGCGGGCAGATGGCCGTGCCGATGATCAACATCACCCACGAAGGCTTCGGTCGTGCGGTGATCACCGTCGGCAAGCTGGTGGTGATGGACAAGACCCTGCGCGACGTACACCGCTACGGTTACGAGAGCCTGTCGAAGATGAAGGACGAGGCCGACAAGCTGCTCTCGGTCGCGCTGGAGATCGTCGGCAAGTATCCGGAAGTGGCCGGAATGTAGGGGCGCGATTCATCGCGCCAGGTTTTTTATATGTGAACGGATTAGGGCGCGATGAATCGCGCCCCTACATCGGGAAATGGAATGTGGAGAGTGGCATGACCGAAGAAGAACTGAAGAACCTCGACCGCGAAGTGAAGAGGCTCAAGCGCATCTCCAGCGAATGGGCGTCGCAGTTGCACGACCTGGTCGAGGAGCGCCTGCCAGCGGGATATCAGGAGATCCCCGGCATCGCGCAATCCACCTACGACGCGTGCCAGGCCTGGGCGGAGGCGAACGCGAAACTGATCGCAGCACAGAAAGAAATGTAAGTTCAGGTACAGGCAAGTTTAGATAGAGGAAGAGAAATGGCCAACATCACCGGAATCACAAGAGGCGGGACGCCTTACGAACCCACCTTCGTCACCGCGCTGAACGCGGCCAACTGCATCGGCTGCGGCCGCTGCTACAAGGTCTGCCCGCGCACCGTGTTCGAGCTGGTCGAACGCAGCGAAGACGACGAGAACTACGACGAGGACGAAGACAACAGCATGGTGATGACACTCGCCAACGCGCTGGACTGCATCGGCTGCGGCTCCTGCGGGCGCGTGTGCCCCAAGCAGTGCCATACCCATCAAGCCCTGGCGGCGGGGGCGTAACGGACATGAAACATTCAATGATCTATGCCATGTCCGACTCCCTCTCTCCAAGCTCTCTCCCGCATCGCGGGCGAGAGGGACGCAGTCTTGCTGCGCAAGGGAGGGTTTGACCATGCCGAAACCCGCGAGACACGTATTCGTCTGTTCGCAGAACAGACCCGCTGGCCATCCGCGAGGGTCCTGCGGCCAGAAGGGCTGCGCCGAAGTGGTGGACGAGTTCATGAGGCAGTGGCAGCAGCGCCAGTGCTTCACCCAGGTGCTGGTGACGCCGAGCGGCTGCATCGGCCCGTGCAGCATGGGCACGAATGTGCTGGTCTATCCGGAAGGCGTGATGTACAGCAACGTCACCAGGGCGGATGTGAGCGAGATATTCGACGAACACCTGTTGGGCGGCAAGGTCGTCGAGCGGCTGAAGACGCCGGCCGACATCTGGTAATTCCGACTCCATTTCATCGGTGATACTGCGTTGGCTTCCTCGCTCACTCCTTGCCGTGCTATTTGCACTGTCTGCGTCGTTCTCTCGTCGCCGCCTCGCCTGACCTTCGAACTGGAGCCGGAATGAACGTTGTGACGATTCTTCCCGCGGAATTGAAGGGGCTGGCCGAACGCATCGTACAGGCGCTGCAGAATGATGCAACGCGCCACGCTGCTGCGGGTGCCGCACCGAAGATCGAGTTGGTTGGCGTGCAGTTCACGCGCGTCATAGACCCGGCCAACCAGCAGCCGGGCTACGCAGGCATCTGGCGCAACGCACGCAACGAGCGCTGCGGCACGCTGACGTTCAACAGCGACGGCAGTTTCTATGCCGAGTTCGACTTGTTCTGCCCGCATCCGCGCGATGCGCGCTGGTTCGTCGAGGCGGTTACGGCCTGGGGCAACGAAGGAACGGTGCGCAGCGAGGCGAAACTGGTTCCGAGCTTTGAGGGATAACAAAATGAGCAGATTCCAGATGGGCGACATGGTGTTCGCCGCGCAGGACCTCTACAACGAAGCGCTCGAAGAGACCGGCGAAAGCGCCATTCCCGGTGTCGAGCCGGAAGCGCTGCTTGCTGCCGCCGGCACGCGCGGCGTCATCGTCAATATCGGCCATCCGCAGGAAATGCCGGATGCGGAAATCTACCTGGTGCGCTTCGAGACGGATGCGGAAGGCTCGCTGGCCGAGCCTATCGGCTGCCTGAGCGAAGAACTGAGCGAATTTATTTGACCCTGCAATATTCCCATCATCGCGATCTATACGAGAGAGACTCATGAAGACGAATCTGCCGGTCACGAACAACGAAGTGCAGATGAACGATGGCGTCACCATCGTAACCAAGACCGACCTGAAAGGCATCATCACGTATGCCAATCCAGACTTCATCAGGATCAGCGGGTTTAGTGAGCAGGAGTTGCTCGGACAAAACCACAGCATCGTGCGTCACCCCGACATGCCTCCGGCCGCGTTCGCCGATCTATGGTCGACGCTGAAGAAGGGCAAGCCGTGGACGGGTATCGTCAAGAACCGATGCAAGAATGGGGACTTCTATTGGGTCAATGCGCATGTGGCGCCCATCGACGATAACGGAAAGACCATCGGTTACACCTCGATACGCACCAAGCCGGGCAGGGCGGAAATCGAAAGTGCCGGCCGCTTGTACGAAGCGGTCAGGAATGGCAAGGCAAGATTGCGGGAAGGCGCTGCGGCAAACGACAGTTTGCTCAGCCGGTTGAACCCCCTGGATTTCGTCCAGACATTGAGCGTAAATGCCCAGATCAGTTTGTTGCTGATAACGTTCCTGGCCGGATTCGCGCTGGCAAGCTCGGTGGTGTATTCCGCCTTCAACCATCTGCAAGTCAACGGGCCGATCTATAAACGCGTGGTGCAAGGCAAGGACCTGGTCGCGGATATTCTGCCCCCGCCCGAGTATTTGATCGAAGCCTATCTGGTGACGCTGGAAATGGCGAATGCGGATGCCTCAGCCTTGCCTGCCTTGGTGGAACGCAGCCGCAAACTGCGCGAAGAATATGAGCAGCGGCACCGGTTCTGGATGTCCGACCTGCCGGATGGGAAATTAAAGACACTGATGGTCGAGGATGCTTACCGACCGGGATCGGCATTCCTGGATCTGCGCGACCAGCGATTTATCCCGGCGCTGCTGGCCGGTGAACACGGCGCGGCGCAGGAGCTGCTTCCGCTGATGGCCGAGAAATATGCCGAGCATCGCGCCGTGATCGATGAGGTGGTGGAACTGGCCAATGCGCGCAACAGCGCCGATGAAAGATTCGCCGCCGGGATGATCGCCGATAAGGAACGGCTGCTGGTGCTGTTGTTCCTGGGCATCATGTCCGTTGTCGGCCTCCTGGGCTGGTTTATTTCACGCAGCGTGAATCGTTTGCTCGGCGGCGATCCACGCTACGCACGGGAGATCACCAGGCATGTGGCGTCTGGCAATCTCGGGTTGCGTATCGACATAGATCCGCGCGACACCACCAGCTTGCTGGCATCGATCAAATACATGCGCGAGATGTTCCGCCATGTGGTGAAGGAAACGCAGGCAAATGCTGAGGTGGTCGCGATGAGTGCGCAGCAAATGGCGGTCGCATCGGATCAGGTGCGTGCGACTTCGCAGCAGTCAAGCGAAGCAACCGCTTCAGTGGCAGCCAGTGCCGAGGGAGTGACTGTCAGTATGGGACAAGTCGTTGCCAATGCGCAGGAGGCGCGCAATATCTCCGAACGATCCGAACAGACCTGCAGTACCGGGGTGGCGGTGATCCATCAGGCGGTGATGAGTATGGAACAGATCGCTGCCATGGTGCGGGAGGCCACCGTGGTGGTCATGACGCTGGGTTCGCAATCGGAGCAGATTTCCTCGGTGGTGAAGGTGATACGCGAGATCGCCGAGCAGACCAACCTGCTGGCTTTGAATGCCGCCATCGAAGCGGCCCGCGCTGGCGAGCAGGGCCGGGGCTTCGCCGTGGTGGCGGATGAAGTGCGCAAATTGGCGGAGCGCACGACCAACTCCACTGAAGAGATTGCCAGAATGATCGGTTCCATACAGAACGGGATGCGCGACGCCGTTGCCAATATGGAGGGCGGTGTAGGAAGGGTGAACGAAGGGGTACGGCACGCCAACGAAGCGGGCGAAGCGATCAAGCGTATCCAGGAAGGTGCACAACGCGTGGTTCAAGTCGTGTCGGACATATCGGACGCCTTGAGAGGGCAGGGCATCGCCAGCGAGGATATCGCGCAACATGTAGAGCATATTGCGCGAATGTCGGAAGACAACAATGCCGTTGCACAGCAAACCTCACAAGGCGCGCATCACTTGCTGGGGGCCGTGGAGAAGATGCAGAACACGGTGAACCGGTTCGCGGTTTAGCATCGATATCGAGCTTTCGACTGCGAGTCGAAAGCTCAAACAGACAACCCGAATTCTCCGGCAATCACCTTCAACCATGCCTCAATTCGATCATCGGTGAGCAGCTTCTGGTTCTCCTGATCCAGCGCAAGGCCGACGAACTGGTCATTCACGAATGCCTTTGAGGCGATGAAGTCGTAATCGTCGGCGGGCCATGAGCCGACGAGTTTCGCACCCCTGTCCTTGAAGAATTCATGGAGGAGGCCCATCGCATCGACGAACTCGTCCGGGTATTTGTCCTGGTTGCCGAGGCCGAACAGTGCGACGGTCTTGCCGCCGAAGTCCAGGTGCTCGATTTTAGGCAGGAATTCTTCCCAGCCACCGCCCATGCAGTCTGTAGAAAGCCCCGGCAGCGCCCCTGCACCGAGCGTGGAGGTGCCGAGGATGAGGTGAGTGTAGCTTGCGAACAGCTCCGGCGTGGCCTTGTTGACGTTGAGGGCGTCGGCCATCGTGTCGTCGTCAAAACGTTTCTTGATGGCCTTGGCGATGCGCCGGGTGTTGCCGGTGCTGCTGGAAAAGAAGAGGCCAATCTTTGGCATGGTGACACCTTAAATCCGGGAGGTTAATTATCCGTTCGTGGTGAGCTTGTCGAATCACCTGCAATAGGCTGATGCCCTTCGACAAGCTCAGGGCGAACGGAGTGGCGCAGCCGATTGTCGAGAACCTCACAATCGGCACGACAATCACACCGGCCCGCGTCCGGCACGCGTCAGTTCGACGGTGCGCGTCATGGCTATTTCGAACGAGACCTTGTCGCCCTTGGGTTTGTAGTCGGACAGCGCCTTGTATACGGTGACGATCTTCTCCGAGGCCGACTGGCCCTTGAAGTCTCCCTTGTCCAGCGCGGCGAGGTCGATCAGTTCGTTCCAGATCAGCCCTTCCTGCATGCCGATGGCGGCGATGCTCAGGCCGCCCAACTCGATCACCAGCGGTTTGTCGATGTTCACCACGAACAGGATGATCCTCACGTCCGACGCGAAATCGGCCTGGTAGTAATCGAGCACCTTGGGCAGCAGCGCGAGATCGTCGAGGCTGCCGACATACAGCTTAATCTTGTCGTTTTCGGCCAGCACGATGGTGTTCTTGATGGTGGAGACGGGCGGCTTGCGGTGGCCGAGCGCGTCGCCGACCTCGCCCAGTTCCAGCACCAGGTCGCCGCGATATGCCGCGTAATTGCCGCTGGCTTCCTTGAAGTTCATGTTGAACAGCAGGCCTTTTTGTTCGTACGTGTCGAATAGCATGTCGCACCTTGTCTTAAATGAATGATGGGACCTCATGACGAGCAATAACCGTACCAAGGAAGAGGATTCCTTGGCCGGCGCATGGGGCATGGGCGGCATTAAATGGAGATTGCGCGGATTTTGCCGGAGAGCAGATAATGCCGGCTGCCTAAAAAGCAGGGACGTCTCACTCTTGCCTGGATGAGCCGAAGGCCAATCAACCTGCCGATGGGATCGAATAAGAAGAATTGTTGACCGCAGACGGCGCCAATAAATGAAATTAATCCGGCAGAAATGCCACGGAGGGGGAGTGATGTCTGAGAATGTCGCGGTGCTGCTGGTCGATGACCGCCCCGGAAACCTGCTTGCCCTTGAGGGAGTACTGCACGGCCTCGGGGTTGGTCTGGTAAAGGCCACCTCGGGAGACGACGCGCTCCGTTTAACGCTCAGGCAGGATTTTGCGCTTGTGCTGCTGGATGTGCAGATGCCCGGCATGAGCGGATTCGAAATGGCGGAGTTGATGCGCGCCAATCCCAAAACGAGGCACCTGCCCATCATCTTCGTGACGGCGGGGATGAAGGATGCGCAGCTCCAGTTCAAGGGCTATGAACTGGGGGCCGTGGATTATCTGATAAAACCCTTCGAGCCACATGTGCTGCAAAGCAAGGTAAAGGTCTTTTGCGAACTCTACCGCCAGCGTTGCAAGCTCCAGCGTGCCCACCAGGAATCGTTGTTCAACGCGATGCGCGAGGGGTATGCACGTTGCAGGATGCTGTATGAGGGCATGCAGCCAGTGGACTTTGTCCATGTTGAAGTGAATACGGCATTTGAACGATTGACCGGACTGAAGGATGTTGTCGGCAGGAGGGCTAGTGAAGTCATTCCCGGTATACGGGGGGCTAATCCGGAACTGTTCGATATATTCGGCAGGGTTGCCACAACCGGCAATCCGGAAGTGTTCGAGACCTATATGGAGCCATTGGACAGATGGTTTTCGGTGTCGGCCTATAGTACGGAAAAAGAACACTTTGTTGCCGTGCTCCAGGACATCACCGAACGCAAGCGGGCCGAGGATGAACTGAGGGCGGCCAAGGCCGAGGCCGAGCGGGCCAATAATGCAAAGTCGAGATTTCTTGCTGCAGCCAGCCACGATCTGCGGCAACCGCTGTCCTCGCTCTCCCTCTATGTGGACTCCCTGGCGGCAGGGGCCGCTTCCATCGATAGTCGGCTGCTCGCGAGCATGAAGGATTGTGTCGCCAATTTGAGCGAAATGCTTTCCAAGCTGCTCGATCTTTCGAAGCTGGATGCCGGTGTGGTCACGCCACACGTCGGCGACTTTGCACTCGAAACGATGTTCGCGAAGGTTCTTTCATCT
>DASTGP010000214.1:0-9706 GCA_035605585.1 Gallionella sp. | reverse complement strand
TCACGTCGCCGCCGAACGCCGCCCCGGCAGCATCGAAATCGTCACCCCGCCCAGTACCAGTAAGCCGCCCACCAGCTGCGGGACTGTCGGCATGTCTTCGATCAGCGCACCGAGTAGCATGGCGAACACCGGAATGAGGTTCATAAATATGGAAGTATGTGCCGCACCCAGCCGCGCGATGCCGATGCCCCAGAACAGGTAGGCCAGCACCGTGCCGCCGAACGCCATCACCAGCATCGCCGCAGCAGCCTTGGTATCGAGCACCGCGAGATGCGCATCGCTGCCTAGTGCCACGCATAGCAGCACTAATGCACCTGCAGTCATGATCCAGGTGGTGTTCACCAGCGGCGAGGCTTGCGGCATGTAGCGGCGGCACAGCACGTTGTACAAGGCCCAGAAAATATCCCCGGCCAGCATGAGCACGTCGCCGATGGAAAGCTGCAATGCCAGCAGGGTGTGCAAATCGCCGCGCGTCACCACCACCGCCACGCCGGCCAGCGCGATGGGCAAGGCGATGATATGGCGCAGGCCGGGACGCTCTCCCAGCATGACGGCGGCCAGCAAGGTGGTCAACAGAGGGTTGGTCGCCATGATCAGCGCGGCGTTGTTGGCCGAGGTGTAGCCCAGCGCGTAGAAGAAAAACAGGTTGAAGCCGACGATGCCGACCACGCCGAGCATGAAGTAAATGCCGATATTCTTGCGCAGCGGAGCGAACAGGTTTTCGCGCTTGATGCCCACGATGGCGAACATCAGCAGCGCGCCCAGCACGAAGCGCACGGCGGCCGCCCACAGCGGCGGGATGTCGTGGATCACATAACCGCCCAGCAGAAAATTCGCCCCCCAGAAAAATACGGCGATGGTCACCAGGAAATACGTGCTGCCGTTCACCATCATTTGCTCCATTAGAAAAATTTATTGCCGCGCAGTCTATTTGCCGCTTTAATTCGGCACAAACGATAGTTTCTAAACGAGCGAGTTAGATAATCTAATGCCCAGGCAACTCCCCCCGCTGAACGCCGTCCGTGCTTTTGAAGCCGCCGCGCGCCACCTCTCGTTCGCACGCGCCGCCGAGGAATTGCATGTCACCCCCGCCGCCATCAGCCAGCAAGTGAAGCTGCTGGAAGACCACCTCGGCGTGATGCTGTTCGTGCGCGGAAAAAAGCTCGCGCTCAGCGATGCCGCGCAGACCGCGCTGCCCTTGCTTTCCGAAGCGCTCGACCAGATCGAGCGCGCCATGCAGAAAGTGCGCCCGAACGCGCAGAACAATACGCTGGTGATTTCCGCCCCGCCCGCTTTCGCTTCGCGCTGGCTCGTCCCGCGCCTGGAAGATTTTCAGATACAACACCCCGGCATCGAACTGCGCCTGCATGCCACCAAGCGCCCGGTGAATTTTCAGGTGGAAGAAGTGGATGCGGCGATACGTTTCGGCGCGGGCAACTACCCCGGCCTGATTGCCGAGCGCCTGATGCCGGAAGCGCTCGTCCCGGTTGCCGCCCCCGCGCTGGCCGCCGGCATCCACACGCCGGACGACCTGGTTGCCCACCCGCTGCTCGAAAACGACTGGCACACCGAGAGCGGCATGTTCCCCGACTGGACTACCTGGCTGGCAACGCTAGGCGTCAACGCAACGCCCGCGCGCATCCGGCATTTCGGCGACGCCAGCCTGGTGATACAGGCCGCCGTATCGGGGCTGGGCGTGGCACTTTGCTGGCACAGCCCGGTCGCGGACGACTTGAAAGCGGGTCGCCTGGTGCACCTGCTGAACCGGTCCATCCCCTGCACGCTGGGCTACGACCTGGTGATTCCGCAAAACAGGTTGATACTGGAAAAAGTCGTTACCTTCCGCGATTGGTTGCGGGAGCAAACGGCGCGGTAGCAACGAAGTCGAATGCAAGGCGCAATAACCAAAGGACATTGCGCCGTATGCTTGAGACTAAAACATCCGCTGCTGGGTTAGGTTACAAATTGACTTTGTAACCCAAGGCCAACTCATCACCACATAAGCCACGAATGCCCCAATTGTGTTTGGGCGTCTCAGTAATAGTGATTTCCACATCTTGGGGTGAAATACCGACATCGCGTTCAATGTTGGTGAAAATTAGGCGGATGAGCGACTTCTTTGACTCGACTGACCGCCCCTCGAACAAGGAAATTTCAATGATCGTGTAGTAGTCACTCCGATCTTCAGGAAATATGAACTCTGATTTTTCCAGCCCGATAAAACGATGGAATTTCTTATCGGGCGGAAATGCCAATGCTTCAACGACTGCCGAGTGAATTGCAGATGAAAGTGACGAAATGTTCTTCGTCAGCGAAGAGTTAAGGCCGTAGATTTTTACTTGCGCCATGCAACGAGTCCTTATGAAACCTGACGATTGAATGACCGGCCCCTGTCAGCAGGAGTGGCGCGTCGAACGAGCGGCATCATGTCGATGTTCACGGTTGCTGCGACTCGAAGATAAGCTTAAGGCCGAGTGTGGAGATGATCGCCCCTGCAGCATGATCGATCCATGCTTTCGACGCAAGGTAGCGGGCGCGCGGTGAAGGAGAAGATAGCGCCAGTGCAACTACCGAATACCAGATAGTCTCGATTGCGAAAACTATGAGGGGGAGCACCACCAGAGCGAGCGAGGGAACATCGTGTGGCAGCAGCGAGGCAAAAACGCTCGCGTACACGATAGCGGTCTTGGGGTTGCTCACCTGAGTGGTAAGACCAAGCAGAAAAGAGCGCCAGGCCTGAGTGGAATGACTTTGAAGAGGTACATTCTCGAGTACCAGCGGTTGCCTGGCACCCCGCCAGATCCGATAACCAAGGTAACAAAGGTATGCGCCCCCCACTATCTTCAAGCCGAGATGAAGCAATGGAATCGCAGCAAGAATGGCAAGCAGACCGAGAAGCGCGATGGCAGAAAAAATGACGCCGCCAACACCCATTCCAACCGCGGCGGCAAGGCCATCCCGGCGCGAGACGGCCACGGAAGTGCGGGCAACCAGGATGAAGCTCGGCCCGGGGCTCATGGCGCCCAGCGTGAGGGCTATTGCGATACTCAATATGGCTGTAAACAGTTCCATCGATGACTCCTTTGTTATGTGCGCCAATCACGTGGTTGGAGCGGCGTATTTCGAAAGTGCTGGACGGGTTTCACCCCCGGATATGCACAACTACACCTCTCATGCTCCCGTGACATCATATGCGGTGAACTCGCATTCCAAGAGGCTGCAGCTACGAGCTTCCGCCCGCCACGGCGCAAGAGGAACTTGGAGGTCGGTAAGCGAAGAAGCACCAAAGCGGTCAAGACGGTTGCGGGCCATCGTAACCCTCGACAATGACGAGATCGATTGTCGAGGCCGGCAACCTCAGTTTGAGGGCGGCTTGATATTCGGCGGAGTGCCAGCAATCGAGCGCGGCCTGGTAAGAGGGAAACTCAACGATCGTGTTGCGCGCCCGAGTTGTTCCTTCAGGAACTTCAAACCGCCCGGCTCTTGCCAGGAAACATGCGCCATATTTTTTAAGTGCTTCGGCGTTTGCAGTTGCGTACGCCTTGAATTGATCCTGATCGGTCACATCAACACGAACAATCCAGTAGCCCTTCTGCATCATGCCCTCCTATGGTGAATTTTTGGCAAAACTCAAGACGCCCAACACATACCGATCGCCGGCGCGACATGAGAAGCGCCCAGTTGAGCGGCGGGTTGGGAGCTGCGCCCATCATAGTTTCGTCGCCCTGTCACAAAAATTTGCCAATACCGGCTCTTCTTTAACCCAGTCCCCTTGGCATCTCACCGATCCGTCGACGACAAAACATTTTCCACGAGGAGCTTTAGCGCAATATGCGCTACCGTCATGCACCAGGCACTCGCCAGGGCCGGACCACAAGGCAGAGTCGTGTTTGATTATTCCACCGCCAGGGTGCGCCGAGCACCATATGTTTCCGTCTTTCTCCAAACACTTTCCCGCGCCGCATAATGGCATGCCATTGTGAATCACGGCATCGCCGCCTTCATGGGAAGAGCAATAAACCCCTCCGTTAAATTCAATGCACGCCCCTTTGCCACAATACGTCTCACCATTCACTTGAATGCACGCTGCAAACGAGTATTCATACGATAGAAGCAGTACTAATACGCCGATGATCCTGTTCATGTTTCCTCCTACGTTCGTTCGTGAATCAATGTTAGCCCCGGCGGGGGCCGTATGAACTTTACCTATCCCCAAATCCCCCGCGCCACGTCCACCACCCCACCGCCGATAAACACCTCGATGCTCTCCGCCGCCTGCCTGGTGCGTAGCGCCAGTGTCGATGGGCGTCCGATTTCGTAGCCCTGCCCCGCAAGCAAATCAAATTCCGTCGATCCGAATACCCTATGCTGTGCCAGGTACGCGGCAAGGCAGCCGTTGCTGCTGCCGGTGGCGGGGTCTTCCGGCACGCCGTAGTAATCGGCGAACATGCGCACGCTCAGCGCCTGCCCGGCTTCATAGGCTTCGCGGCTGAACACGAGGATGATCCTGGCCCACGCGTCGGAGACTAGCGCAAAATACTTTTCCTTGTCGATCTTCACGCGCTTGAGCGCATCCAGATTTTTCAGCGGGACGATGAGCGTCGGGAAGCCTGTAGAGACCTCTTCGATGGGAAGTCCTTGCTCGATGTCGGGCATCGTAAGGTTCAACACGTCGGCAAGCGTTGCCGCATCCAACTGTTTGCCGAATTGCGGCGACATTTGCTTCATCCACAACACAGGCTCGCCTGCGGGCGTTGCGGTAAAGGTGACGGGAATCGGGCCAATGCGCAGGTTGAGCATGATTTCGTCCGGCAACCTTCCCTCATCCGCTCGTGGTGAGCTTGTCGAACCATGAACGGATGAAGAGCTGAACCCATCAAGCCCTTCGACAAGCTCAGGGCGAACGGCCAGCAGTTTATTGCGGATCACATGTGCTGTGCCCAGCGCAGGATGCCCGGCAAAATCCACCTCGGCCCTGGGCGTGAAGATGCGCACGTCGTAGCCGCCGTTTCTGGGCTCGAGCGAGGTGATGAACGTGGTTTCGGAAAAATTGATCTCGCGCGCGATCTGCTGCATCTCGGCATCGGACAGCGACTCGCAATCGATGAAGGTCGCGAGCGGGTTGCCGCCGTAGCGTCGGTCGGTGAAAACGTCGGTGATGAAAAATTCCGGTTTGCTCATAAACATCCTTCTCCCAGGTAACGGCAAGCATCGAAAATATTACCCGATATCCAAACTTTCGCTGACTATCCCTGCCAATCGCTGCACCGCCTGCGCAGGTTCAACCTCCGCACGGTGCAACACTAAGCCTACGTTAGGCAGCGCAGGCAATCCATCCAGTACGCGCAACGACGCCGGCAACCCGGCACGGGTGCGGACGGTAACGCCTAGCCCAGCCCCCACGGCCGCCCATATCCCGCTCAGGCTGGAGCTCGTAAAGGCGATGCGCCAGGGAATGCTTGCCCGGTCCAGCGCGGCGGTGGCGGCGCTGCGCATCAGGCAGGGTGCTTCAAAAACGGCCAGCGGCACCGGCTCGCCCGGCATGAGGCAGGGCATTTTGTCGGCTGCCGGACCTATCCATGACATGGGCAGTTGCGCCAGCGATTTGCAGTGCGGCGAGCGTTCGCCGGAATCCCATGCCAGCGCGAGATCGAGCTTGCCGGCACGGATCAGTTCGAGCAGTTCGGCATTGCGCGCCACTCGGGTTTCGATGCGCACTCTGGGATGGGCGCGGGCGAAATCGCCGAGTATGCGGGTGAGCAGATTCTCGCCGAAGTCTTCCTGCAAACCGATCCTGACCCAGCCTTCGAGATCGACGCCGCGCACTGCGGCAGCCGCCTCGTCGTTGAGTTCAAGCAGGCGCCGCGCGTAGGCGAGCAGCATTTCGCCGGTCGGCGTCAATGCCAGTCCGCGCCCGGATTTACGCAGTACCGGTGCACCGGCCTGCTCCTCCAGTTTCTTGAGTTGGGCGCTGACCGCCGAAGTCGAACGCCCCAGTCGATCCGCCGCCCGGGCAAAGCTGCCCAGTTCGACGCCGGTCACAAAGCTGCGCAACACATCCAGATCGAAATTTATCCGGGCCATATCACCATCCTGATTTTCGGGATTATTGATTCCATATTTTCCGATATTCGAAACAATTGTGCGCAGCTATATTCCACCCCAATCGAACTCACGGGGAACTACACATGCAAACCACGCTAAACAGAACGGCCAAGTGCTTGCTGCTTACCTGCCTTGTCCTGAACCTTCCCGCCCATGCGCAGGGAGCCGTAGCGTCCACAACGCCATCGGTGTCACGCAAAGATTTGCTTTCCGCCCAACTCACCCAAGTCCGCCCGCTTGCAAGAATCGAGGCCAAGGAGGTCGTGCTGGAGCCGGGACTCCACGCCCCGCTGCACCTGCATCCTTGCCCGGTTGTCGGTGTTGTAATGGAAGGCGGCATCGTCTTCCAGATCGAAGGTAAACCGGTGCAACGGCTCGGGGCCGGCGATGCGTTTTATGAGCCGGCGAATGCGAGGGTTGTGCGTTTCGACAATGAAGGCTCTATCCCCGCCAAATTCGTTGCATTCTATTTGCCCGATAGCGGTGAACTGGAATTGACTCGCCTGCTGCCGCAGTGAGAGCCGCCGATCTATCAACTTCACACAGGAGACTATATGCCCATCCTCAACGTCAAAGTCAGCGCAAAAAGGTCGCCCGCAATGACGCGCGCCATTGCGGCCACACTGCTTGAACTGACCGGGCGCATCCTGAAAAAGAAACCCGAAGTGACTTCGATCGCCATTTCATACATTGATCCAGACGATTGGATCGTAGACGGCAAGTCACTGGCAGATCTCGGCAAGGCCAGTTTCTACTTCGACATCAAGATCACCGACGAGACCAATACCAAGGCAGAGAAGGCTCAATACATCGCGGAATCCTTTGCGGCATTTCGCAAACTGCTGGGTGAGTTGCACGAAGCCAGCTATATCCACGTGGAAGATGTGCGCGCCGCTGCTTATGGTTACGGCGGGCTGACGCAGGAATATCGCTACCAGCATTAACCTTCCGGAAAGAACACAAACAGCACGCAGCCGTTTACCGATCGCGGGATGTGCTCACTTCGCCAGCGGCATGGCTTACTTTTTATCTCGGCCTGCTAACACGGATACCTGCGTATCAAATGCCAGCCCGTAATAGGGCCGGCCGCCGAACTCGAATTGGTCGACCACCTGGATTCCCAATTTCCGAGTATGCGCATTGTACGAACGCTGGTTGAGGCGATTGATGAAGGTCACTCCAATCGGGTAACGGCTGGAAAAGCTGCGGCGCATTTGTTCGAACAGGCGCGGAAACAATTCCGAGCCGCGATATTCTTCATCGATGCATACCGGGCCGTATTGAAACGAATTCTCCGCCGTAATGGCTCGACCCATGAAATTCAGCGCAGGAAGCCGTGACACCATATAGGGAAAGATCGGCCATTGGGAGAAAAACTGCCAGCTCCCGGCGAGGGCATAACCGCAGACCTTGCCATCAACGATAGCAACGAACACGCCATTGTCGTCGATCAGCGTCTTGAGCTGATCGGGCGTAAACGGTGTGGTCACAAAACCGTTGAGCCGCTCGCTCTCGGAAAGGTTGGCGTACAGGTAACGGCTCTGCAAGGACAGAATCCCGTCGATGTCAGCCAAATTGGCGTTGCGAGTGATCATATTTGAATTCATTTATTCAATTCCCTGTTTAGCAATGTCAGCCCGGCACCGAGCAGACTCCTACCGTTTCGCAGAACACCACACGCGGCGGCCTGACCAGCAACGATTCGAACTGTTTGAGCGCCTGCTGCACAGGCGTTGCCGCCAAGTGGGCATCGCAAGCCTCGCGATCCCGATACAGTTCATAAACCATGAAATCCTGCGGACTCTCGATCTGGCGATGAATCGCGTAGCTCACGTTTCCCGGCTCGCTCCTTGCGACGGCGAGCAATCCGCTCAATATACGCTCGACCTCGCCGCAAGCTTCAGGCCTTGCACTCAACTCAGCGAACAACAAAAACATAACGGCTCCTTCGTATCAGTTAACAGGAGCCGCCATCTTGCCTGCCGCACGAATGGGCGTATTGTAAAAATGCGTCTTGGCGCGCGCGATTTCCAGATGCCGCTGCGGAGGCGCCCCCGTCAATTCGCGGAAGTCGTGTATGAAATGCGATTGATCGTAATAGCCATTCGCCAACGCCGCATCGAGAGTGCGGGTCGATGGATCAAGCATCAGCGCTCGCACGGTCTTCTGGAGTCGGCTCAAGCGGCGGACATCGGCAGGTGTCTGCCCCGTCAACGCAACAAAGCGCCGTTCCAATTGGCGTTTCCCTATCCCCATCTGGGATGCCAGTTGCTTGATGCTCATGGAGGAACAGTCGCGGTAGATGCGCGAGACCGCGCGCTCGACAAGACTGTCCGCTGGCAGGCTGCGCAGCTTCTTCAGCAGAAAATGCTGTATCAATTTAGACCTGTCAGACAAACTATCCGCGCCAGCCACCCGCTCGAACAGCGCTTTCCCCTCCCTGCCCCACAGGTCTTCGATTGAACAAGGCTGATCCATCAACTCCCCGCCGGGAATATCGACAAAACGATGTAGCATCCCGGCACGGAAGCGAACCGCGATAAACCCCACATCCCGTGCCCCGCAGAGATCGACGGGCTTGCGCCGCACGCATAACAGGTGAGCCGCTCCCAATCCGCACTGTCCGGCTTGTGCAGTATCGTGCCGGAATGGCGTTCGATAGTGGAAATAGAATTCCGCCCCTGTTCCCGGCAGCAATGTCGGCAACGCAATCATCGCATTCCCGGTGCTCTCCCATCCCCACAGTCGATCGACAAAGGGACATAACTCATCAATGGGGGAAATATGGAAAGTTCGCATGTGAAGCTAAAACTTGAAACCCTTGACCGCTTCTTCCCAGTTCTGCCCGTCGAACTGCACGATCTCGATGCCGCTCTTCACGCGATGAAAGTCATCCAGGCAACGGATATTGATGCTGAATTGCTCCGGCGCCGCGCGCGGGTTGCTGAAGGCATGAATACCGCAATGCCTGCAGAACCAATGCTTGGCGATCTTTTTGCCGGCCTGGTAAAGCGACAGCGCCTCCTGCCCGGCAAGCAACTTGAAACGTTCCGGCGGCACGCGGTGATGCAGCACCCCCTTCTTGGTACAAATGGAACAATTGCATTCCGTCGCCTTGACCAGGTCGGTCTCGATCTCGAACCTGACCTGCCCGCAATGGCAACCGCCCTGATACGTTTTCATACCGCCCCTTTCCCGCTTACGTTACGGACAGTCCGCCATCCACTGAAACTACCTGCCCGGTGATCCATGCGCTGGACGGTAACGCCAAAGATACGATCCATTCGGCCACCTCTTCCGGATTGCCCCGGCGCCCCAACGGGATATTTTTTTGCTCCTGCGCCTGGATGATTTCAATCTGTTCTTGCGGCAGGTGCATTTGGTTTGCCATGAAGTCGGTATTGACCGGACCAGACGACACCGCATTGACGCGAATGCCATCTGCCGCCAGTTCGAGCGCCCAGCAGCGCGTCAAATGCTCAAGCGCCGCCTTGCTCGCAGCATAGTGTGAAAGCATGGCCGTCGGCTTGTGTCCAAACGTGCTGGATACATTGATGACCGAGCTGCCCCCCGCATCCTTTAACCAAGGAAGCGCCGCACG
>DASTGP010000212.1:0-3203 GCA_035605585.1 Gallionella sp. | reverse complement strand
GAACTCCATGACGGCATAGACAGACTCTTCGACTCGTCACGCGCCCTGTCGACATCCTCTCATCAGGTCGCCACCAGCTCCGCACACCAGAGCGAGGCCGCTTCCGCCATGGCAGCCACGGTGGAAGAAGTCACCGTCAGCATCAACCACGTATCGGAAAGCGCGCGCGAGGCACTGCAACTGTCCCGCAGATCCGGCGAACTGTCCGGCCAGGGAGGCGAAATCATCCATAACGCCGCAGCGGAGATGAAACAGATCGCCGATACGGTGCGCCAGACCTCCGTCTCCATCGAAGAGCTCGGTCAACAGTCGACGCAGATCTCCTCCATCGTGCAAGTCATCAAGGAAATCGCGGAGCAGACCAACCTGCTGGCCCTGAATGCCGCTATCGAGGCGGCACGTGCAGGGGAACAGGGGCGCGGTTTCGCCGTGGTGGCGGATGAAGTGCGCAAGCTGGCGGAGCGCACCTCCAGCGCCACAGAGGAAATCACCCAGATGATCGACTCCATCCAGAACACCGCCCGCGTCGCGGTCGGCAGCATGTCCGGAGCCGTCAACCAGGTCGACAGCGGCGTCGCACTGGCGCAACAGGCCGGCGATGCGATCAACCAGATCAAGGAAGGCTCCGAGCGCGTGCTCAGGACGGTCGGCGACATTTCCACCGCACTGGTCGAACAAAGCGCCGCCAGCAACGACATCGCCAGCCATGTCGAACAGGTCGCGCAAATGACAGAGGAAAACAGCGCCGCCGCAGAGGAAACCTCGGACTCGGCCAACAATCTCGCGCAACTGGCGGACAACATGCGCACGGCCATCAATCGATTCCGGTGCTGACCCCGCCCTCGCCAGAGGGAAAACCCGCTACACCAGCAACAGCTTCAGGCCGCCCTCTTGCGGGCTGGCCTGATATTCGGCCGCAATCGCAACCCCTGCCACACAGACCAGTTGATCGCCGCAATACAGCAAAGGCAGTCGCTCGCGCTGCCAGGGCGGCACCTCGTGTTCCTGCAATAGATTCTTCAGGGTGCGCGTCGTGGCGTGTGCGTGCGGTCGCAGCGTCTCGCCGCCGCTCCGCAGGTGCAACATGACCGGCGCGCGCTGCAATTTCGCCAGACTGATTCCTGCACCATGAACCTGCTCGAGCTTTAGACGCCCGCTTAGCGCAGGCCAATCCAGTTCGGCTTCCCCATTCCATGGCAGTTCGAGGTCGCGATCGAAATCGACCAAGGCAGGCATCGCATATGCCCTGCCCTGGAAACGCCTCAATTGCCAGTTGCCGAAATTGACGCACACGGCCGCATCGCGCCTCGCATCGCACAGCTGTTTCAGCATATCGTCCAGCTGGACGGCCTGCGGCATCGGGGCGCCTGTTCGATGCAGAAAATAGCGCAGCAGATTCTTGGCGCGAGAGCGACTCAACGCCTGCAAGGCGGCAACATCCAGCGAGCCGCCATGCACCGCCTGTGCGGCATCCTGCTGCGCCAGTTCATCCAGCAACTCGCTCGCCTCGGCGAAGTGCTGCGCGCTGCGCGACAGGGTGTCGCGGCAATGGGGAAATTTCAGTTCCAGCAGAGGCAACACCCGGTGACGCAAGAAGTTACGCGGATAACTGTCGTCCGCATTGCTTTCATCCTCTACCCATTGCAACTCGTGCGACTCAGCGTAATCGAGGATCTCCTGGCGGGAACAATGCAGCAAGGGGCGGACCAGTGCCGGGGCGCCCTCGCGCCGCGCAAGGACAGGCATCGCCGCCGCCCCCTTGACGCCCGCACCGCGCAGCAGCTGCAGCAACAGCGTCTCGGCCTGGTCGTCGGCATGATGCGCCAGTGCGACAAAATCGCACGGCCGGCGTGCAAACGCCTCATGGCGCAGCTTGCGTGCCGCAGCCTCGATGCCGTGATCGCGCAACGGCGAGATGTCGACTCGTTCGATAGTGAGAGAGATGTCGTGGCGGGCACAGAGCGCAGTGCAGAAATCCGTCCAGGCATCGGCATTTGGGCTGATACCGTGGTGGACATGCAAAGCGGAAAGCCGCCAGGAGAATCGCGGCGCGAGCCGACTCAGCAAGTGCAACAGCACCACCGAATCCACCCCGCCGCTCAAACCGATAAGAATGGAGCTGTGCGCAGGGAGCAGCGGCGCAAGCTGCCCCGCGATCCGCTCGCCAAGGTCAGCCGACTTCGACTTCCTTGAATTTGCCATAGCTCATCAGGCGGTTGAACCGGTCCTGCAGCAAGCTGGCAACCGGTTTGTTCTGCGCCTGCTTGAGTGCATCCTGCAAGGCCTTTTTCACGTTCTGCATGGTGCCCGCATAGTCGCGGTGCGCACCGCCCAACGGCTCGGCAACGATCTTGTCGATCAGGCCCAGGGTCTTCAGCCGCGTGGCGGTGATGCCTAGCGTCTCGGCCGCGTCGGGTGCCTTTTCCGCGCTCTTCCACAGGATGGAAGCGCAGCCCTCCGGCGAGATCACCGAATAGGTGCTGTATTGCAGCATCAGCAAGGCATCGCCCACCGCGATGGCCAGTGCGCCGCCGGAGCCGCCCTCGCCGATCACGGTGCAGATGACGGGAACGCGCAGTTCGGCCATCTCGTACAGGTTGCGCCCGATCGCCTCGGACTGGCCGCGCTCTTCCGCGCCGACGCCGGGATAAGCGCCGGGCGTGTCGATAAAGGTCATGATCGGGATGCCGAATTTTTCCGCCAGCTTCATCAGACGCAGTGCCTTGCGATAGCCCTCGGGGCGAGGCATACCGAAGTTGCGGGCAATCTTTTCCTTGGTGTCGCGCCCCTTCTGGTGCCCGATCACCATCACGCTCTGGCCGTTGAAGCGCGCCAGGCCGCCGACGATCGCCTTGTCGTCCGCGAAGGCGCGGTCGCCGTGCAACTCCTCGAAATCGGTGAACAAGTGTTCGATGTAATCCAGCGTGTAGGGCCGCTGCGGATGACGCGACACCTGGGAGATCTGCCAGGGAGTGAGCTTGGCATAGATATCCTTGGTCAATGCCTCGCTCTTCTTCGACAAACGCCCGATCTCGTCGGCGATATCGAGCGCTGAGTCATCCTGCACGAAGCGCAGTTGCTCGATCTTGTCTTCCAACTCGGCGATGGAGTTTTCGAAATCCAGAAATGTGACTTTCATAATCCTTGGTTCCCTGCAAAAAAGCGGCGCGATGATACTACAAACCGAAGAACCGCTTGATGGT
>DASTGP010000172.1:0-30192 GCA_035605585.1 Gallionella sp. | reverse complement strand
CGTGGCATGGAGCGCCCACGTGCGCGAGCATTTCGCCGGCGAACCGTTAAAGTCCGTCGCAGCCACTTTCGAAAATGTCAGGAAACAAGGCGAGTGCATCATCACCGAGCACGGCATCGAAGGCGGGCTGATCTACGCCTTGTCCGCAGCTCTCAGGGACGAGATCGAACAAGAGGGCTATGGGACGCTGACGCTCGACTTGCTGCCGGACTGGACGCCGCAGCGTGTGCTGGACGAAGTGTCTCACCCGCGCGGCTCGCGCTCGCTCTCCAGCCACCTGCAGAGCCGCCTCGGCCTCAAGGGCGCTAAGGCCAATCTGCTGCGCGAGGTGCTGGGGGCGGAAGCAATGAGTGATCCGGTGCGCCTCGCGGAAACCATTAAGGCGTTGCCGCTGAAACTGGTCGCTCCGCGTCCGCTCGCGGAAGCGATCAGCAGCGCGGGCGGCGTGACGTTCGAGACGCTCGACGGCAATCTGATGTTGCGCGAGCTATCCGGCGTCTTCTGCGCGGGCGAGATGCTGGACTGGGAAGCGCCGACCGGTGGTTACCTGCTCACTGCCTGTTTCGCGAGCGGCAGGGCCGCGGGGCACGGCGTGGCGAACTGGCTGAAGGGGTGCTGACGATGTCGAAAGGGCTTGTCATCCTCGGCGCCGCACTCATCCTGATCGGCTTGCTCTGGCCCTGGTTTTCGAAGTTGGGCCTCGGCCATTTGCCTGGCGACATCTATGTCGAGCGTAAGGGGTTCAGCTTCTACTTTCCTGTGACATCCGGCATCGTCGTTTCCATCGTCCTGTCTCTGCTGTTTTGGATATTCAGGAAATAGGGACCTTCTTCTCCTGAAAACGCAACTGGCCGCGCTGATTCAGTGCGGCCCGCTTCGGTCGAATACTTTCGCCTTGGGTCAGCGACCGCCGCGAGGTCCCATGCCGCCGCCAGGGCCCATCATTCCACCACCGGGCCCCATTCCGCCTCCCGGCCCCATGCCTCCAGCTGGCGGCTCGTCAGGCAGGGTGATGCCACGCTGTTTGGCGCGCTCTTTCATGAGCTCGTGATGCTCCTTGCGGATCTGTTCCCGTTCTTCGGGAGTCTTTGCTGCACGCATTTTGGTGTGATATTCGGCGCGTTCCTTGCGGGTCATCATGTGACTGCCGTAGATCGGCTCCTGCTTTTGCGTTTGCGCCTGTTTCTTGGTTTGAGTCTGGGCCTGTTCCTGAGCCTGCTCCTGGGTTGCCGCCAGCGCACCACCAATGGACAGAGACAGGGCAGTTGCTAATGTGGATGCCATTACTGTTCGTTTCATCACGGTTTCGACTCCTCGTTGAGTTTGGGTTGGCAATTTGAAGTTCGTAACCACTGCAACCCACGAATGGCTACGCCGGACGGGAACTGCGCAAGACGTTCTTACGGGCGCAGAGTAAAACTCACGCCACCGTCACATCCTCCGACGCATACACGTCCTGGATCGCATTAAGCAACGCCACGCCGTCCTGCATCGGTTTCTGGAATGCCTTGCGCCCGGAGATCAGTCCCATGCCGCCGGCGCGCTTGTTGATGACGGCAGTACGCACGGCCTGGTGCAGGTCGTCCTTGCCCGATTCGCCTCCGGAGTTGATCATGCCGACGCGTCCCATGTAGCAGTTCGCCACCTGGTAGCGCACGAGATCGATGGGGTGGTCGGTGGTGAGTTCGTTGTACACCCTGGGGCTGGTCTTGCCGAACTTGATGGCGTTGTAGCCGCCGTTGTTCTCGGCCATCTTCTGCTTCACGATGTCGGCGTTGATGGTGACGGCAAGATGGTTGGCCTGGCCGGTGAGGTCGGCGGCGACGTGGTAATCCTTGTCGGCGGTCTTGAACGCGGGGTTGCGCAGATAGGCCCAAAGGAATGTTGCCATGCCGAGGTTATGCGCGTGCTCGAATGCTTCCGATACTTCCAGTATCTGGCGGCGCGATTGTTCGGAACCGTAGAACACTGTCGCGCCTACCGCCACCGCGCCCATGTCGAACGCCTGGTCCACGCTGGCGAACAGCGTCTGGTCGAATTCGTTGGGGTAGGTGAGCAACTCGTTGTGGTTGATCTTCACGATGAAAGGGATCTTGTGCGCGTACTTGCGGGCCACCGAGCCAAGCACTCCGAGCGTGGAGGCCACGCCGTTGCAGCCGCCCTCGATGGCGAGCTTGACGATGTTCTCGGGATCGAAATAGATCGGGTTTGGGGCGAACGAGGCGCCGCCGGAATGCTCTACGCCCTGGTCCACCGGCAGCAGGGAAAGGTAGCCGGTGTTGGCTAATCGGCCATGTCCATACAGGGCTTGCAGGCTGCGCAGCACTCCGGGCTTGCGGTCCTTCATCGCCACTACGCGGTCCACGTAATCCGGCCCCGGCAGGTGCAGCGACTCTTTGTCTATGCCCGAGCATCGATATCCCAGCAAATGCTCCGCTTCATCTCCCAACAATTGCACGATGTTCGTCATGACCCTGCTCCCGGTGGTTGAAATAGCCGGTGCATCCTACCCTTATCCCTACGCGAGAAGAATACGTAGTTACCCGCATGTGTATAATTCCGCGCAGTTCACTCACCATCTGATACACCATGAAACAGCTCACCATCGGTACCCCGCTCAGCCCCTCCGCCACCAAAGTCATGCTGCTCGGCAGCGGCGAACTCGGCAAGGAAGTCCTCATCGCCTTGCAGCGCCTCGGCGTGGAGACCATCGCCGTGGATCGTTACGCGGATGCGCCCGGACACCAGGTGGCTCATCGCGCCCACGTCATCAACATGGCAGACGGTGCGGAACTGCGTGCACTGATCGAGCGGGAGAAACCCGACTTCATCGTGCCGGAGATCGAAGCCATCGCCACCGACATGCTGGTGCAGATCGAGAAGGAGGGCCTGGCTCGCGTCATCCCGACCGCGCGTGCGACCCAGCTCACCATGAACCGCGAAGGCATCCGCCGTCTCGCCGCCGAGACGCTGGGCTTGCCGACCTCGCCATACAAGTTCGCAGACAGCCTGGAGGAATTGCAGGCGGCCATCGACGGCGGCATCGGTTACCCGTGCGTCGTGAAGCCGGTGATGTCTTCCTCCGGCAAGGGCCAGTCGAAGATCGATAACGCCTCCGAGGTCAAGGCGGCGTGGGACTACGCCGCGAGCGGCAGCCGCGTGAACCAGGGCAGGGTGATCGTCGAAGGTTTCATCGACTTCGACTACGAGATCACCCAGCTCACCGTGCGGGCCGTCGGTGTGGACGGGAAGATCGAGACGCATTTCTGCGAGCCCATCGGCCATGTGCAGGTGAGCGGCGATTACGTCGAGAGCTGGCAGCCGATGGCGATGACGCCAGTCGCTCTGCAGCGCTCGCGCGACATCGCCAAGAAGGTGACCGATGATCTGGGCGGACAAGGCATCTTCGGCGTCGAACTGTTCGTGAAGGGCGACATGGTGTGGTTCTCCGAGGTCAGTCCGCGCCCGCACGACACCGGCATGGTGACCATGTGCAGCCAGCGCTTCAATGAATTCGAGCTGCACGCGCGCGCCATCCTCGGCCTGCCGGTGGATGCCAGCCTGCGTGCACCGGGTGCATCGGCGGTGATCTACGGCCAGATGGACGAGAAGGGCATCGCCTTCAAGGGCGTGGACGAAGCCTTGCGCGTGCCGGAATCCGACATCCGCCTGTTCGGCAAGCCCGAGTCGTTCAAGAAGCGCCGCATGGGCGTGGCGCTGGCTACAGGCCGCGACACCGACGAGGCGAGGGCGCGTGCGAAGCTGGCGGCAGGCAAAGTGGTTCCCGTCAAAGCTTGATGATCCTCGGCATTCACCACGCCACCTTCCTGACAAGTGACCTTGCGAACTCGCGCGCCTTTTACGAAGGCGTGCTCGGTCTGCGCCCGGATCCGCAACGGCCGCAACTGGGCTTCGACGGCGTGTGGTACGACATCGCGTCCAATCAACAAATACATTTGATGCGGCTGCCGGATCCGGAAGCAGGGTTGCAGCGCCCTGCCCACGGCGGGCGCGACCGCCACGTCGCGTTGGCCATCGACGATCTCGATGCGTTGCGGACCAGGTTGGACGAGGCTGGCGTTTCTTACACGCTCAGCCGTTCCGGACGCAGCGCGCTGTTCTGTCGCGACCCCGATGGAAACGCGCTGGAGTTCATCTTCACCTGTACCAAGTGATGAATGCCGCTTCCAGCGGCACCTTGGCCGCGGGATGAGAGGGGACGATGCGCGGCGTGTAGTCCGAGACGGGGCGGTCGTTCGGGACGGTGAGCTCATACAGGTAGGCGTTACTCACCCCCAGCAGTGCCGCAGTGCGCGTCAACGTCAGGCGTAGCGGCTGTCCGCCTTTCGGGTCTTCTGCATAGAGTTCCACGTTGACCGCTTCCGGCGGGAGGCCGTCGAGATAGACCTGGACCTGGACGCGGTTGCCTTCCGCAACGGGTTCCGACGTGACGTTGCCGAAATACAGCTTGTCCCAGTGCTGTCTCAGCAGCGTGTGCCACTCCTCGATGCCGGCGGCGAGTGCGGCGTTGTCGGCATGGCGTTGTTTGCAGGCTTCAGCCATCGGGATGTAGAAGCGTTCGGTATATTCCCGCAGCATGCGATTGCTCGAGAACTGCGCCGACAGTTGCGCCATGCTCTCGCGCATGCGCGCGATCCATTCGCGCGGCAGGCCGTTCACGTCGCGCCGGTAGAAGCTCGGCACGACTTCCTCCTCGAGCAGGCGGTAGAGTTGATCCGCTTCGGCCGCATCCCAGGCCGCGGTGTCGAGGTGCTCCTGCCGGTCGCCCAGCGCCCAGCCGAGTTCGGGCCGGTAGGCCTCGGCCCACCAGCCGTCCAGTTCGGAGAGGTTGATCCCGCCGTTGACCAGCACCTTCATGCCGCTGGTGCCGCTCGCCTCCCACGGGCGGCGCGGGGTGTTGATCCAGACGTCCACGCCCTGCACCATTTCCGCGGCGACTATCAGGTTGTAGTCCTCCATGAACACCACACGGCCTTGCAGTTCAGGCCGGCGCAGGTAGTCGGTCCACTCGCGGATCATGCGCTTGCCCTCGATGTCCTGCGGATGCGCCTTACCGGCGATGACGAGCTGCACCGGACGGTCGCGGCTCGTTAGCAAACGGGTGAGGCGCTGCGGGTCGTGCAGCAGCAGGTTGGTGCGCTTGTAGCCGGTGAAGCGCCGGGCAAAGCCCAAGGTAAGGAAATCGGGCGCCAGTCCCTTGGTTTGTTCCTGCAAACCTTCGTGGTTGTCGTTCTGGCGAACGAGGCGCGGGTTCAGGAAATCGACCAGCGCATGGCGGCCCTGGCAGCGGAAGTCCCACAACGCCTGGTCATCCACGCAGCGCAGGGCGCTTTCGATGGTCTCCAGAGTGCCCAGCCAGCGCATCTTGCCGCAGGCGTTGGTCCACAGCGTGTCGGCCACGGCGGAGTCCCACGTCGCCGCATGTACGCCATTGGTCACGTACTCGACCGGCACTTCCGCCGTGGGCCAGCGGGGGAACAGCGGCTGGAAGATGTGGCGGCTGACCCTGCCGTGCAGCCGGCTCACGCCGTTGACGGCTCCCGCGCCGCGGAACGCCAGATAGGCCATGTTGAAGGGCTCGCCGTGGTCGCCGGGATCGCTGCGCCCCAGCGCTAGCAACTGGTCTTCGGAAATGCCGAGCTGCTTTGCATAATCACGGAAGTAGCGGAGGAACAGCTCGGGCGGGAAGCGATCGAATCCGGCTTCCACCGGCGTGTGCGAGGTGAACAGGTTGCCTGCCCGAGTGGTGCGCAGCGCCACTTCGAAGGGCAGTTTGTTGCGGAGCATGAAGCTGCGCGCGCGTTCCAGGATGGCAAAGGCCGCATGACCTTCGTTGAGGTGGCACACGGGGCACTCGATACCCATCTTCTCGAGCAGTTTCCAGCCGCCGATGCCGAGCACGATCTCCTGCTGCAGGCGCATCTCCTGCGCGCTTTTCTGGCCGCTGCCGTAGAGTTCACTGGTGATGCCGCGGTCGCCCGGATTGTTCAGAGGGTCGTTGCTATCGAGCAGGAACAGCGAGCGCCTTCCCACCTCGACATGCCAGACGCGCAGCCTCAACAACCGCCCCGGCAGCTCCACCGTGACGTTGACCCATTCTCCGCTGTCACCCGTGAGCGGGATCACCGGCAGCATGGTCGGATCGTTGTAGGGATAGAACTCGATCTGTTCCCCCTCTGCATCCAGTGCCTGGCGGAAGTAGCCCTGCTGGTACAGCAGGCCGATGCCGACCAGCGGCACGCCCAGGTCGCACGCGGTCTTCATCAGGTCGCCGGCGAGCACTCCCAGCCCGCCCGAATAGATCGGAAGCGACTCGCTCAAGCCGAACTCCATGCTGAAGTAGGCCACGTATCCGGGGAACGATTGACCGGACTGCGAGGCGAACCAGGTCTCGCCCACAAGGTGTTTTTCCCTCTCGCTGAGCTGCTGTTGCAACGCTTCGAGGAAGGGAGCGTCGGCGGCCAGTTCTTCGAGCCGCTGGTCGGAGACGCTTTCGAGGATTAGCCAGGGATTGCGGGTCTCCTCCCACAGCTGGGGATCGACCGTCCTCCACAGGGTGTCCGTGCCGTGATGCCAGCTCCAGCGCAGATCGAGCGCGAGGGTGGTCAGTCCGGCCAGCGGTTCGGGCAGGGCACGCGGGAGATAGTGGGTAATGTGCATGGCGGCTGGCCTCCTTACACAATCGGTGCGCCCTTTGGAGGCGACCGGGGATGGCGGCTAAATGACTGGCGCCATCTTATCCGGATTCGAGGCCGCTGCCTCTACGGTGAATCGCTTAGCCGACTAGGGCGCCGGATTCGGGTACAGCTTGTGCACGGTCTCGATCTGCTCCAGCACTTCCTTCGACAGCGTCACTTCAGCGCTGTCCAGGTTCTCCTTCAGCTGTTCCAGCGAGGTCGCGCCGAGGATGACACTGCTGGTGAACCAGCGGGTGCGGGCGAAGGCGAGGGCCAGCGTCGCGGGGCTGAGCCCGGCCTCCTGGGCGATGCGCACATACGCCCTTGTTGCGGCGGGGACATTCGGCTTGTTGTAGCGCTGGCCGAAGTTGGGGAACAGCGTGATGCGCCCGTGCGCCTTCGGGTCGGCGAGATACTTGCCGGTCAGATGCCCGAAAGCCAGCGGGCTGTAGGCGAGCAGGCCGACGTTGGCGTGATGGCAGATTTCCGCGAGGCCGCTCTCGAAGGTGCGGTTCATCAGATGGTAGGCATTCTGGATGCTGGCGATCTTCGGCAATCCGAGCTGCTCCGCGCAGCGCACGAATTCGGCGGCGCCCCAGGGCGTTTCGTTGCTGATGCCGATGTACCGTACCTTTCCGGCTTGCACCAGTTCGGCCAGCACTTGCAGCTGCTCGGCGATGGGCACGCTGTCGCGCTCCTGTGTCACGTCGTAACTGGTCGCGCCGAACATCGGCACGTAACGGTCCGGCCAGTGGATCTGGTACAGGTCGACATAGTCGGTATGCAAACGGCGCAGGCTGGCGTCTATGGCCGCGTTGACCTGTTCGCGGTCGATGCGCGGGCCGTTGCGTATCCATGCGAAGCCGCGCCCTGGGCCGGCGATCTTGGTGGCGACGATGAGCTTGTCGCGCTGCTGATGCTTGAGCCACGAGCCGATGTAGCCCTCGGTGCGGTGCACGGTCTCGGCGCGCGGCGCGACCGGGTACATCTCGGCGGTGTCGATGAAGTTGACGCCGCGCGACACGGCATAATCGAGCTGCGCGTGCGCCTCCGCCTCGGTGTTCTGTTCGCCGAAGGTCATCGTGCCGAGGCTTAATGCCGAGATGTGGAGATCGCTTTCGCCCAGTCGTCTGTATTCCATATTTGCTGCTCCTGTTGTTTTGGCTCGCATTTTAGCCGGATGCGTTTCAGCGTGCCGGGTGCTAGGATGAACCCGAAGTTTCATTTGCCCAGGAGGTGCTGTGATGCCAGTCCTGTTTCTCTCACACGGAGCACCGACGCTGCCGCTCGACGCGGGCGAGACGGGCGCGTCGTGGCGGCGGCTCGGCGAGCGGCTGCCGCGGCCTTCCTCCATCCTGATGATCTCCGCGCATTGGGAAACGTCAGTCCCGACCATCAGCCGCGCCACACGTCCCGAGACCATCCACGACTTCAGCGGCTTCCCTGCCGAGCTCTACCAGTTGCGTTATGCCGCGCCCGGCGCGCCGGAGATGGCTCGGGCCGCCGTTGCCGCATTGCAGCAGGCCGGAGTTACTGCGCAACTGGATGACACGCACGGGCTCGATCACGGCGCATGGGTGCCGCTGAGTTTTCTGTATCCGCAGGCGGACGTGCCCGTCGCGCAGCTTTCGATCCAGCCGGACCTGGGGCCCGCATGGCATGTCGCGCTGGGCCGCGCGTTGCGCCCGTTGCGAGAGCAGGGCGTGCTGATCGTCGGCAGCGGCGCCATCACCCACAACCTGCGCGCCATCTTCCGGCATCCGCAGGGCGAGCCCGCGCCCGCGTGGGTGACGGAGTTCCGCGACTGGATCGCGGCACGGATACGGGAGGGCGACCTGCAGGCATTGCTCGACTACCGCAGCCTCGCGCCGCACGCCGTCCAGAACCATCCCACCGATGAACATCTGCTGCCGCTGTTCGTGGCTCTCGGTGCGGCGGATGACATCCGCCGCGCTCAGCACCTGAACCCTGTGATGACCTTCGGCATGCTGGCGATGGATGCGTGGCTGTTCGATGCGCCGGTCGAGTGAGCCGGCACGCCCAAACCCGGTGAGGGCTGGGCGGTTTATTTCAGTGTGTCAGCCCAATGCGCTGATGCCGTAAAACTTATCGCCCCAGCAGTTGAATGCTCCAGAAAGCCAGGAATCCGCCGAACAGCACCAGAGTAGAAACAGGTTTTTCCTCGACTTCGTGCGCTTCCATCAGCAATTCTTCGGTGACCAGGTAAAGCAACGCCGCCGCACTGAATGCCAGCGCGCCTCCGATGACCGCATGCGATGCGCCGGCCAGCAGGACATTGCCCATCAGTGCGAAGGTCAACACAGTGCCGCCCAGCGCGCCGGAAATGGCGACGATGCGCCAACCAGCTGTCGCTGCGGAAGCCAGCGCCAGGCCGAGGAACAGCAGCTCAACCGATAAACCCAGTGCCAGAATGGTGCCGGTTTCACCCCCGGCGGCGAAACCCGCACCGATGATGAAGCCATCGGTAGCCACGTCGATGAAGGTGGCCAGCAGCAAGCCGGTGTTTAGTCCGGTAGCCGCGTTTGTCGCCGATGCCCGATGCTCCAGCCGCATCGTCCACAATTTCAAGCCGTACATGAACAGGCTGCCCAAAGCGAACGAACCGACCAGAACCAGGCCGGGCGCATGTTCGCGATCAATCTCGGGCAGCAGTTCGACAGCCAGCGCCGCCAATACTACCCCGGCTGCAAAGTGCTGGATCAGGCTGCGCATCTGGTGGTTCGGGTTCCAGACAGAAGCCAGTATGCCGCCGCCAAGGGCGACCAGGGCGGGGATCGCCATGATCAACAAGTCATGAGTGCTCATCGTGATGTGCTGTCGGGAAGATTGGGAGGGATGTGCATCATAAGTCATAAGCACTGGCCGGACGATGAATTACATCGCCGCAATGCCAGGAAATTCTCAAGTCTCCAGTTCGTGCGCGACCCTGCACAACGCCTCATGCGACAAGTCGCGCAGCGTCAGGGTCTGCCCCGAAGACAGGTTCGCGTAATGTTTCGACAGCGCTCGCAGGTAGGTCGGGTCGTAGTGCAGGATGAGCAGTTCCTCGACCAGCGCGGCGAAGTCGCCGGCGCGGATCAGCTTGCTCCAGTGCTCCAGTTTTTCGCTGCCGTGGAATTGATGCAGCGATTGCAGTTGAGCGATCAGTGCCTCAGGCTCGTTGATGTAGTGGAGGTAGTCTTCCTGCAAGCCCGCGACACGCACATCCATCGGCGTCTCAAGCAACAGGCAGGCGCTCGCGTGCATCGCATCGAACAGCGCAGAGGGTAGGGCGATGCTGCCGATTTTCTTGCTTTCCGATTCCACGTACACCGGCCGCGCGGGGTCGAATCCCTGCAGGGCGAGCAACAGCTGGCTGTCGAACCATTTCTGCGAAGGCTGAGGCTGCTGCGGCAGTCTGCCCAGCACCGAGCCGCGATGGCGCGCCAGTCCTTCGAGGTCCAGCACCTGATGGCCGGTTTCCGCCAGCGCGGCGAGCAGGCGGCTCTTGCCCGAGCCGGTGGGGCCGCAGACCACACGGTAATTCAGTCGCTGGGGGCGCTCATCGAGCTGTTCCAATACGTCGCGGCGGTAAGTCTTGTAGCCGCCTTCCAGCTTGTGCGCAGCCCAGCCGACCTGCGCGAGGATGATGCTCATCGCCCCGCTGCGCTGCCCGCCGCGCCAGCAGTAGATCAGCGGCTTCCAGGACTTCGGATGCCCCTGGAAGCGTGTCTCCAGATGGCGCGCGATGTTCTTCGCCACCAGTGCGCCACCGACCTTGCGCGCTTCGAAGGGCGAGACCTGCTTGTACAGCGTGCCGACGGTGATGCGCTCCTCGTCGGACAGCACCGGGCAGTTGATGGCCCCAGGGATATGGTCTTCGGCGAATTCTGCCGGGGTGCGCACGTCGATAATTTCGTCAAATTCGGCCAGCTGTGATAGGTTCGCGGTTTTGAAAAGCATTGGCGGGTAAGGTAATGAGTGCATCTGAAGTGAAATTGACCCAATTGTCTCACGGTGGCGGCTGCGGCTGCAAAATTGCGCCGGGACTGCTGCAATCCATCCTCGGCGAGGTGAAGGAAAAGCTGCCGTTCCCCGATCTGATGGTCGGCACCGAGACCAGCGATGACGCGGCTGTGTATCGCCTCAACGACCAGCAGGCGATTATCGCCACCACCGATTTCTTCATGCCCATCGTCGACGATCCGTTCGATTTCGGCCGTATCGCCGCGACCAACGCGCTGTCCGACGTCTATGCGATGGGCGGCACGCCGATCATGGCGCTGGCCATCGTCGGTATGCCGATCAACAAGCTGCCGGTTGAGACCATCCGCTCCATCCTCCAAGGTGGCGAAGCGGTGTGCAAGGCCGCGAACATCCCGCTCGCGGGCGGACATTCCATCGACTCCGTCGAGCCGATCTACGGCCTGGTCGCACTGGGCGTCGTGCATCCGGACAAGTTGAAGAAGAACAGCGATGCGCAACCGGGCGACGTGCTCATCCTCGGCAAAGGTATCGGCGTGGGTGTTCTGGCCGCGGCACTGAAGAAGGACATGCTCTCGGCCGATGGCTATGCGCAGATGATAGCGACCACCACCAAACTCAATGCGGTGGGCAGCGCACTTTCTGCGCTGGACGGCGTGCATGCGCTGACCGACGTCACCGGCTTCGGCCTGCTGGGGCACCTGCTGGAGATCTGCCGCGGTTCCGGACTGGGTGCGGAAGTGAAGTTCGGCCAGGTACCGGTGCTGTCCGAAGCCCTGCCGCTGGCGCAACAGGGCATCGGCCCCGGCGCGATCGAGCGCAACCTCGCGAGCTACGGCCACGAAGTGGACTTCACACCGCAGCTGGAAAACTGGCAGCGCCGCCTGCTGGCCGATGCCCAGACCAGCGGCGGCTTGCTGGTGAGTGTGGCGCCGGAGATGGCGAATGAAGTCTTGGACTGTTTCAGGAACGCCGGCTTCGAGCAGGCGGCGGTGGTCGGGACGATGCGCGAGGGTGAGGCGAGGGTGGCAGTCAGTTGAGCCGACGAGGGCCGGGCAAGAATAGATCTATTCTTGCCCGGCCCCCGGTTCCTTAAGTACTCAGGCTTGATTCCCCGTGTTTAGCGCAGGGGCGGGGGCGTTGTATTGGGGCGTGAGGTTGTTCATCAGCGCTTCGAGCCCTGAAACGCGCGGTGCGATATCCGTGCGATTCGTTGATACGGTGTTGCTCACGCCGGTTTCCTGGCCCGCGGGAACCGCCGTTCCGGAAGTCTTATTGGGCTGCGGCGAAGCGCCTTGCATGAACTGATTCACGATGTCCGCAACGATCATCATCGCCAATTGCTGCGCATACTGGTGTGCGGAAGACTGCAGGCCTTGGATGGAGTTATATTCGATACGGCTCTCCGATTGCTGGTTGCCCTGGATCTTCGTCAACAGCTGATCGATGGTCGATGAGATGCTTCCACTCGGCTGCAGGACGTTCTGAAATTGTTTGGAAACCAGGTCCGCGAGACCTTTCCCATTGTCGGTGAAGAGTCGGGCGACGCCAGACGGATTTTGGGAATAGGCGTCCTGAAACACCTTGGCGTCAAAGTTCAGCGTTCCATCCTGATTTCGCGTGATCCCGATCTGCCCAAGTGCGCCGGCTGACTGGCCGGATCCTGCCCCACCGGATTGCAGGCCATTCGAAAGCTGATTGCCGATCGCCGACAAGGTCCTGTCGTCCGACAATTCTCCCTTCTGGTAGATCGCCAAGTCGCTCTGCACGCGGTTGAAGGTGTCGACGAACGATTGTACCGCGCCGGTGATCTGCGCCATGTCGGTGGCAACGCTGATCGTTGCATTGCCTGTGGTGCCAAGGTTGAGCGTAAGTCCGCCTGCAACGCCCGTAACCACGTTGCTATAGCCGGTGAAAGACGTGCCGTTTACGCTACCCAATGAATCCTGTGCCGCCATGGTTTGCGTCATCCCATTGTTCGGGGCGCCGTTCGAGTAGGACAACAAACGGGTAAGGGCCTCACCTCCGCTTACCCCGATGCTAAAGGCATTCGAGCTCCCGCTAGGGCCGTTGAGCACAAGCTGGAAGGCGGAACCATTGAATGCGACCGAGGCGGAAATACCGATGTTCGCCTGGTTGATGCTGGCCGCAATTCCCGGCAAGGTGTTGTTGCCCTGATCGATCGTGACGCTCTGTCTGGCACCGTTTACGAACTGGAACATGATCGTCGAGGGAGTCCCGTTGCCAATGGCTGCAGACGGGTTCTGCTGGGCGGCAGAGACCAGCGTTTCGCCTTGCGCCAGCTGGCTTACTGAGACGTTATATGTGCCGGGCGAGGCGTTTTTTTGTGCGGATGCCGTGAGGATGGCCGGATCCGAGGACTGGGCGCTGTAGAGGGAAAATGCGTCGATCCCGCTGATCTTTTGTGCCGCCGATTGCAGATTGGACAGGTCGTTCTGGATCATCCCGTAATCCGAGATCTTGACTTCATAACTCGCGGACAGGCGATGCAGTTCATCGATGGATCGCTGTGTGGCGGCCGACTGGGAGTCCAGCTGGCTGCTGATTTTGTCGATGTAAGGCTGGTATGCAGAAACACTGGAAACGTTCATGTCGGCCTCCAATCTGTTGCTGATCTGGTTGCATGGCGCCACGATTCCCTATGCCTGGTGTGGCATCAATCGATCGGCGCGTGCTTTGAATGGATATGACTGAGCATCGGTGCCAAGAATGGCGCAAGAATAGGACGGCGTCGGGCCTAATGAAATCAAGCCAATTGCGTAATTTGTCCTACGGGTTCTTTTAGGCGGGAGCGTGGCTGGGGTGGGTATGCCGTTGGTGAAACCCGGTAACGTTTAAGGCGTCGGCGCTAATGATTGGCTATGTGGCGACCACGGCGCGAGGTCTATCTCTTCTTCGCGCTGCCTCGCACTTGTTCCGCTGGGTATTTCGCCGCATTCTTTTCCAGTTTTCGCTCTGCGGCTACTTTCAGGTCTACACCCAACCGGTCCGACAGTCGCACGAGGTACAGGAGTATATCGGCAAGTTCTTCGCTGACGGCCTGTTTGTCCTCGGCACATAGGTCGGCGGACTGTGCTTCAGTCAACCACTGGAAGTGTTCCATCAGCTCGGCGACCTCGACCATCAGCGCCATGCTCAAGTTCTTCGGCGAGTGGAATTGTTCCCAGTCGCGCTCCGCAGCGAAGGCACGCAGCCTGTCGCGCAGCATCAGCAGGTCGGATTCGCCGCTCACCATGCGCCCTTGCGGTATTTGCGCAGGATGGCCCAGATTTCCTGCGCGTTGCCATCCTTGAAATGTTCCTGCTCGCCGGCGAAATAGTAGTTCGTGCCATCACCATTCTTGATGTGCAGCAACGAATCTGCCGCAGCGGGGGGCTCTTTCAGCGCATCGGGGGAGCGGACGGCCTGGGGTGCAAGTTCGACGATGCGGAAGAAATCTTTTGGGGAAATCTTTTCCTTTTTTTGATCTGTCGTCGTGTCCCCGCTGAGCTTGCCCTGCTGGTCGAGCAGTCGGTAGGCGTGCGGAACCGCGGGCATTCTGATGTCCACTTCCGTCCAGTTCGTCTGCGGCTTGTTGAATCCGCCGGCAAGCGCACCCAACAGAGCCGCGCCGATGACGGTTGCATTCGTTGCCATAAAGTCTCCCTCTATATCAGTCGCGTGTTTCGAGCCAACGCAGCAGGTAGGCCCATTGTTCCAGTTCGCGCTCGGCCTGGTAGGCGGGAAGGTCGAACAGCGTCTTGCCTTCGAATGCCGCGTTGACGTAGACCTGTGCCTCGCGCAGATAGGCAAGCACCGGCAGTCCCAGCGACTGGAGGAATTGTTCCAGCGTCAGTGCTGCACGGGTGCGCGGGTCCATGCGCATGCCCACCACGCCGACGAAGGTCTTGCCTTTGCGCACCGACTTGTCGTCGCTCAACAGTTGCAGGAAGTCGCGGCTGGCCTGGATGTCGAACAGCGATGGCGCAATGGGCACGACCACCTTGTCGACCAGGTGCAGCGCGTGTTCCAGGTTCTTGCCGTGCAGTCCCGCGGGCGAATCGATCACCAGCCAGTCCGCGCGCTTGTCCGATGCCGAGTGCTCGTGCAGCATGGAAATGGGCGGGAGGTTGGCGGGGCGGCTGGCGAGCCATTGCGTGGCCGACTTTTGCCGGTCCAGGTCGAGCATCGCGACACGCCTGCCCTGCGACGCGAGGTAGCCGGCGATGTTGGTCGACAGCGTGGTCTTGCCGCTTCCGCCTTTCGGGTTGGCGATCAGGATGGACTGCATGGCGTTTCCCCTGGAGTGTCTGAGCGGCTCGAACTATAGCAGGAAAGAAAAAGCCGGCATAACCGCATCCTGCCAGTGTTTGGAGGACAAAGGCGTTATGGCAGAGGCGACAAATAGGTTTCGGGGACACTACTGCCTATGTGGCGCTCGTGTTTTCTAGCCGACGGTGCGGGCACATAGTTCTTGATGAAATACAGCGGGCGCCGTTTGCTTTCATCAAACATGCGGCCAAGATACTCTCCGATGATCCCGAGTGTGATCAGTTGCACGCCGCCCAGGAACAGCATGGTTACGATTAGCGAAGGGTAGCCTGCAACCGCGTTGCCGTGCGCCAGCTTGTCATACGCCATGTAAACGGCGTAGACGAACGCACAAAAGGCAACGAAGAATCCCAAGTAGGATGCGATGCGGAGCGGTGCGGTGGAGTGGGAGGTGATGCCCTCCAGCGCGAAATTCCACAAGCGCCAGTAGTTCCACTTCGACTTGCCGGCGCTGCGCGGATCGCGATGGTAGAGGACCTCCTTGCGTTCGAAGCCTACCCAGTTGAACAACCCCTTCATGAACCGGTGCTGTTCTTTCAGCTGCTTCAGGGAGTCCACCGCGCGGCGGCTCAACAATCGGTAGTCGCCGGTGTCGGGAGGGATGTCGACATTGCTCAAGGCATGGAGCAGCCGGTAGAACAGGTGTGCCGTCGCCCGTTTCATAAAGCTTTCGCCGTCACGCGACGCCCGCTTCGCATAGACGTCGTCGTAGCCGTCCCGCCAATGTCTGACGAGTTCGTGGATCAGTTCGGGCGGGTCTTGCAGGTCGGCATCGATGACCACCACGGCATCACCGGAAGCGTGATCTATCCCCGCCGTCATGGCGATTTCCTTGCCGAAATTGCGGCTCAAGTCGACGATAGTCACCCGCGGATCTTTTTTCTGCAGCGCGTGAAGGATGATGACGGTAGCGTCCTTGCTGCCGTCGTTGACGTAGATGATCTCACTGTCGAGGTCCAGCTCGCTCAGTGTCTGCGAAAGGCGACGATGGAACTCGGGAAGCACTTCCGCTTCGTTGTATGCGGGGACGATCACCGAAATGAGCGAGGCCGACCGGCTGGCCGCTCCTTGCGGGAGATGGATGGGATCAGGCGTTTCCTGTTTCATTGGCGAATGTCCAGAAACGGTTTCCGAGAAAGTTCCAGAACAGGACGATGCCGGTCGCGGCGACCTGCCCGTGGAAATAATGCATGCCGGCAATCGTGACCAGCACCCACATGATTGCGGCGTTCAACACCAGGCCTACCCAGGCGATAGCGACGAATTTTGATATAGCCTCCGCGTGGTCGAGACTGCTGCGGAACACCCAGTGGTAGCTGAGGAGGTAATTGACCACCGCGCCGGACAGGAATCCCAGGATCGAGGCCGAAATTGGATGCATCGACAACCATTCGACAAGCAGGAACAGCAGCACATACTGGACGACGGTCCCCGCCGCACCGGCGGATGCGAACGAAAGAAACTGAAGCAGAAGGCGCTTGCGGAAGCCGGCCGAGTCTTGAGGTATGTATCCCATTAACGTATTCCATCTTTTCAGGAGGTTTTGTCCGTGGGGAAGTGATGCCGATGGTAGCGGCGGGAAAATGGGAAGGCTATTAGGGGAATACTGTAGAAGAGGGCAGGACCCGTCTTCTGGCCGGACTAACGACCCGGAGCAGCAGGAGGCCGAACAGCACGCATCCCAGAATTGAGATCGCGTTTCCCGCCGCTCTGACCGGCGTGTCTCCGAACGTTAGTTGGACCATCGACCGTCCTTGCGGCAGGCGAAATCGCATCAGCCCCTGCTCGGTGATCTGAGGTGCGAGCTCGCGGCCGTTTACTTGGAGTCTCCATCCGGGGAAGTAATACAGGTGGACGGTAATCTGGGATTTCCCCGCCGCCGTGATTTCGTATGCGTAACGAAGGGGAGACTCTTCTATCCTGTCGATCTCGACATCCTGACGCGTGGCGACCAACCTCGGACCATTCATCGGCGGAGGCCTGTCCTTCACCCAGATGGGCAGATATTCGGAAAATACCGTGGTGGGCAGCCGGCTCTCGCGGATATTCGAGGGGGTGAATTGTTCTTCAGGGAGCGACACGAAGGCCCAGCGGTTGACCGCGCTGAAGGTGACGAGAGAGACGATCCCCAGCGCGATGCCGCCATACAGCAGGACGTTACGAGGAAAGGGACTATAGACCAATGCTCCGGCGAAAAAGCATATCAGGAACGTCGCCGGCGAAAGCAGGCGCCAGGGGAACTGGAGCCACTTCAGAAATTCCGCTTGTGACCAGATCAGCCTGCTTGCCGGGGTGATCATGAATAGCGACAACAGCAGCAATCCGCCGAAAGCGCACAGCACGGCAAATGTCGGTGCGGGGATATGTCTTTTGCGGAGCATGACGACTGCCATCGCTCCGATGAAAAGCAGCCAGGAAAAGAACGTTATCCGTGCGGTGATGCCTCCGATGGGCAGTAGATTTTGCAGGACGTCGAACCTCCCCGTCGAGAGCATCCACGTCTGCACAAATCGGACTTCGAACAGCAACGGGAGTGTGTAGAACGCGGTCACCGCAACGGTGAGAACCAACGGCAATATCAGGCGCCCTATCCTGTGCCACTGTCCGGTCGCCGCGATATTGACGAAGAAATACGCGAGGAACAGCGGCGCATACATGGCGACCGAGAGATTGTGCGAGAGCACGAAGAACGAACCGGAGGCGGTCAGCACCAGGGCCGTGCGCAACTGGAACTCGTGCTCCTTCGCGATCCTTGCCAGACCATAGAACACGAACGGTGCGACGGCTAGTGCAGTGAATTCGGAGAAGGCGTTCCTGTTGAACAAGTCGATGAAGTGATAGGGAGCGAGGATGTAAAGGCAGGCGGACAGCAGGCCGCCGCTTTTTCCGAAATGCTCGCGCGCGAACCAGTACATGCCGATGCCGCCCGCGAGTGTGAGCAGGAAGACCGCGATTTTGATCGCGGAGGCGACGGCGAGGCCGGCCGCGATGCTGGGAATGCTCGAGATGAGCAAGAACAGCGGAGGGAAGAAGTTGTATATGGGGTAGCCGTAGCCTCCTTCCAGGTCGGCTCCCCATCGGACCGGGAAGATGCCGGCCTTGAGCAGATGGGCGTATTCGGAGACTCGGGTGAATTCGAGGGCCAGGTCGCCGTATGCGAAACCGGCCCCAAGCAGCGGGTAGGTTGCTACAACGGAGCAGGCGAGCAAGAGCGCATATGCTTGCCAGTACCTGTTGAGGAGCGTCCGATTCATTTCTTAATGAAATAACGATGCGGTCGTTCCAGTGGTGATCCTTGACCACCACTTTATGGCCGCCGAATAACTAGGCATGTCGACATAAACACGGCTTTGTCCGGCTGGCACGACCACACCGCACAATCCGGAAAAGCCCGGTGCTGATTTGCAGGCGCTCGGCGTTGACGTGCCATCGGGGGACGAGACGACGACGCCGTGTAACGGCGAGGAAAAGACCGGGAGCGCCAGTAAGGCGGGCCTACTGCATTCAACGCGGAATTGAAGTTGCTTCACTTCCACTGAGGCCCTGTTTCCATTCAGATGACAACCTGCCGTTCTCACTCCCTCCAGAATGTTTTCCCGAGCTGGGGGCGGAAGCGAGACCTCCTTGGGTATGTATTCGCCAAAGACGCTGAATTGAATGTGATCGGGTGGATAGTTCAGGTCCGGGAACCGTTGGTACTTGATTGGCGCGAAGGCGCCACAGGTGATGATCATGATGATCAGGTATGACGCGAGAATGAATCCAGACAGGCGATGCGGGAACGTCTTCTCGATGAGGTACAGTCCGATGATGATGATTGCCGGAGTGATGACGCAAAGCAGGCGCCACGGGAACTGGATGAATCCCGCTCCCGGGAAATGGGCATAGAACGGGGCGGAAAAGGGGAGTTGAAGCAGGAACGCCAACGCGCCGACGAAAATGACGGGCAGGATGGTCGTTAGATGTCGTTCGCGAAGTTCCGACGCAGCCAAGGCCGCATGGCGATGATGGAACAGGCCAGCAAGACCTGCAACCATCAGGGCGAGGGTGGGGAGATCAAGCTGGACGGTGAATCCTTCCCACTTTTTCCCGAAAGACCACAGGCTGTCCCAGAAGTACCGGCCGATCGGCTGGAACTGGCTATTGGGATGGTAGGAATGGGTGAGCATTCGCGCCATATCGTAGTCGTTGCCGAAGACCGACATAGCAAGCAACCAAGGGCTGACTAGCACCAAAAAAATAACCGCGGGCAACAAGATCGATCTTGCAGAAACGACGGAGGGGCGAACATGGCGGGATGCCAGTAAAACCAGGATGGTCACGGAAAAAAGCAGGATCAGGTAAAAGCATATGACCGAGTGGGCCAGGAAAATCAGCCCGAGGTTGACGGCGAGTCCCGGGTGAATTCGTTCTTCCCGCAGCGAGAGCAGGAGGTAGAACAGCGACCACGGCACGAGCATCGCGGCGGCAAGCTCGGCCAGCGCACCCCGGATCAGCCAGTCCGTCACGGTATAGTTTGCAACGATAATGGCCAGTCCGCCCGCCAACCCTGCTTCACGGCTGGATCCGACCAGGCGCAACGTGCGATACATCCCGGTTGCACCAACAACCAGGAAAACCAGTATCGCCATTTCCAGTGCAGCCTTCATTCCTCCCGTCATGCCCAGCAGCGATGCGGAAACGACATAGAACAGCTTATGGTAGAGCAAAGGCTGCGGGGATCCGAAACCTTCGTTATCCAGACTTGACCAGACAGGCAGGAAATCGAGAAACGAGTAGTGCTGCGCATAAATCTGGGTCCTGATTGCGAAGGCGAGCATCTCATGATTCAGCGGCCAACCAGCCTGCCCCCACAGCGGGACAAGTGTTAGTCCTCCAAAGACGGTGAATACCATCAACGGAAAAAGGAGCGAGTCGCGCCAACCGTCTTTTCCGGGACAGGCCGGTGAATCAGGAACAGTATCCATTCGTTCTCGCGGAAGTCATGTATGGAAATGAAACAGAGCTGTTCTTACCCTGCCGGTTTTCACCCCGGCGAACTCTTCTCACACCGCTTTGCGGCATCCAGGTATTCCCCGGCGTCGACCTGCCATGCGGCTCGCAGCCGCTGAATCTTCTGCCGTATGGAGGCGGCCACAAAAGGATCGGTTGTCGAAGCGAGTGGCTCCCGTTCCAGCACCAGCCACGGGTCTTGCCACACCAGCACGTGGTATTCCTTTCCCGACAACAGGCATTCGATCGAGGCCAGGTAGTCCGCCGGATGCATTTGAAGATGTGACGCGAGGGACGCGAAATTCCCTCCTGGCTCTGTGGGAATAAGCCTGTTTGTCGGGCTTTCCAGCCAGAGGACTATTGCGCCCACCTCATCCAGCTTTTTGGGGTAAGCATAGATCCGGCTACGCTGGGAGAGGTGGGCGCCGATATTGCCTTGGGCGGAAACGGAAACATTGCCCAGTGCGGCGCGGATGGCATCAGGAAGCGGATCAGACACAACTGGAAAACGGGAGGGCTCCCAAAAATTGAGCGCGCCCGGCACGGGCAGGGGACTCAGCGCATATCCCATTCCCAGGCTTGCGACGAGTACCAAGCCATTCACTTGTTTGACAGAGAGCCAGTTCCATCCCATGGAGACATGCCTTGCCCCGTAGGCTGCCGCCACGGTGAATAAGGGGACCAGTGTCACGCTGTGATAGGCGACCATGCTGGTAGGCATCGGGTTGGCGGAAAGAAGGTTGGCGCCGAGATCCGGCAGCGCGGGGAGCAGGTAGGCGGTTGCCGCGAGGGGTAAGCCCAGCAAGGGCAACAGCAGCAAGACAAGATAAGACCATCCCCGCCAGCCGAATATGGCTTGCTGAAAAATTTGCCACGGGTGGTGCAACAAATTGGCGGCGATATCACCAAGGGATTTCCCCAGCCATCCATAACGACTCAGTTGTCCCAGGTCGCCGGCAAGCATCACATGCGAGCCGGTAGGCGAGAAAGCAGGCATGAACACGCCGAGCACCAGTGCGGCATGTGCCGTGCCCAGCAGCACGACGGCCAGCGCAAATTTCCATTGCCTATTCCTCAGCCACCAGAGCAAACCGAAGGCAGCCACCGTCAGGCCTAGTTGTTCCTGGATGAACAACAGCGGGATGCAGGAGAGCAGCATCATGCGTTTGTTCTCGTTCTCCACGGCCAGCAGGGCGAGCGCGATGAATGGCACGGCGAGTGCGACCGGATGGAAATCCCATGCCGCCGCGTTCAACAGGAATGGATTGAACAGGTAGGCGATCGCCCACAGCAGTCCAGCCGTTTCGGAGCGGCATACGCGGCTGGCAAGCAGGAAGATCGGCCACGCCGCGATGGAGAGTGCGAGCGCCTGGGCGAGTGTGAACCACTCCGGCCATGGTGCCATCGCATAGAGCGGGACGAACAGCAGGAGCACCGGGTGGAAGTGGAAGCTCAGCCAGTTGATCGGCTGATCAAGCTGGGTGGTGTTGAGCAGGAACTGGCCGTGCAGTGTTCCCCAGACGGCCTGGTCGAATACTCCGAGGTCGTTGATGGAGGTGAGATAGCCCCAGTGGCGGGTCAGGCCGAGGAACATCAACAGCAGGAAATGCAGCGAGATGGTGGCCCATATCCACCGGTGGCAGCGGAGCATGGGCGAGCGGCTCAAGGCTTCCGTTCTCCCGCAGCTGCCGGGCTCCTAACATGGATCACCGCGATCCTGTCGGCGTACAGGCGATGCCATCCAGGCAAGTGGTCCAGCATCGCCACGGCGGCGCTTCCGGGTGGCAGGAGCGTCCATTCGATATGGTGCTTTTGCAGGAGTTCTTGCAGGCCGTCCGACGTGGTGAGGTCGAGCGCGTCGAAATACGCCTTCATGAACTCGTCGCCGTACATATCGGCACGCCCGTCGATGAAGGGAGGGATGCCTGCATAGACGAGGTATCCCCCGAAGCTGTACTCGTTCAGCACGGGACCGTTCAGTGCGGCCTTGCGAGCCGTCTTGATCGCGGTGATGGGGGAGATGTCCTCAGGTGGCAGCGCGGCGCTAGTCTGCACGGACACAAGCGTGACGAGTCCCAATCCGGCCAGCATGAGGGCTGTGGCGCGGCGGCTCGCAGTTCCGGCCAGGTTGAGGAATATCCGGTCCACGTGCACAAGCTGGCGTGTCGTGTCAGTCCGTTCACGCCACTGGGCGGCAAGCGGTACGGCCAGGAACAGCGGGGTCAGCAGGCCGATCAATTCGATGCTGCGCATGTGCTTCAGGGCAAGGTGAAGCAGCGCAAGCAGGAGCAGCAACCTGAGTGCGGGGAGCCTGAGACCTTGGTGGAGCGCGATCGCGAGGCCGGCCATCAGCCATATTTCCAGTGGTTGGATGAGGTGGAAACTTGGCGATTGCCATTCGGAAATGTGATCCAGGGCGTAGTTCCCGCTCATGATATGCGCCGTGAACAGGATGCCCTGTATGCCATGGGGCGTCAGCAGCGCGCTTGCTACCGCAAGGCAGATGAAGATGCTCCACGACTTGACGGCGACAAGCGCTTCACTCGCTCTGCGCGCACCGAGTACCCCTTCAACGGCGAAGAACAGGGTGAGGGCAAGCCCGAGGGTGAAGCCTCCGTGGAGGTTGGCCCACAGTGTCATGACGGGCAGCATCCAATAGCTGGGTGCGCGTCCTCGTTCGGCTCCACGCACCAGCTGCGCGGTCCACAGGACCAGCAGCGGCATGGCGAGCGCGTGGGGGCGCACGAGCAAATGCGGCGCTGTCATCATCACGGCGAGGGCCGTGAATATCAATGCGTGAACGGGCTCGAGATTCTTCAGCAGGAATCGCGTCAGCATCGCCATGGTGGCGGCGAATGCTGCAGCCGTCAGTGCGATCAATCCCCCCCAACCAAATGCCTTCCACGTAAGGGCGAAGATCGTTTCGGAAAGCCACTCATGCGCCGTCCACGGCGCGCCCTGCATGGTATGGGAGAAAGGATCGGACGTGGGAACAGCGGCGTGTCCAATGATCCATTGGCCGGCGGCAATGTGCCAATAGGTGTCGCCGTCTTGCAGCATCTGGTTTCCATAGGCCAGGAAGCCGAGATAGGTCAGCGCACCGATGATAAGTGGCCATGACAGACTGGTGCATGTGCTGGCGGGGTGGGTTGCAGTGGGAGTTGGAGACACCATCGGCAGCAAGATTAAGTGGCAGCTGAATGATGGCAGGAATCTAACACGGGCGTTGTACGTTGATCCCTACTGTCAATTGCTGATTTTTTCACAGAAAAATTCAAAGGAAAATTCAGCTGCCAATTTTTCCGGACTCAACTCAAATATCGACCCGAATTACGTAGTTGACTGTATTGCCCCAGGGTATAGCCGAGGCCTAAATTTCACACGGCAGGATGCAGCACAGCTCAGTGATCCGGACAGCTGCTTGAAGTGCCATGTATTCAAATGGACCACCTGGACGGCAGCGGTCAGGGCGACTTTAACAGGTACTTATTAAGGAGATCGTAATGAAGAACTTTCTTTCGCCGTTGACTAACTTTATCCGTGAAGAAGATGGTGCCACGGCCGTGGAATACGGCATCCTGGTTGCGGCCATCGCGGCGGTGATCGTGATTGTCACCCTGATTGTCGGCGCCCAGGTCGAGAATGCGTTCAACCGTGTCTGTAAAGCGTTGGGCGGCATCAGCGGCGCAAAAGCCTGCTCGTAATCGAAGCACATGGTTGCAACTGTTTCGCGAGCGGGCCAATCACGGCCTGCTTGCGCAACAGCCAAATGAAAGAGGCATGTGATGAAGAACATTCTGTCGTCAGCGTCGGGTTTTGGCGCTGAAGAACAAGGTGCGACTATCGTGGAGTACGCCACATTGTTGTCATCACTTTTATTGTCGGAATGCAGGTTGAAAACTCGTTCAACAGGGTTTGCCACTTGATTGGCGGCATCAGTGGAGCAGTAGGCCGTTGAAGCGTTGAATCGTCATGAACTCGCCGAAAGCAATACGCGGGTTCTTGTTCCGGGATATGCCGGTATAACGAATAAGGTGTATTGCATATGAGTCCTCGCATGGCTGCACTCATTGCACTCTTGCCGATGGCATTGCTGTTGCTCGCAGCGGTCATCGAGGATGTGCGACATCACCGGATTCCCAACGCATTCGTTTTCTGGGGAGCGGGACTGGGCATCATGTTTAACGTGTCTATGCCAGAGGGGCTCGGTTTTGCCGCCACGCATCTTCCTGGTGGGGCTGGGTTCTCGAGTGCCATTGAGGGCGGGGCGATCGGATTAGCTGCCTTGCTGCCGATGTATCTGCTCCGTGCAATGGGGGCGGGTGACGTCAAGTTGATGGCCATGGTGGGCGTATTTCTGGGGCCGATGGATGTGCTTGGCGCGGTACTCGCGACATTCCTGGCGGGCGGGGTTTTGTCGCTGGGATATGCCTGGAGAATCGGAGCGTTGCGCCGGACGCTGCAAAATGTTCGCGTGGTCTTATGTTCCGGTGCGGTGAGGATCGCCGGCGGGAATATCCCCTCGCTCGATGACGCGCCGGAAACGGCAGGCAAGTTTCCTTACGCTGTGGCGATCGCCGTGGGAACGCTGGGGTATCTCGCCTGGAAGTCCACGTGGAAAGGCGGCTGGGGATGAGCATTGGAAGTGACTTGAGTCGTGGACGGCATCCTGGAAGCCGGCGGTATCAGGTGACCCGGAACGAAAGAGACGGCTGCCATTCCTCGACGTTGTTCCACCTACAGCTAGTTTGGCAGGGCATTGTTTTCAGTGAGACGACCACCTACGTTAAAGGGGAAGGCAGATGAAAAATCCAAGAGCCATAGTGATGATTGTGATCTCCGTGATCATCGGGTTGGCCGCTGTTGTCCTGGCATCGCGCTGGGTCGCGCAGCAGGCAGAAGTGTCGACCAGTCAGGTAGTGGTCGCGAAGACGGATATCGAGCTGGGCGCACGACTGAGCCCGGACATGCTGTCCGTGCAGAATTGGCCCGAGGGCAGCGTCCCGAAGGGCGCGATGCTGGCCAAGGACATGGACTCGCTGATCAAGGACCCCAAGACGAATGAGGGGCGTGTCGTCAGAGTAAACATACTCAAGGGCGAGCCGATCCTGGAGTCCAAGCTCGCCCCCGCCGGAGCGCAGCCGGGACTGTCCTTCGCCATCAAGGAAGGGAAACGAGCCATCACGGTGCGTGTCAATGACGTGGTCGGCGTGGCGGGCTTCGCGCTGCCCGGCAACTATGTGGATATCCTGGTCAACACGGTTGACGAGACCGCCAAAGCAGCAGGCGAAAACAAGACGGTATCCAAGATTGTGCTCGAGCACATCCTGCTGCTGGCGGTGGCGCAGGAAACAGGGCAGGGCGAGGGGAAACCCAAAGTCGTGAATGCCGTCACGCTCGAGGTCACTCCCGAACAGGCGGAAAAGATCGACTTGGCGCGCAGTGTGGGCAGCCTTTCCCTGGTGCTGAGAAACCAGCTCGACAACACGCTGACATCGACCGCGGGTGTTTACAAAAAGGATCTGCTGAAGAGCGTCCCGGGATCCGAGGCCAAGCCCGTTGAGGCAAAGCCCGCCGAAACCAAACCGGCAGCCCAGACAGCGACGACCTCCCGCAAACGGACGAAAACCGGGCAGCCTAAGGCGCAGGTCGAGGTCATCCGGGGAGAGACCCGTAGCGTCGAGGAGTTCGACATCCCGGCGGGAGCAAAATGATGCTGGCCGCAGTGTGGCAGCGGCGCCGGGTGGGATGGGGCGCATGTTGTTCGGCATTTCGTGGTGGGACCCATGGAGCGATTGCTGATGCATCGTGGGTGCCGATGATTACGCGCAATGACAGAGAGGAAACGATGATGAACGAGCACAAGATCATGTGGCGAAATGGTGGCAAGCTTCTTGCCGTTGCCCTGGGGATCGCGTTGATGGCCGCGCCGCCGTTGCAGGCTGCGGAAGCTCCCAAGACCACGCCGGCCAAGGCGACACTCACCGCTGTTCCTTCGGCGACGGAGATCGCGCCCTATCTGGAGCTTACCGTTGGGCAATCCCACCTCATCCGGCTGCCTGGAAATGCCATGCTGGAAAAGGTCTCGGTAGATGACCCGAAAGTGGTGCAGGTCCGGGTGACCAGCCTCAGGGAACTCGTGCTGAATGGCAGGTCGCCCGGCTCGACGGTCGTGATGCTGAAGGATAAGTCCGGTCAGACGACCGTCGTGGACGTGAGCGTGGTAGGCGGTGCGGTAGGCAAAGCCACGGGGGGACTACAGGGGAAATTGCAGCAACTGTTGCCGGGCGAGCGGAACATCAGGGTGGCATCGGCGGCAGACACGGTGGTGCTGACCGGGACTGCGACCGACGCGGTCAAGGTGGACCGAGCCGTCGCGCTGGCCGAAGCCTATAGCGGCAAGAAGGTGCTCAACTTCCTCCAGGTCGGCGCTCCGCAGCAGGTGATGCTGGAAGTGAAGGTGGCGGAAGTGGACAAGACGCTGACGGATGCATTGGGTTCCAAGTTCACCGGGGCACTGGGCGCATTTAACGGCAACATGACCTACTCACTTCTGGCGAACTTTTTGACAGGGGGAACCAACACCACAGCCAATGCCGCATCGGTCACCCTTGGCAATGCCCAGAAATCGCTGACTCTGGACGGCGCGAAACAGGATGGACTGGTGAAGATCCTCGCCGAGCCAAACATCATGGCCATGAGCGGGCAGGAAGGATCCTTTCTTGCCGGCGGCAGCATTTACATTCCGGTGCCTCAAGTCGGGGTAGGGGGAACTACCATTACCTTGGAGCAAAAAGACTTCGGGGTCGCGCTCAAATTCACGCCGACGGTGCTGGAAGACGGACGCATCAATCTCAAGGTGGCGCCGGAAGTCTCCGAACTGGGACGAAATATTACTGTCGGCACGCAGCTATTGCCCACGATCACAACCCGTCGCTCCGCCACTACCGTGCAGTTGAACGATGGCCAGAGCTTCGCCATCGGCGGCCTGATCAAGAACAACGTCACGGCAACCGTCACGGCATTCCCGGGACTGGGCGAACTGCCGGTGATCGGCACATTATTCCGTAGCACCAGTTTCGTGCACGACCGGAGCGAATTGGTGTTCGTCATTACGCCGCGCCTGGTGAAACCGTTGCCGCCGGATTATGTCCTGCCGACGGATAACTACATCCAGCCCTCGCGTACCGAGTATTTGCTGGAGGGAAAGCTCGAAGGCTCGCCCAAGGCAGAGCCCCAGCCGCAGGCGGCTCCCGCCGCTCCTGCTGCTCCCGCTGCCGGAGGGTTCCAGATGAAATGAAGCTCGCCTCCGCGAGACAACAGCAGCTTGCCGCGCTTGCGGGGCAGGAGTTGCACCAGGTGTATGCCCAACCTTCTCCGGGCGAAGCGCAAGTAAGGGAAACGTACCAGAGGTTTCACGAATAAGGAGACGAACATGAAAAGCGAATGGATCAAAGGGATGAGTGCCGGCCTGATGGCCGTGGCCGTGCTGGGTGGCTGCAGCGCCACCACGACCCCGCATTACGACGAGAAGTTCGGCGAGGCCGCGAACATTGCCAAGGCCCAGCAGGTCATCAATCCCGACGCATCCCAAAACAGGAACCCGGTGAAGGGTATCGACGGACAGTCGGCGAAATCCAGCATAGACAACTACCACAAGGCCTACGAAACGCCCACTGCGGCCCCAAGCGCTGGCATCGGCATCATGAACGTCGGAACCACTCTGAAATAAGCGCAGGCCAGGGTTAAGGGGAGCCAATGAGAATCGGAGCCAACTTGAAGAAACGGCAGGGCGGCGCGGTCGCCGTCATTGTCGGTATCGGTTTGGCATTGATCATCGGCTTCCTCGCTCTGGTAATCGATTTGGGGCATCTCTATCTCGCCCGGACCGGCCAACAGAACGCGGCGGATGCGGCGGCCCTGAGCGGGGCGAAAGAACTGGATGGAACCTCGGATGGCATCGACAGGGCGGTCGAGTGGGCTCAGAAACTGACGGCCAACGGGAATGACGCCACCGTTCGGAGAAACAGGTTCCTCGGAAATCTTGGCTGGGAAGAGGTCGCCTTGCCCCTGGGAAACATTCACTTCGGCGCGGCTCCCTACACATCGGACTGGAAGACAGTGGATCAAGCGAAGGCGCAACCCGGAGGACTTTATTTCATCAAGGTGGATACCGAAACCGGTGCCATGGGCACCTGGTTCGCCGGCATATGGAATCTCTTCAGCATCAGCACTTATGGCAGTGCCGTGGCCGGGCGTTTCGTGAACAACATCGCCCCCATCGGGCTTTGCGCACTCCGTCACGAGCGCGAAAAATGGGTCGGGTACGATAGCGGCGGCAACCAGTACCTGACGGAGTTCGGTTTCACGCGGGGCCTCAGCTATGACTTCCTCAAGATCAATGAAGCAATAGGCGGGCTGGCTCCGGGAACCGAGCTGTATCTGCATCCCACAGCGACCAGCGAAAGTTGCGACCCGAGCATGACAAGCGCAAGTTTTGCCGCGCCTTTTTTGTGTACGGGCAAGTCCAACATCGCCGGTACGGCGGGGAGCGTGGTATACACCAATACCGGCTTGGCGGCGGGCATGTCGGTTGCAGCGATGAATACACGCTTCGGCCAATATGGTCCTCCCCTCGACAGTTCCCTGGATAGCACCGCTTGCCCGCCCGATCTCAACATCAGGGAGTTCGTCCCGGGGGGCGGGGCCGGAGGCTCCGACAACTGGATGAGCCCCGTACCGCAGCCAAGGTCGGCCTACCTGTTGGAAGACTGGTTGGCTGGACCGTCTGGCGCCTCCAGTGTGCAACGAACCCCGTTGCTCAGCCCGGCCAGCAGCGTGGTCAACGCGGGTACCAATGCTGGCGGCTGCAATGGGGACTGCACCGACAACTACGGCGTGCTCTGGTCGTATTCCCAGCCTGCCAGGTCAACGGGTAGCTTCACGCGCACGGATTGGCCTGCCCTCTATCCCTTGGGGCCGGTCAGCAATCCGGCCTATACCGGGACGGCCTCCCCGTATCAACGCGGGTTGAGCGGCCACGAATCCACCTATTACCTTGAACCTACGCCGGCCGATTCCGCCGCGCCCGACCGGAGAGTGCTGAACGTGGTGCTGGTGGATTGCGACGCGACTCCTCCGAGCGGAGGGAATTGCCGCCCGCTGAATGTGCTCGGGGTGGGCAAATTCTTCCTGCAACGGACGGCCACGGTTTCAGGTTGGATCACCGGCGAATTTGCCGGCCTGCTGTCGGAGTCGGAGATGTCTCCGACCATACGTCTATATCGCTGAGCGAGAAGAGAGACATGGTAAAGACCAGGATGAAAGGGCGGAACAGATCAGAGCACGGTGCGGCCGCCGTGGAGTTCGCACTCGTCCTGCCTATCCTGTTGCTGGTCGTCGGTGGTGCCATCGAGTTCGGTCGCGCCTTCTGGTTTTACGACAGCCTTTCCAAGGTCACGCGCGACGCGGCCAGGTACCTGACGATGGTGAACTGCAATTCCGGTGAATCGGTCAGCAATTGCGCGCTCAGGCTGGGGAACGTTGTTACCAATGCCAAGGGAATGGTGACAGCGGCAGCAACGGATGCGCATTTGACGGACTTCGGTGACGGGAATGTCGAAGTGAGATGCGACGGTTCGGTCTGTACGAGTAACGCGGCTGTGATGGCCTCGACCAATGTCACTGTCGGCATCGTCGGTTACGGCATCAGGCTGGGGGAATGGCTGCCTATCGGCTATCTCGGCGAGCCTGCCGGCTACAACCTCGGCATTCAGCCCTATACCACCATGCGTTACATGGGGCGCTGACCATGAGAATTGTCGCGACGACTTCCAAGAGCAAGCAGCGCGGGGCGGCTGCGGTCGAGTTTGCGCTCATTGCCGTGTTCTTCTTCGCGGTGCTGTTCGGGATTGTGGAGTTTGGCCGTGCGCTCTTCGTCTGGAACTCGGTTCAGGAAGTGACGCGCTATGTCGCCAGAGAGTCGGTGGTCTGCTGGCAGAGCGATTGGAACAGCATGAGGGATGCACGCGGGATGTTGGGGCTTCAGGCCCTGCCGGCAGCGCCCGAGTTTACCAGCGCGAACGTCACCATTGAACCGTTGCGCCGGGCCGATATGGCTGTACTGACGGGGGCCAACCTGCCGCCTACCGTCGACGAGAATTCAGGCAACTGCGTGAAGACGGAT
>DASTGP010000162.1:0-3154 GCA_035605585.1 Gallionella sp. | reverse complement strand
GCCGTCGCCGAGAATGTCAATTGGCGTTCAAAACTGACCCCCTATCGGCTTCCAAAATTGACCCCCCAGTTTTGGTCACTTTGACGGATTGATCAGCATGTTTCTCGGTTCGGCTGGCGGCTGTTTCTCCGTCCCGGCCTGATCTCCGGCTGCGCCGCGCGCAGCGGCCGTCCAGGCTGGCCGCAGGTCACCGCCATGCGGCGCATAGCGGCCCGGATGGCCGCGAGCACGGCGCCATGCTCGGCATGGCCGGGATTCGCCAGCTCAAGAACTTTGTCGTGGCGGATTGCTCGCCTGAGGACTGACGTGACGGCGGGCAGATCCAAGATGCCGCGGCTCGCGACAGAACCGCTCAGGAGCGATGCTTGAGGCGCCAGCTCTCGTTGCCAGTCTCGATGATATCGCAATGATGCGTAAGGCGGTCGAGCAGCGCGGTCGTCATTTTCGCGTCGCTGAATACCGAAGGCCATTCCGCAAAAATCAGATTGGTGGTGACGATGATCGAAGTGCGCTCGTACAGGCGACTAATCAGATGAAACAACAGCTGCCCTCCGGATTGGGCAAACGGCAGATAACCCAGCTCGTCGAGAACCACGAGATCGAGCCGGGTCAGGCGGTCAGCAATACGCCCTGGCCGCCCCGTGCGCGTCTCGGCCTCGATCCGGTTGACCAAATCGATGACAGTGTAGAACCGCGCTCTGGCGCCAGCACGGATGCAGCTGCGTGTGATGGCCACAGCCAAGTGCGTCTTGCCGGTGCCGGTTCCGCCGACCAGCACCGCATTGCGCTGCTGCGCCAGGAAACCGCCGGCGCTGAGATCGCGCACCAGCGTCTCATTGACCGGCGTATTGTTGAAGTCGAAGTCGGCAAGCTCTTTAGCCCACGGCAGCTTGGAGACGGTGATCTGATATTTGATCGATCGGGCTTGCTTCTCAGCGATTTCCGCCCGTAGCAGATCGCCAATAATCTGCTGAACCGGATGTTGGCGCTTGATCCCATTGGCGAGCACCTCATCGAATGCAGCGCGCATGCCGGCCAGTTTGAGCTGGATCATCAGGCCCAGGGTCTCAGATCGTTCCATGCTGGCTCCGCAGGCTGTCGTAGCGAGCGCAATCCGCAATTGGCTCGTGCTGCAGGCGAAGTGCTTCCGGCGTGAGAATCGGTGCCGGCAGAGCAGGCTGACGCTGCCGGGCCAAAGCGTTGAGGATCACATCGCTGCTGAACACCCCCGCAGCGAGAGCTTCGGCGCAGGTCGCCTCGACTGGCGCCAAGCCGTCTTGCAGAACAGCATTGAGAATTTGCACCATTTGCCGGTCGCCATCAGCCGATCCGCTCAGCTTCTGACGGATACGCCCGAGCGCACCAGGCAGGATCCAGGCCTTGAATGGCGCACCATTGCGCAGCGCGCCTGGCTTGCGCGTCAGCACGGGAACGTAGTGCCAGGGATCGTAGATCGTCTGCTCGCGCCGGAAGCAGCGTTCGTGCTCGGTCAGGATCTGGCCGTCTTGGCGAATTACGATCCGGTCGGCATAGGCGTGAACCTCGACTGGCCGTCCAACCGCCGTGGCGGGAACCGAGTATTTGTTATTGTCAAATCGGACCAGACAGGTCTTCGACACCGCGGCGGGTAGCGCATGGAAGCCATCGAACCGGCCGGCATACGGCACCAGGCTGAACCGCTCCGTCTCGAATACATCCCAGATGGTGCGGCCGGTAAATTCGGGATGCAAATGCGCTTTGGCATATGACACGCATTGATCGAGCAGCCACGCATTCAGCTCGGCGTAGTTCTTGAACCGAAGTCGCGGCTTGAAGAAGCGCTCACGTACAACCCCAACTTGATTTTCTACTTGCCCCTTCTCCCAGCCCGCTGCCGGCGTGCAGGCCGTCGGCTCCACCAAATAGTGGCTGCACATCCGCAGAAAGCGGCGATTAAACTTCCGGTCCTTGCCGATGAGCACCGCTTCCACAGCGGTCTTCATGTTGTCGTAAATGCCCCGCGCACACGCACCCTGAAAGAAGGCAAATGCCCGGTCGTGCGCGTCGAAGACCATCTCCTGCGTCTCGCGCGGATACGCCCGGACGAACGGCATCCGGCTGTGACATAGCCGGACCTGCGCCACCTTGATCGTCGTCGTGGAGCCGTTCAGCACCACAACTTCGTGCGACCAATCGAACTGATAGGCCTCGCCAGGCGCAAAACTGAGCGGCACAAACGCCTCGGCCAACCCGCGCCCGTGGCGTCGCTGCCGCGCTCGCGCATAGCGGCGGACCGCATCGTAGCCGCCCGCGTAACCTGACCCTCGCAAATCTTCGAAAACCCGGATTAGGTCCAGCCGCTCGCGCTTCGGCCGCACCTCATTCTCCGCCAGCAGTCGCTCCAGCTCCGTAGCCCACGCCCCCAGCTTCGGTCTTGGTTGCACATCGCGTGAATACGAAAAGGCAGTCTCCCCCGACCGAATCACCTTGCGAACCGTGTTGCGCGACAGCTTCAGCTCGCGCGCGATCGCCTTGATCGTCCGGTGCTGAACAAAATACGCCCGTCTGATCCGGCCAACCGTCTCCACAACCAGCATCCCCCAGCCCACCCAGCGAAAAGCCGGGGGACCTGCCGTACTAAAAACAGGGGGTCAATTTTGGACGCCGATTACCCCCAAACCGGGGTCACAATTGCACGCCGATCCACACGCCAAGCGCGACGCTTCCAAGGAAAAGATCGCACCGACATGGCCCATCGCCACATCGCCGACCAGGGTCTTGAAATCTGTGCGGGTGCTTGCTGCGGATCCCGACTTGCCCAGATCCCGGTCGAGGACCCGGATCTGTTCCTGGCTCCAGCCGAGTGAGCGGGCCTTGTTCACCAGATTGTATTGGCGGTCTGTGCTCTCCTGATTGAAGCGCACCTGCGCCAGGGTCGACTGGCGGATGTAGATGCAGGCTTGTCGCGATAGATGTCGATCGGCAATCTTGGGATGCATCGTCATTGGCGCTCTCCGGATCGGATAATGAGGCGCCAGCAGCAAGAAAGCAGACAACCATGTCGGCGAGAACCGCGCCCACCTTGGCGACGTCGAAGGAGGCGAGGCCCGGGTCCATCACGGTCTACCCGAGATCCTCGCGCCGGCGTAGGAGTTCCGTGTTGATCGCACAGATT
>DASTGP010000185.1:0-3938 GCA_035605585.1 Gallionella sp. | reverse complement strand
CGCCCGATGCCCGCGCTCGCTCGTGGGTGGACGCTCAGCTCGTGAATGCATCGCCAACCACATCGGGAACCGCCCACTCACGATCAGACCTCAATCTCTCGTTCATGCTCGAGCGTGAACGGAGCACGGTCGTCACCGCTGCGTTCGAATCGATTCGACACAGCCAAACGCACTATGGGGCGGCCGAGCCGGAGGAGACGCGGCGCCGACTCGACGCCCTCTACGACGAGTTGTGCGGGGCGGTCGTGAGCCGTGATCTGTCCCACATCGTCGGATTCGCGCGGCATCTCGCTGCAGAACGGTTCCACTCCGGCTATGACCTTTCCGAGGTTCAGTGCGCTTTCAACTCTCTCGAAGAGGCTCTCTGGAGCATGCTCTGCGCGCGGCTTCGGCCAGAGCAACATGCGTTCGCGCTCGGGCTCGTGGGCACGGTGCTGGGCGCGGCCAAGGCTGAACTCGCCCGCGAATACGTGTCGCTCGCTTCGCAGACGCACGTCCAGTCGCTTGATCTGAGCGCTCTCTTTTCCGGCGATGCCGGGACGTAGAGCAGTTGGCCACTGAGCCTCCCGCCAGATCGGTGATTTCCACGATGGCACCGGTCCGGGCGACCGCGAGCATGCAAGAGGAAGGGAGGTGACACATGGCCATCGTCAGGTGGACGCCCTTCACGGAGCTCGACTCGATGGAGCGCCGCATGCGGCGCATCTTCGAGGAGATCGGCTTCGCGCCCGGGCTTGCCCCCGCCGCGGATGTCTACGAGACCGACGATGAGTTCGTCGTCGAGCTCGAGGTTCCCGGCTACGAGGAAAAGGAGCTCTCGATCGAGGTCTCCGACCACACTCTCGCAATCAAGGGCTTGCGCGAGAAGATCAAGGAGGAGAAGACGAAGGAGTTCAGGCTCCACGAGCGGATCGAGCGCGAGTTCGAGCGTCGCTTCATCCTCCCGCGTGAGGCCGACACCGAAAATGTGAAGGCGGTCTTCAGCAAGGGCGTGCTCGCGGTGCACGCCCAGAAAGTGCCGGCAGCGAAGGCGAAGCACGTCGCGATCACCGAGGGGTGATCGAGGCCGGGGGAGGCGCTACGGCGCCTCCCCCGCGTCGGGCGTCGGTCGAGCGAGTGCGGGCAACTCCTTTGCCACCTCGCGATCAGGTCGGCCCTCCAGCGACAGGAGAGACGGCGCCGAGACGACGGACAGCCTGTGCGGCCGAGGAGCCAGATCTCGGTACTTCCCCGGATGGCTCGTACGGACAAGTTCCGATGCCGTCGCGCTCTGCAGCGCGGAAGCTGGGGACGGCAAAAGTAGGAGGTGTGAGATGAGGAGTCACCTCAGGGCGACCGGAGTCGCTTCGGCTGTTGCCGTGTGCTCCGTGGTCGCTCTTCTCGTGCTCACCGTCGGCGGAGCGGGGGCTTCGTTGAAGTCATATCCGCGCTCCCAGACGCTGATCACAAGCGGGACGCAGTGGGGCAACATCACCGGGTTCAACCCGTACGGCGGCAACTACGCGGCCGGGATGATCGGGCTCAACCTCGAGACGCTGCTCCGCTTCAACCCGGTCACGGGCCACTACATCAACTGGCTGGCATCCTCGGCGAAGTGGACAGGGAAGAAGCAGTTCACGATCGTCGCGCGGCCAGGCGTCAAGTGGTCCGACGGCAAGCAGTTCAAGGCCGCCGACGTGTTGTTCAACCTGAAGCTGCTGCGCTTCAACACATCGCAGTGGAACAACCTCTACCTGAACATCAGGTCGATGGCGGTCAAGGGCGGCAAAGTCGTCGTCAACTTCAAGGCCACGCCCAACTACGTGCAGTGGCAGAACGCCATGTACAACATCCCGATGATCAGCCCCGTACAGGGGAAGGTCATCACCTCGGCGAAGCTGCTCACGACGTACAACCCGACGAAGCCGGTCGGCACGGGCCCGTACGTGCTGGATCGAAACGGCTTCGACCCCGTCACGAGAGTGGTCTGGGTGAAGAGGGCGCACTGGTGGGCGGCCGACAAGCACCTGTTGCCGGCACCCAAGCCGAAGTACATCATCGATCTGGTCAACACGAGCAACACGAACAGCCTCTCGGCTGTGCTGGCGGGTGTTGAGGACCTGAACAACAACTACCTGCCGGGCGTCGAGCAGCTCGTTCGCCAGCACAAGGTGCTGACGTACTACAAGAAGGCGCCGTATCACCTGTCGGCGAACACCGCCATGCTCGAGCCGAACCTGACGGTAAAGCCGCTGAACGATCCGGTCTTCCGCCGGGCACTCGCAACCGCCATCAACGTCGGCCAGATCGTCTCGCAGGGCTACCACCATCTCGTCCTTCCGGCGAATCCGACCGGCTTGCTTCCGACCTGGTCGAAATACGTCAACAAGGCGGCCGTGCATCGGTACGGGATCACCAAGCACAGCGCCGCCGCAGCGAAGAAGCTGCTCCAGTCGCACGGTTACAAGATGGTCGGCGGCTTCGCCAAGAACAAGGACGGGACGTCGATCAGCCTCGACATCTCGGTCCCGCAGGGCTGGTCGGACTGGGAGACCGCCCGTGACATGATCATCTCGTCGGCAGCGAAGGCGGGAATCCGGATCCATGCCGTGGTGAAGGACTTCAATACCTGGCAGTCGGATCGGAACACGGGCAAGTTCGACCTCGTGGTCGACAACCACTACCAGATCAGCGACAACCCATGGTCGTACTGGAACGGCATCTACCACCTGCCGATTCTGACCTCGGGCGCAGGGCAGCAGAACTTCAACTTCGAGCGCTACACGAACCAGAAAGCGTGGGCGCTCGTCCAGAAGCTCGACAAGACCCCGCTCTCGCAGACGGCGAAGATCAAGGGGATCAACACGCAGCTCCAGACGATCCTCATGCAGCAGGTGCCAGTAATTCCGCTCTGGTACAACGGCCAGTGGGCGCAGTTCACCTCCAAGCATTGGAGGAATTGGCCGGCAGGAAATACCAGCAGGAAGTTCACCCCGATCATGTGGGGCGGTTACCTGAACATGACCGGCATCGACATGATCACGCACCTCAAGCCGGCCAAGTGAGGTGTTTCTCCAGCCGACCAAGCAATAGACGGTCAGGTGTCCCTCCCGGTACTGCCGGGAGGGACACCCTCCAGGAGGCAACCGCGTGCTTCGCTACTTCTCCCGAAAACTGCTCATCTACGGCCTGACCTTCGTGGTAGCCGTCACGGTCGACTGGGCGATCCCGCACCTCATGCCGGGCAACCCGGTCCTGACGCTGGTCAACCGGCTTCAGGTCCAGGACCCGCGCGTCGCGAATCAGGTCTACCACCACTACATGAGGGCGTTCAATCTCGACCTTCCGCTGTGGAAGCAGTACTGGTACTTCTGGGTTTCCCTCTTCCACGGCGATCTCGGCACGAGCATCCTGCAGTTCCCGACGCCGGTGATGTCGATCATCACCCACGCGATCCCGTACACACTGGCCTTGCTGATCCCGGCGATCGTGCTCAGCTGGTACGCGGGTAACAAGTTCGGCGCACTCGCCGCCCGTCGTAAAGGGCTGGACAACACGCTGCTTCCGCTCGGCTACACGCTGACCGCGACGCCCTACATGTGGCTGGGAATCCTGCTCGTCTGGATGTTCGCGGTGACCTGGCAGATCTTCCCCGTGGGCTTCGCCTACGACCCGACCGCGGTCCGCGGGTTCACATGGCCGTTCATCTCAGGGCTTGCCTACCACTGGTTCCTGCCGTTCCTCTCGCTCTTTCTCGTCTCGTTCGGCGGCTGGGCGATCGGAATGCGGAACATGATCATCTACGAACTCGAGTCCGACTACGCGCACTATCTCGGCGCGCTCGGAGCACCACAGCGCCTCGTTCGCAAGTACGCATTCCGCAACGCAATGCTGCCGCAGATAACCGGGCTGGCGCTTGCGCTCGGTGCGATCCTCAGCGGCGCGCTCGTAACCGAAAT
>DASTGP010000123.1:0-20567 GCA_035605585.1 Gallionella sp. | reverse complement strand
CAGGACGCCTTCGAGGATGTCTTCCGGAGTCATGGTTTCACCGAGGCCGCAGAAAACAGCGAATGCGTCGTCCGGCACAGCCCCGGCCAAGCCGCCCTTCTTCCAGACACCAGTCAGGAAGTTGCGGATCATGCTCTTGATGGTGACCCAGGTATTCGCGACGTTGGGCTCGAACACGTAGGCCTTGCTCGCCAACCGGATGGATTCTTCGAGCATGATCATCGTGCGGCGGACGTTGATGTAACGCCAATCGAGACTGTTGCCGTCCAGCGTGCGCGCCCCCCATACCAGCGTGCCCTCGCCGACGAACGGACGGATCGCGTTGATCGATTTTCCCTGCGGCGTGACATTCAGGTCTTCCTGGTCGCCATGAGTGATATTGACGGCAGGCGAGGTCACTGAATTCAGGCTGACGTTGGCCGGTGCCTTCCAGACCCCCCGGTTGTCGTCTACCATCGTATAGACGCCCGCCATAGCCGCAGCCGGAGGCAGCAGGTTCAGCACGTTGGCTATTTCGGTCAGGATCATGTTGTAGTTAGGGCTCAGTGCAACCAGACTCTTGTGCAGCATGAGTTTGCTTTGCAGGACGAAATTGTCCTGCAAAGCCTTGAGCGCGCTATCTGACAGCTTCTTCGCGGGGTCTGTCGGCTGTTGGGGATATTTCGCATCCTTCGTCCAGTCATGGTCGTGTTTGACGCCATCAATGATGGCGGTCATCTGCTCCGCCTTTTCCTTCGGCAGGTTGTCAATATCCAGTTCCGCTTTAAGCAAGTCATGCAAGCTTGCCCTGGCCGCGTCCGAGAGGTTCTCGCAGTTCAGGTTGCTCGCCGAGGTGATAGTGGTATTCAGCCATGGATAGTACGCCATGCCGAAATCGAGGAAATTGATTCCCAGCGAATCACGGAAAGTATTCACAGGATCGCCGGCCGGGTCCTGGCGGCTGCGATAACCGTCGGAAACATCCAGGATCGCCACCCGGTTTTTCATCACGTTGCCGCAATGATCCAGCATCTGTTGCTCGACGCCGATGCATTCGTCCTGTTTCAGCAACACTGCATCCGGTATCACCACGATGGTCGGCTCCTGCTCCTTGACCAGCGGCATGATTCCGTCTGTCAGTTTTTTCGCCTCAACAGCGCCACTGTAGTCTCCAACCGATACGATGTAGCAAGGCCCGCCGCCGTTCTGGTAGAACAACTGCATGCTGTAGTACAGAAGGAACCTCCCCTCCTCCTGTGTCAGCCAGTAATTTGTTCTCTTTCCCTTCCCGTCCGGGAGTGAAAATGAAGGTTCCGGCGCAGTAGTCGCGGGTGCAACCGGTGCCGGCGCTGTATTTGTGAAACTGAACTTCGGTGCGGGACCTTTACCAAAGTAATTCTCGAACTCGGCCATCGACGTGATGCGCCAAGGCTGATTGCTCAGCGGCTTGCCCTTATTGTCCGCCTTTTCGGTATAACCGATAAAAGCGGGCACCGCAGTTGCGACCTCTACGACAGAATTCGGAAAGGCGTTTTTCTCGACGATATAAACGCCGGGTGTTTTCATCGCTCCCATGTTACCCCCTTTCAATAGTTAACTTGCCTAACGTAAATCGAACCTGCTCTCTTGAAACACTTGCTCACCAACATCAATCGACAACTCAACAATTGATAAAACTTTCCGCAACGATCTCGCTCTTGCCATCGATCATTTCCATACCCAGCCTGCTTTCGGAGGCGACGGGCAATCTTTTGACCAGTACCTTCCCTGTTCCGGGTCCCTGCTCCCGCAACTGGAATCGGCAAGTCGATTTCTCCAGCACCGGGATCAACTCCTTCGACCTGAATACCTTTGCCGGTCTGTTTCCCGGCAACATCACATCTCCGCAAAACTCGAACTCCACCCGACTGTCCAGGTCGACGATGAAGGAAGCGTTCCTGTTCATGTTCCCCAGCAAGTGATACTTCCAGAAGGCCTTCCTGGTGTTAAACCTGATAAGACAATCCCGGGGCACCCAGGCTGTCGCATCGGCGGGCGAACCATCACCCTTTTCGGGCTCGACAAAAACATTCACCACAAAGTCCGGCGGGACCCGTCTGTCCCGCTCGGAAAGGATGCCCTCGGCGATAAGGCTGTCGATATCTTTGAAATCCTTCTCCGATACGAACTCCTCCTTGCACAACCGGGTCTTGCCATCCCCGCCTCCGGCTCGCCCATGGTTGTCGAACGACAGCACGGCACCGCCATTACGCATGGCAGGCGAGGTGTAATTCGGGAACGTCCTGTCTTTCGCATAGACCATGAAGCTGAAACACGCCTCCCCGTTCGCATCATCCGCATAGAGCCGCAATGCAGCGGCTCTCTCCTCGTCGAAAAACACGGCCACCCCGTTCTTCGTCTGCCTGACCAGAAGATCGGCGCCGTCGATCACCTTTCTCGTTCCCGGTGCCGGAACAAAATCCAGCCCATTCCATTCCCCATCGGAGAAATATATGTGCTCCACGGAAACAGTGAACAATCGCCGATAATTCCCCATGGTGTACCCGACTCAACCCAGCGAAGCCTGGTATCCCTTGATGGGGGAAAGCTGGCTTCTGATGTCGCCGGAATCGAATGAAACCATCCGGACCTTGTAAAGAATCGAAGGCTGGTATTTTCCGCTCAATATCCCCCACAGGCTGCTCAGATCCTGAATGTTCAGGTTCTCGATATCCAATACCAGCTTGTCGATCCTCTTATCCAGATCCGGAGTCTGCTGGTGGTCGAAAACCGGCTGGCGCTGAAAAAAACTGATAGTGTTCGAAAGGAACTTGAGTGCCTCCGGATAATTGGAGCAACCGAAATTTCCCGCGACCATGACATACAGATTCAGGTACACCGGAGGATAGGTCGAAGCCGAACGCTCGAACCCGCTCGGATTTCCCGAGCGTAAAGAGGCGGTCTCTTTCTCTACATTGACCAGAAACACGAGCAGCTTGTTGTTGATATTGGGCGCAAGCGTACCGTCCTGCTCCATGATGCTGGATACCACGACCACGTCCTCATTGAGGTCGAACGACCTTTTCAGGAACTGGTTCAGTTGGTTGGCAATATGAGAGACCGCGGCGTGTATCATCGTAACGTCCGCCACAGTGGGTGCAACATCGAATCAAGAATCCCCTGCGGGGCTGGAATCTTATTCTTGTTAACAAGCCATTTCGGGAATACAAAAACCGCAAATGCCATAGTCGTAAACGAATACCGCACCACTTCCCCCTGTTGTTGTTTTTATTAGCACGATTTTCTGGCATCGCCTTCCCTCTAGCGGCAATGCCTTTGGCTTGCAAGTATCAACTTGCCATACTGCTATTTTTGAAATATAGACATCAAAACGAGATGCATTTTCGTTTGCCAAGAAACTGGGCGTCAAGGCGAAAAAAGGCCTAGGCAACCCCAAAAAATATCTATGCATTTCGGCATATTGCACAGAATCCGATACTGTGAACATCGCGCGTTTATTGGTTTTTTAAGCATTACCAATAGAATTGACATGTGACTTTAGGCGTCTTACTTAAACTGTTTTATCTCCCAACATCTACCTTCATCGGCTCTGTGTAAGAGCGATCGCCACTTACCCTTCATCAAGTCGGCGATCATCGTTTTCGTAACGAAGTTAGCAACCAAGCACAGGCATTCTCGACCAGCGCCTGAATGCGCGCGGAAACCATGTCCGGTAGACCACCCAACATGAAAGTCCGGCCCCGCCAGGTTCCTGTACGGCCCAAGAAAAATGCTTGAATTGCCACACGCCGTTGAATATGGCACGCGAGAACAGGAACCCTGTATGTACCAATAAGTCTTAGCAAAAAACGATGCGAGTCCACTTGATGGACTCTGTCATCAAAGGAGAACGAGCATGGTGATCACGTCCGCCACTTCGCCTTCGATCTTCCCGCCCGGAATCCTCGCCATCTCCGGCACCCAGCCTGTCGATTTATTTATCAACACCCCTGCAACGACCGGTATAAGTGGCGTCGATGCAGTCGCAGTCGATATATCTGCGCTGGGTCAATTGCTTTCAGCCGCCTCGATACTTGAAAGCGGAATACTGCAGTCCACCACAACCAGCCAGAGCGGATTCACCTCTCTCTTTGCCGCAACACAACTCTTTGTGGATGCGTTGAATGGCTTTCTACAAAGCGGTTCTGACAATTCTCTGAGTCCATCAGGTGTATCGCTCGGCAACTTGTTTGCGCAGGCGTTAAGCGCTCAGTCGACTGGCAATGGGGTATCGATCCTTACCAGCCTGTCCGGTGTCGGCATCAACTATCTGCCCCCTTTGACTCTGAGCGATACGGGACAAGTGACGATCGACTTCCAGTCGCTGCAGTCCGCATTCAATGCGGCCCCGACCGAAACCGCCACCCTGATAACGCAAGCAGCCCAGTCAATTGGGCTGCTTGCTGTTCAGATTTCAAGCACGTTCGTTCAACTGGAGAATCTGACGCAGCTAAACACCTCGCTGAGTTCAACTTTCACTGGTGTCACAGGCGGCGAACTAGCGGCCACGACGGCGGGCGCGACAGTGCCACTGGAAGCGGCATTGACCGCGCAGCGAACGGCACTGGAGTTGCTCGCCACCATCGGGACACCAACCGAGCCTGCGCCGGCAGTGACATCCACGGCCGAGTTGCCAATCACAACGACGCTCTCGGTTGAGACAACACCAGTGGCTGCAATAACGACACCGGTCGCAACGGCGCAGCCGACAGCGACAGCACAGCTTCCCGCCCCTGTCTCACCGAACGCGACAACAGCGATAGCACCGCTGGCCGCACCAGCAACATCGGTCGAGACGACTCTTCCAACAGCAGCGGCACAGCTTCCCTCGGCGGGACCGTTGACCACGACTGAGTCGCCCGCAGCACAAGCTGCAATTGAGTTGCCAGCCACGACAACACCGATGATTGCGATAACGCCATTGGCGGTCACAACGGCACTCGCGACTGCGCCGCCGCAGGAGACCATCTTGCCTGTCGCTACTGGAGCGCCAAACACGCCTGTATCGATAACGACCGAGTTGCCAACGGCAGCAACACTGTCGGCGACGACACCCGTGTCGGCGACGACAACGCCTGTAACCACAACGCCCACAACCGTCTCGCCGAATACGCCCCTTACACTTCTGGTTAACCCTGTCGTCAATGCATCCGACCCCGCGATCGCGGCCGCCATCATGGCCTATCACTTGGTAGATGGAATCATTGGCACGGGAGCGGCCCGCTACACCCGCCCTCTCCCCGCTATTGACCGGTATAACGGAGCCTTAAGAGTCGAATCGATCCACCCCACCAAGCTGGATCTCTACGTGTGACCAAGTCGGCGAGTTGCACCAGGTCTTTATTGGTAACGAAATCGATGGGATCTCATTGCATCAAAGCCACGCTCTTGACCTGCGCGCAAACGTACCTTCCCTCGATCAGACCAAGCTGGTCGCGCGAACGGCGCGTGATGCGGGACAACAGCGTCTGAGACTCGCCCACCTTCATGCGCACCATCATCTTGTCCGGCCCTTCGTCGCGTATCTCCTCGATGTGCGCGTTCAGAATGTTGTTGATGCTCGATCCCTGTGGCGCTTGTGTGGCGATGCTCACGTCTCGCGCCAGCACGCGGGCGCGGAGACGAGTGCCGAAGGGTTGCTCCACCTTCCCCACCCAAAGATGCCCGCCGGGAAAATCCAGTCTGGAGAGGTGATAAACCTCGTCATGCAGCCCCACCGCCGCCTCAATCACAGCCCCCGCGTCATCAACATGCGCAGTGGGCAGATCGAGCCGTGCGAGCGTATCGCCGAGCCCGCCGCTGGCAATGGCACGCCCATTCTCCAACAACACCAGATGGTCCGCCAGCCGAGCAACCTCGTCGAGCGCATGGCTGACGTAGAACACGGGAATGCTCAACTCGCGATGCAGATGTTCCAGGTACGGCAATATCTCCTGCTTGCTCGCCGTATCGAGTGCGGAAAGCGGCTCATCCATCAGCAAGACGCGCGGACTGGTGAGCAGCGCGCGGCCGATGGCGACACGCTGGCGTTCGCCGCCTGAGAGCCTGGCCGGATTGCCGCGATCGATGACGCGGTCCAAACCCAGCCATTCCACCACCTGCTCCAGCGGCACTCTGCGTTCAGCGGGCTTGATGCGCTTGTAGCCATATTCAAGATTGGCCCGCACCGACAGGTGAGGGAACAGGCTGGCCTCCTGGAACACATACCCCAAAGGACGCCTGTGCGTCGGTACAAAGGTCGTGTCGTCTTGCCAGGCATCGCCATTCACGTGAAGAGAACCTTGCGCGCGCTCAAGACCGGCGATGCAGCGCAACAGTGTGGTCTTGCCGGAACCGGACGGACCGAACAGCGCGGTGACGCCCACCCCGGGCGCATTGAACGCCGCATCGAGCGTGAAGCTTTCGAGTTGCAGAGTAAAACGCGCGCGTATCTCGCTCATCGTGCCATCTTCCACGACCTGCCGCCTGCAAGATAAAGCCCTAGCAGCACGACGAACGAAAACAGCACCATGCCTCCCGCAAGCCAATGCGCCGCGTCGTACTCCATCGCCTCGACATGGCCGTAGATGGCAACAGAAAGCACTTGCGTTTCGCCCGGAATGTTGCCGCCCAGCATCAACACCACGCCAAACTCGCCGACCGTATGAGCAAAGGCAAGGATGGTCGCAGTGAGAAAACCGGGCCGTGCCAGCGGCAAGGCGACACTAAGGAATCTGTCCCATGCGCTCGCCCGCAACGTTGCCGCCGCTTCCAGCGGGCGTCTGCCCGCGGACTCGAATGCATTCTGGATCGGCTGCACCGCAAAAGGCAGCGAAAACAACACCGAGCCCACGACCAGGCCCGCGAAAGTGAACGGCAAAGTGCCAAGCTTCAAGGCCTGGGTGATCTCGCCCACTGCGCCTTTCGGCCCGAGCAACAACAGCAGATAGAAGCCCAGCACCGTGGGTGGCAGCACCAGCGGCAACGCCACCACTGCAGAGACAATGCCCTTGTACCAGCGGCGGCTGTGCGCCAGCCACCAGGCCAGCGGAGTGGCGATGGCCAACAGCAGCAAAGTAGCCAAACTCGCCAGCTTGAGTGTGAGCCACACGGCTTGAACATCGGAGGAGGCGAGTGCGGACATGGATGACTAAGGCACTTCGTATCCGAAACTGCGCATCACCTCGGCTGCTTTCTCACTCCGGAGAAAGGCAAGAAACGCCCGCGATGCGGCCGGATCTTTCGCCCCGGACAACAGCACCGCGGCCTGCCGGATGGGCTTGTGCAGTTCTTCCGGCACCACCCACCATGAGCCCTCGGTCACCTTGCCGCCGCGCATGATCTGCGACAGTGCGATGAACCCCAGTTCGGCGTTCTCGGTCGCAATGAACTGGTAAGTCTGTGTGATGTTCTCGCCTTTCACCAGCTTTTCCTGCATCGCATTCCACATCGTCAATTTTTCCAATGTCTCCTTCGCCGCCATACCATAGGGTGCGAGCCTGGGATCGGCGATGGCCAGCCTGTTGTAGCTGCCCCGATAAAGCACCGCGCCCTTTGCATCCACAAAACCGGGCTGCGCGCTCCACAACACCAGTTTGCCCAAGGCGTAAACGAAGCGCGAGCCGCTGACCGCCAGCCCTTCCTGCTCCAGGCGCTTCGGCAGCGCCTCGTCTGCCGCGAGGAACACGTCGAACGGCGCGCCGCCCCTGATCTGCGAATAGAACTTGCCGCTGGAACCGAGGCTGACCTTCACCGTGTGCCCGCTCTCCTGTTGGAACAGCGCAACGATGCGCTCCATCGGTGCGGAGAAATTCGACGCCACCGCAGCGCGCACCTCGCCGGCGGACACCGATGAAGCCATCAGTCCAAACATCACCAGAGCCGCGGCCGCCTTGCCGCGCAATGCAGAGATAATCACGTATCGACGCCTCACTGAAATGATCGCCATCATAACAAGCAAGACGGGAGCCTCGCCAAGATTGTTCCCATCACCACTTACATTGACTAGACTGCCTCCATGCATCCATCCATTACATCAGCTAGAAACGGTCGAGACTTTCAAAAAGCATCACCGTCGACAACCATGAAGTGGATTTGCGCCTTCCTGCTCAATTGGCTCCTCGGTGCGCAGCCTGCATGGAGTGATGGCATCGCCCTGCGCATCGGGCCGCATATCCTCAACGCAGAAATCGCCGCCACGCCGGAAAGCCGCATGCGCGGACTGATGCAACGCGACGGCCTATGCGAGGACTGCGGCATGTTGTTTGCGTTTCCACGGGCCGACCGGTATGGCTTCTGGATGAGGGACACCCCTCTGCCGCTTTCCATCGCATTCATCGCTCCGGATGGCCGCGTTATCAATATCGAGGATATGCAGCCCTTTACCAGCGAGCCGCACTACGCAAAGACCAAGGCGCTGTACGCGCTGGAAATGAATCGCGGCTGGTTTTCCCGGCATGGCATCAAGGCGGGAGACAGGGTGCTGGGGGTAAAAAACGTAGTCACCGCCTATTGACATCATTGCTCAGGGCCTTATCACCCCAGAGGGCACGAAACGGAATGATTGTGACTCACGATAACCTTCAAACAGTACTGTTCCCGGATTAGGACAGCCCCTCGTCCTTCAAGGTAGCAATCACGGCAGGACGCGCAGCGATGCGATTGAAATATGCATCCAGAGCGGGCCAGGGCGACAGGTCTATCCCGTGAGCGTGCGTCCACCGGAGCATGATGAACAGGTAGGCATCGGCAACGGTGAAGGTATCGCCCATCAGATAGTCCTTGCCCTCGAGCGCATTTCCGGCGAAACCGAAGCGTTTAGTAAGCCGCAGCTTTGTGGCGCTCTTCATTTCCTCGGAGGCCAGCGGATTGAAGAATGGCCCGAAGCCTTTGTGTATCTCGCTCGAGATGTAGTTGAGCCATTCCTCCAAACGGTAGCGCTCCAGCGTCCCGGTCGGCGGTGCCAGCTTCTTTGCCGGGACCTGGTCGGCGATGTACTGCACGATGGCCGGACCTTCGGTCAGCAGCTGGCCGTTGTCCATCACCAATGCGGGAACGTAACTCTTGGGGTTGATCGTGTTGTAGTCGACGCCTGAGGCCGTCGTCTTGGTTTTGAGGTCCACCCTTTCGGTCTCGAAAGGAAGCCCCGATTCGTGCAACACGATATGGGGGGAAAAAGAACATGCGCCCGGGCTGTAATAGAGTTTCATCGTTCGGTCTCCTTGATCAAAGGATCAGCGTCGGCAACTTAACAAGGATCCTGTCATGGCTCAATAAACTAAACCACGTAGGCACTTGGCCCGACGAAAGCCGCCGGCAGACGCCTGAATACGTAACCACACTTATATTTCAAATCCCGCTCAGCCGTCAGAATGCCTCCCCTCTAAAGCCGCAACCGGCACAACCCACTAACGATGAGGAACGACATGACGGCATTTGCTTATCTGGAAAGAGGCGCTCTGTATGAAACCATTTCCATTGCCGGGAGGGATCGTTTTCGCCATGACAGCCAAGCCCTGCCGTTGGATGGAGCCCAGGATCCGGCCTTGATGCAGCGCATCAAGCAAGGCGATTTCGATGCGAGACAAAAGCTGATCACCGGCAACCTGCGCCACGTTCTCCACAACAACAGGCGTTACGCCCGAAACGGAGCCGGACTATTCGACCTGCTCAAGGCCGGAAACCGGGGACTCGCCCACGCACTGGAGAATTTCGATCCGGAGAGCGATGGGCCTTTTTCCGAATATGCCGCCTTATGCATACGCCAGCATATCGAGACCACACTGAATCCCGTCCCTCGTCCGGCGGAACACAAGAATATACCTCCCTGTATGGGTTATCCGTCCGGCATCCGGCACAATGTGGTTGGTCGGGCAGCCGGATAAATGACCAAACTGAGCGACTACGTCCAGGCAGCGGCGACCGAGTATCTGCAGGATACGGGCAGCACCGAACTGGACGCGCTCTGGGCAGCGGAGTTCTTCCAGAACAGCGGCGTGATGGACGAATACCCGCATCAGGACCTGATCGGTTTCTACAACATGGTCCAAAAGGAACTGACCAAACGCGCCGAGCGTGCGGGCAAACAGGCGCGCATGAAGCTGGAAAAAATCAGCTGGCATCCCAAACCGCCGCGCAAACCGCCAAGCTAACTAGCCAGCCCTCTCATTTGCCTTGTTTCGGCGGCTTGTACTCATCCTCGTAGTCGCTCAGATCCACCCCCATCTCGTCTGCCAACTCTGCCCAGTACGGTTCCGCCTCGCACGCACAGACATCGACCCATACGCCGATCCCCTCATGCATGTTTGCCCGCTTCTTCCTGCCTGTCTGAGGCGCAGGCTGCGGCTCGAATGTATCCTGCGATTGCCCTGTCTCGGGAATTTCCGGGTTGTCCATGATTCGCGCTCCTTTCGGATAGGGGTCGGTCACAGGCCGCCCATGCGTTTGGCGAACGAAACCGCATAAGCCGGCGAACGGAACATCAGGACAGGATCGTTCGAAGGCTCGATGCCGTCGCCCATGACCAGCGGATCGAAATTGATGGGTTCGCACGCCGCACCATGCTGCGGCATGGCCGAAGAGATCGTCAGCGTTCCCGCCTTCACCTGTTTGCGTCCTTCCGGCCAGCTCAACGTAGGATTGTCCTCCGGGTCGCCGGGTTCCCCTATCGTCACAATCATGTCCCAACGCACCTTGCCATGTTTGGTGCGTTCGATCAGTTTCTGTTCGAGAAAATCGGACGGAGCGCTCTTGAGTTCGGCATCAGACAGACGTTTTTCGCCGTCCCTCGGAACGAAGCGCCAGCGCACTGGCGTAACCTTCCCATCCCGGCCGACGAACTTGAAGGTATGGATGCTGTAAAAGGCGCTGTTGGTATAACTCGGCGGCGGGTTGTGGCTGGCCAGAAACGCGGCCTGCGGCCGGCTGTCCGGATGACTATCCACGAACGCCCGCATCTTCTCCGGATCGGGTTTTCCCGTCGCCGGATCCGGCTTCATCGCGATCATCTGATCCAGAAAGGTGCTTGGCTGAGCCGCACCGAACATCGGCGTGTTCAGCATCGTGATGTGCTGCAGGTTGCCATCGGGAAGCGTGAATTCCAGCGCCATGCCTCGTGGAGTCTTGGCGGTATCCGGGGCCTTCGGATTGCCCCCGGCGAGAGAGAAGCGAGCGACCACCGGCAACCGTTTTCCCGAGAACAACAGCGATCGCGAGTAAGCCGAGAGTTCGGTCCGGCCGACGAATTCGCCCAGCGCGCAGGTCCCCTTCGTGTGGTTGCGCCGTTGTCCGGGCGTGACGCCGAAAACATCCTCGATGGCGCTGACCACCCGGTCGGCCGTCACCTCCTCTGCGGCCATAACGGGCTGAGCGCCCAACGTCAGCGCACTGGCAAACAACCATCCCGGCAAGTTCTTGTTGCTCATCTGATCTCCTTTCCGCAGTTATCTCGTACATAGGGCGAACTCTCTTCTGAAAGCTAATGCTGACGACGATAACGCGGTATACCCTGCAGGCTGTATTTCCTGCATGGGAATATCTTATGAGGGCAACTCGACCTGACAAAAAATGCAATCTGATTTATCGTACCCGCCAGTTGCTCGACCTAACGATAATAGGGAGGATGCATGGTAGATGAGACGCTGAAGCGTTTGCTGGATGCCGAAGCGAAGGCCGAACAGGTCGTCGCGCGCGCGGACGAGGAACGCCAGGCCATCATCGAACAGGCGAAACGCGATGCCCATGTCATGGAACAGCAGCACGCGGAACGTATCGATGAAATCCATGCATCATTTCTGGCGCAAGCGGAACAGCGTGCGCAACAGACCATCGGCACGATGCAGAAGCGGAATGAGCAACAGGCGGCCGCCCTGCGCGTGCTGGCAGAACGCTACGAACCAGAGGCACTCGATGCAGCGCTTGCACTTCTCACAGGTACGGGAAAGCAATGAGCGCCGCGCAATACGCCTATTTGCATACCCGTGTCAGCCTCTACGCAAGACAGCTGCTCGACCCCGATCACTTGAACGCCCAGATCGATCGCCCTTACGGAGATCATGCAGACGAGACCGGGCAACCGGCTGCGGCGAGCCAATATGCGGGCGACCTCGACCAGGAAAATGTAACGATATTGCTCAAGGAATTGGCCGTGCTGATCCGCCCCTTATCGGGGCCCTCACGCGCATTGCTGGGCTACTGGGCACACCGCTTCGAACTCAGCAACCTCAAGACCATCATCCGCGGCAAGATGTCCAACCAGCCGCAACAGGACATCGAAGCACAGCTTCAGGACATGGGCCGGTTTACCAGCCTGCCCATCACCGAATTGCTGCAGAGCGACTCCCCCGCCGAGCTGCTGCGCCGGCTTGAACAGACGCCCTATGCCGAGATTGCCCATCAGGCGCGCCATCTGCTGGAACAGGGCGAACAGCTCTTCGCGCTCGATGCGGCACTGGACAGGCGCTACTTCGCCGGTCTCGCACGGCATGGCGCGGCGATCGAAGACACTGCCGGCCAGTTCCTGCGCAACATAGTCGGCAGCATCATCGACCGCGTTAATCTGGTCTGGGTGCTGCGATACCGTTACGCGTACAACCTGCCACCGGCACAGGCCTATTACCTGCTCATTCCCGCCAGTCACCGGCTCCAGACACAACAGTTGCAGCGGATAGCACAATGCGCCAGCTTCGAGGATGCCATCGCCAGCCTTCCTGCCCCGTTCGACAGCATCCTTGAAGGCGTGCGCAGTTCCACCGAAGTGACGCTGAGACTCGAAGAGGAGAGCTGGCGCATCGCAACTCATGTGCTCAACCACAGCAGCTTCAACGTGGCCCGCGCGCTCGCCTACATGATGCTGCGCGAGCGCGATCTCCGTCGGCTGCGCGCCATCGTGCGGGGCCGCAACATGAAGATGCCCCCCGTCATGATCCGTACCGCGCTGGGCATGGCGGCTGCCCAGGGAATGCGTTGAATGTTCAAGCCCCTGCCCATGAAGCGCGCCGAGTTGAGCGTCCTCAAGGACGACGCGCCGCAGGCCGCCCTGCTGCTCGCCAATTACGGCAACTTCGATCCCGAATTCAGCGAAGTCTCCCCCGAGCAATTCCCCGAACTGCCTGGCGAAGCCTATCGGCAGGTCTATACCGAAACGCGCACGCACCTCGACAAAATCCTGTCGCATTACGAGATCACCCCGCCCAGTGCCGTCGATGCACCAACGCAACCGGTCGCGCCCCAGCAACTGGCCGAGATCGCGGCGTGGCTGAGATCGGTATGGGAGCACTGCTCGGAACAACAGGAACGCATGCGCGGGCTGCGCGAGGAATCCCGCCACATGGCGCAGCAGCTCAAGGCTCTGGACCAGTTCATGAACATCAGCATCGACCTTGCGCTGCTGCAAAAGAAAAGCGCCCTGCTGGACGTGCGCGTCGGCATGTTGCCGCGGGCAAACCTGCAGCGCTTCGAGGAAGCGCTCGGCCTCGCCGGCTATGTCGCCATCCCGTTCTTCAGCAACGAGGAACAACTGGCGCATCTCATCATCGCAGGCCCCACCGGGCAGTCGCAGGAGATCGAGCGCATGCTGCAGGCCGCAAGCTGGCGCACGCTGGATGTTCCCGCCGAATTCCACGGACGTCCCGAGGAGGTGCGGCAGGACCTGACCGCGCGCCTGGCAAGCATGAACGGGCAAATGGCGCAGGAAGATGCGCAACGCCGCGCGGAGCCGGCGCAGGAAAATCTTCGCGAACGCCTGCTCGAAGCCTCGAGCACCCTTGCGCGGGCCGCTCCCTACGCCGAACTGGCCGCTTTGATGCCCGGACGCGGCAGCCTCGCCACCATGAGCGGCTGGGTACCCAACGAACGGTTGCCGCAGCTGAGACAGCTGCTGACGCAAACCTTCGACGACCGCTTCATGTTGCGCACGCGTGATCCCCGCCCCGACGAGCGCATACAAGTACCTTCTGCGATCCGCCACCATCGCTGGCTGCAGCCCTTCGCCCGCCTGGTGCTGAACTACGGCGTGCCGCGGTATGGAGAGATCGACCCCACCGTGCTGTTCGCCATCTCCTTCGTGCTGATGTTCGGCATGATGTTCGGCGACGTCGGCCACGGCGCAGTCATCGCCCTCGCCTCCACCTTGCTGCACCGCCGCCTGGGCCACTACACGGTGCTCGGCATCGCGGTGGGCGTAAGCTCCATGTTCTTCGGCCTGCTCTACGGCAGCGTGTTCGGTTTCGAACACGTGCTCCCCCCGCTGTGGATGTCGCCGCTGTCCGACCCGATGCGCATGCTGGGCGTGGCACTGGCCTGGGGGATCGCCTTCATCCTGCTCGCCACCGCATTGACCATACGCAACCGCATCGCCGAAGGCCGGCTGCACGAAGCCCTGCTGTGCAGCCCCGGCGCCGCAGGATTGCTGCTCTACCTCGGTCTGCTCTTCGCTACGTGGGGCTACGCCACCACGGGCGCAGCCGGCCTCCTGCCGCTGATCGCGATCGTCGCCGCGCTGGCCGCGATACTCGGCTATTCATGGCAGCACAACCGCGACGCGGTGCTGGGCGAACGCGTGCTCATCGCACTGATGGAAGGCTTCGAGTCGGTCATGGCCTACATCTCCAACACGCTCTCGTTCCTGCGCCTCGCCGCGTTCAGCCTCAACCACGTGGCGCTGTCCATTGCCATCTTCACCGTGGCCAACATGCTGCACACCACCGGCTACTGGCTCACCGTGGTGCTGGGCAACGCATTCATCCTGGTGCTGGAAGGCGCCATCGTCGCGATCCAGACCCTGCGTCTCGAATACTATGAAGGCTTCTCGCGCTTCTTCGGCGGCGACGGGCGCGCGTTCCGGCCGCTGACGCTGGGAGGCAAGAGAGAGTTGGCGATCAAGATTTGAGAAGAGAATGGAGAATCTGTGATGACCGTGGCAACTGACTGGATAACGGCAATCTCTACGTTTGGTGCTGCGGTAGGTGTTTGGTATGCGCGTCAGCAGTTGATCTCAAGCCGAGGACTTGCGCAGCTTCAGTTCGAAGATTCCCTCGCCAAAGAGTACCGCGAGATTGCGAACCGCATACCCACAAAAGCACTATTGGGATCAGATCTCTCTGACGACGAATATGCCAAGGCCTTTGATGATATTTTCCATTACATCGACCTGTCTAACGAACAGGTGTACCTTCGGATTCGCGGTCGCATCGGCAATGACGTATGGGAGAACTGGCGAGATGGTATCAAGACCAATCTTTCTCTCCCGACTTTCCGTCGAGCCTGGAGTGAGATCAAGGAAAAGTCTGGCAGCTTTCAGGAGCTCAGGCGTCTGGAAAAAGAGGAATTCAAACTCGACCCATGTGAGTGGGATAAGACCAGGCGCGACTGTTGAAGGATAGTTAAGGTAATCACAACAAGAAAGGACCCACCATGAACTGGCTCATCGCAATCGTCACCCTGAACCTGCTGCTTACACTGGGCTGGGGTGCTTATCTCGAGTTCCGCCCCATCACCGACAGCGCGCGCGCCAAGCGTCTATGGAAAGGCACGCTGGGCACCAACCTCGTCGTGCTCGTTGGAGCAAGCATCGCTGCGCTGCTGATCGGCATGGACAACGCCATGGCGCAGCAGGCAGCTACGGGTGCTGGCGAAATCTCCACCGGCCTCGGCCTCGCGCTGATCGGCGCTGGCATCCCTACCGGCCTTGCCGCCGTGGGCGCGGGCTTTGCGGTGGGGCCGGTCGGCGCCGCCTCGCTCGCCATCATCGCCGAGAAGCCGGAGATGTTCGGCCGCACGCTGATCTATCTGGGCCTGGCCGAAGGTATCGCGATCTATGGCCTGGTGGTCACCATCCTGCTGCTGGGCAAGATCGCATGATAAAAACCGCCCCTCTCCCCCAGCCCCTCTCCCGCTTGCGGGATAACCAGCGACTTGGCTGCGGGTTCTTGCAGCCTAGTCGAATGGCTAGTTGTTTCACCGAGAGAGTAGCCGTAAGGCCGGGAGAGGTTGTGGATAGCCCCGTGGAGACAAGATGAACGCGGACACAAACAAAACCACCAGCACCCTCGCCCCTGCACGCCTGATCGCGCTGGGCAGCGCGGCCCTGATGGAGGGCTTTGCGCTGATCGGCTTCGAGACCCATGCCGATCCCGCGCCTGAGGACGTCGAGAAGCTGATGCAGGAACTGCTGCGCAACCAGCAGGCCGCGCTGGTCGTCATCGAGCAGAACCTGGCGAAGGATCCCGGCCGTTACCTGCAGCGCGCGCAGAGTGAGGGCGGCCGCATCGTCATCACCGAGATACCGGAGATCCACCTGTCGGCAGGCTACCACTCGCGCGTGGAGGACTTGGTGCAGCACCTGCTTGGCCCCGCAGCCCTGGAGGCACAACCATGACCGAAGCAGCCGACATCGCCGGACTCGAAGCCGCGCTCTCGGCACGCGCGCAGAAGATGGCCGACGAGCACATCGCCAGCGGCCATTCGGCACGGGATCGCATCCTCGCCGACACGCGGCAGCGCCTGCGCATCGAGGAGGAACGCGAGGTGCTCGCGGCCAAGGCCCGCGCCGAGCGTGCCTACCAGCAGCAGGTGCAGGCGGCCGAGCTGGAACAGCGCGCCGGGCTGGACCGCCTGCGCTGGGAGTTGGCCGATACGGCGCTCGCCAAGCTGCGCCTTCGCCTCGCCGCACTCGCCGAGGACGAGACGGGCTACCTGCCGCTGCTGCACGGTTACCTGCACGAGGCGGCGCAGGCCATAGAGCGCGAGGAGCTCGTAGCACGCGTCAACGCGCGTGACCTGAAGCGCCTGCAGAAGGACTGGGAGCGCCACGCGCGCGAAGCCGCACCCGGCAAGAGACTGACGCTCTCCACCGAGCCGCTGAACTGCCTGGGCGGCGTGCTGGTAGAGAGCGCGGACCACACCATCCGCTGCGACAACACTTTCGAGGGACGCATGGAAAGACTGGACGAGACGTTGCAGGGCGCCATCGCCGAATGGCTGATGCCGCAAGCCGGAGCGAACAATGGGTAAGGTCGTCGAGGTCAACGGGCCGCTGGTCACGGTAGAACTGGCCGACGTGCGTACCGGCGAGCAGGTGCGCATCGGCAAGCTGGACCTGACGGGCGAGGTCATCGCGCGCCACGGCCCGCGCGCGCTGGTACAGGTGTACGAACCCACCGAGTCGCTGCGCCCCGGCGAGCCGGTGGCGGCCCTCGGCTATCCGCTGTCGGTGGAGCTGGGGCCGGGCCTGCTGGGCAGCATCTTCGACGGCGTGCAGCGCCCCCTGCTGGAACACGCGAAACAGCACGGCGACTATGTGCCGCGCGGCGTGCGCGTGCCGCCGCTGGACCGCAGCAAACTGTGGCGCTTCGAACCCGATGCAAAACTCAAGACCGGCATGCGCATCGAGGCCGGCGCCGTCCTCGGCAGCGTGCAGGAGACGGCCTCCATCACGCACCGCATCCTGGTACCGCCCGGCATCAGCGGCGAACTGCTTGAACTCGCGCCGGTCAGCGACTTCAACATCGAAGCGGTGGTGGCGCGCGTCAAACAGGACAATGGCGAAGTGCACGAACTGCAGCTCTTCCACCGCTGGCCGGTGCGCAGCCCGCGCCCATACCGAAACAGGGATGACGCGGTGGCGCCACTGCTCACCGGGCAGCGCATCCTCGATACCTTCTTCCCGCTGGTGAAGGGCGGACGCGCCGCGGTGCCCGGCCCCTTTGGCGCGGGCAAGACCGTTGTGCAGCAGCAGATCGCGCGCTGGTCCAACGCCGACATCGTGATCTACGTCGGCTGCGGCGAGCGCGGCAACGAGCTGGTGGACATCCTCGAATCCTTCCCCAAGCTGGTCGATCCCAACACCGGGCGTTCTCTGATGGAGCGCACACTGCTGGTGGCCAACACTTCCAACATGCCGGTGGTGGCGCGCGAGGCCTCGATCTACGTCGGCGTGACGCTGGCCGAGTACTACCGCGACCAGGGCTACGACGTGGTGATGGTGGCCGACTCCACCAGCCGCTGGGCCGAGGCGCTGCGCGAGGTCGCGGGCCGATTGGGGCAAATGCCGGTGGAGGAAGGCTATCCCGCCTACCTCGCCTCGCGCCTCGCCGCCTTCTACGAGCGCGCGGGACGAGTGCAGACCCTCGCCGGCGGCAACGGCTCGATCACGCTGATCGGCGCGGTGTCGCCGCCCGGCGGCGACTTCTCCGAGCCGGTCACCAGCCACACCAAGGAGATCGTGCAGACCTTCTGGGCGCTGTCGAAGGAACTCGCCGACGCGCGCCACTATCCCGCGGTGGACTGGGTCGAGAGCTTCTCGGGCTATGTTGCGAGCTGCAGCGGCTGGTGGGCCGAGCATGTCGATCCGCGCTGGGCGGAGCAACGCGCCGCCGCGCTGGGCATCCTGGCGCAGGCCGAGGAGCTCGCGCGCATCGTCAACCTGGTCGGCCCCGAAGCGCTGTCGCCGCAGCAGCGCTGGGCACTGCAAGGCGTCGCACTATTCCGCGAAGGGGTGCTGCAACAGAGCGCACTCGACCCCGTGGACAGCTATTGCTCGCCGCAGAAACAGTTCGCCCTGCTCGACCAGATGCTCTCCATCTACCAGCAAGGCGTGCGCCTGCTCGAATTCGGCGTACCGGTGCAGGAGTTGTTGCGCCTGCCGCTACTCGCCGAGGCGCAGCGCCTGAAGAGCAGCTACGGAAACGAACAGATGAAGGAGCTAGGCGAGGTGGCCGTGCGTATCAACGGTGAATTCGAACGCCTGCACGGCGAGTATGCGCAGCATGCGAAGGCGGCGGGATGAAGTCGCTCGGAATCGTAGGGTGGATAAGCGTAGCGCATCCACCGAAACGGGCAGAAGGCGGATGCGCTACGCTTATCCGCCCTACATCTGCATCCGGTCAGGGAGAGGGAGCTATCCCATGAGCGACAAGGAATACCGCCTTGCCTCCGCCGCGCGAAACGGCCTGCTCTACATGCGCGGCGTGCCCGGCATCGCGCTGGGCGACCGCGTCTCGGTACGCGACCACAGTGGGCGCAAACGCAACGGTCAGGTGATACGCAGCTCGGACGAGCTGGTGCTGATCCAGGTGCTGGAAGGCACCGACAACCTCGACCTCGAACGCACCTGGGTGAGATTTCTCGACCAACCGTTCGAGATCGCGCTGTCGCCGGACATCCTCGGGCGCGTGTTCAACGGCCTCGGCCAGCCGCGCGACGAGCGCCCGCCGCTGTTCTCGAAACTGAAACGCAACGTCAATGGTGCGCCGGTAAACCCCGCCGCGCGAGCCTATCCACGCGAGTTCATCCAGACCGGCATCTCCGCGGTGGACGGGCTCAACTCGCTGGTGCGCGGACAGAAGCTGCCGATCTTTTCCGGCTCAGGCCTGCCGCACAACCGCCTCGCCGCGCAGATCGTGCGCCAGGCGAAGCTGGTCGGCGAGGAATCGCAGTTCGCCGTGGTGTTCGCCGCGATGGGCGTGTCTTATGCCGACGCACATTTTTTCCGAGCGACCTTCGCCGACAGCGGCGTGCTGCGCAATGTGACAATGTTCCTCAACCTCGCGGACGAGCCCGCCATCGAACGCCTGATCCTGCCGCGCGCCGCGCTGACTGCGGCGGAATATCTCGCCTTCGACCTGGACCTGCACGTGCTGGTGGTGATGACGGACATGACGCATTACGCCGAAGCGCTGCGCGAGGTGGCGACCGCCAAGGGCGACGTGCCCGCGCGCAAGGGCTATCCGGGTTATCTCTATTCCGACCTCGCGGAGATCTACGAGCGCGCCGGGCGCATCAAGGGAAAAAAAGGCTCCATTACGATGATGCCGGTATTGAGCATGCCGTCCGACGACATCACCCATCCCATCCCCGACCTCACCGGCTACATCACCGAAGGGCAGCTGGTACTCTCCCGCACGCTGAACAACCTCGGCATCTATCCGCCGCTGGACATTCCGCCTTCGCTGTCGCGCCTGATGAAAGACGGTATCGGAAAAGATCACACACGCGAGGAACATGCGCGGGTCGCGGGACAAATCTACGCCTCCTACGCACGTGCGCTAGAGGTGCGCAACCTCGCTTCCATCATCGGCGCGGAAGACCTGTCGGAAACAGACCGCAACTATCTCGATTTCGCCGACGCCTTCGAGCGACGCTTCGTCGGCCAGCGTGAAGACGAGGAGCGCGGCATCGTTGATACGCTGAACCTGGCATGGGAACTGCTCTCGCTGTTGCCGCCCCAATCGCTGACGCGCGTCGGCGCCGCGGACCTCGCGAAATACCATCACGGGCAGGGAGCAACGAAGGAAAAATGAAAAGCCGCCTGAAGGTGAGGCCGACCAAGAGCGTACTGCTGTCGCTGCGCCGACAGGTGGTGGCCTTGCAGCATGGACACGACCTGCTCGAACGCAAGCGCGAGTTGCTCACGCGGCTGGTGCACCAGCGCCTGAAGCGCTACCGCGAACTGCGCCTGACGGTGCACGACACCTTGCAGTCCACCTACCACTGGCTATCCATCGCCCATATGCGCATGGGCAGCACACAGTTGCGCCAAGCGGTGCTGGGGCTCAAGCCCGCGCTGTCGGTCT
>DASTGP010000082.1:0-55962 GCA_035605585.1 Gallionella sp. | reverse complement strand
CGCTCCGTTGTTCTCCCCGGCGGAGGTCCCGCTGATCTCCGCATAGATTTTCGCGTAATTGTCTGGCGTCGGCGGGAATTTGCGTGCGGCCAGGGTCTTGAGTGTTTCGCGGGCGAATTCGGACGGATTGGACGGTTGGTTGCTCATGATTCAAGGGTTGTTTCGTTGCATGAATTATCCGGCATGCGCGAACCGGCGATGAGGCAAATAGCGGGCATGTATTCCGTTATTTCGTTTCCTGCCGTTCAGCTCTTGCTTTCCACCAGCTTGTGGGCGATGGCGTAGTGCACCGCCTCGGCATTGTTCTTGAATCCCATCTTTTCCAGCATGCGGGCGCGGTAGACACTCACGGTCTTGGGGCTGAGCATCATGATCTCGGAGATCTCGGTCAGCGATTTGCCCGATGCCATCAGGCACAGCGTCTGGTATTCGCGGTTGGACAGGCTTTGATGCAGCAGCTCCTGCGAGTCGCCCATCAGGTTGCTCAGCAGCTGTTCGGCCAGGGTCGCGCTGATGTATTTCTTGCCGCTCATGACCTGCTGGATCGCGCCGACCAGGTTTTCCGGCGCGCTCTGTTTGTTGATATAGCCGACGGCCCCGGCTTTCAGTGCGCGCACGCCGAACTGGTCCTCCGGATACATGCTCAATACGATCACCTTGACGTCGGGCTTTTCGATCTTGAGCTGCTTGAGCACATCCATGCCGTGCTTGTCCGGCAGGGACATGTCGAGCAGCACCAGGTCGAAGTGGTGCTCGCGCATCATGGTGACGGCCTGCAGGCCGTTTTCCGCCTCGCCTGTGATGCGGTAGTCGGGAGTTTCCTCGAGCAGCATCTTCAGTCCCTTGCGGATCAGCGCGTGATCGTCGACGACGAGAATGTTAATCATGGCAAGGGGGCGTCAAAGAGGGCTTGCTGGTGATTGTCGGTGTCGCCGTCCTTGCTTTCAAGCGGAAGGAAGATGGCGATATGCGTGCCTTTGCCCGGCGCACTGCTGATCCTGACCGTGCCGCCGAGATGTTCGATGCGCTCGTGGATGCCACGCAGGCCGAACGAGCGCGGCTTCTGGCGGGCGTCATCGCCGAATCCCACGCCGTCGTCTTCGATGATCAGCTCCAGGTGGTCTTCTCCCTTGACGATCTCGATTTGGACATTCTTTGCTTTGGCGTGTTTCAGGATGTTGTTCAGCGCTTCCTGGAAGATGCGGAATAACGTGATGGAGTGCGTCTCGGGCAGGTCGATATAGTCCTGCGACTTGGTGATGGTGCAGGTAATGCCGCTGCGTTTGCTGAATTCCTGCGCCTCGATTTCGAGCGCCGCGATGAGCCCGAAGCAGTCGAGGATGCCGGGACGCAGGCTGTGCGCCAGATTGCTGGCGGAGAGAATCACCTTGTTGACCAGATCCTCGATGGTCTTTGCCTTGTCGGTGAGCTGCTGGTTGTCTTTGGGCAGGCGCTGGCTCAGCCACAAGAAATCGATCTTGATTGCGGTGAGAAGACTGCCGATCTCGTCGTGAACTTCGCGCGCAATGCGCAGCCGTTCCTGTTCCTTGGCATCCTGAATGTGGGAAGAAAGCTCTTGCAGTTGCTGCTGGGCGCGTTTGACCGCGAGTTCGCCCAGCTTGCTTTGGGTGATGTCGAGCAGTATGCCTTCCCAGCGAGGCAAGCCGGTGGGCATGAATTGCGGTGTCGCGCCCAGGCTGATCCACTTGGTTTCATTGTGCGGTAGGGTGATGCGGCCTTCCCAGTTCCAGAAGCGCATGGTCTTTGCCGACTGCTTCAGGGTCTCCAGAAAAGAAGAAACATCTTCCGGGTGAATGATGTTCAGGAGGCGCGACGCATCGCTTTGCAGGTCGGACGGGGCGACATTGAGCAGCGCCGAACAGCCCTCGCTGACGTAAGGGAAAGTGAGTGAGCCGTCTTCCTGCAGCTCCATCTGGCAGGCCATTCCGGGCAAGTTGGCGATGAATCCCTGGAGTTTGTCCGGGGATGGCTTGCTCGGTAGGGTGCTAGGCATCTTGGGCATCGGCTTTACTGAATCGGTGGTTTTCCTAATTCAAACGGGCCTACTATATCATCATAACTGCCAGCAATCGCAAGGTTGTGATAAGCTCCGAGCCGTTGCTATTACACCGCGTTTTATTTCGTTTCATGTCTTCCATTCCGGAATCCTCTCTCGTGAATGCGCTGCTGCGCCGTGAGATTCTCGAGTTGCACGCCTACCATGTGCCCGATAGCGGTGGTTACATCAAGCTGGACGCGATGGAGAATCCATACTCCATCCCTCCCGAGTTGCGCGACGAGATCGCCCAGGCGGTAGCCGCAGCCCCTATCAATCGTTATCCTGATCCGGGTGCCGTCTCGCTCAAGGAGAAGATTCGTGCGGTGACCAGTTTGCCTCAAGGGATGGATGTATTGCTCGGCAATGGGTCGGACGAGCTGATCCAGTTGCTGGCGCTGGCGCTCAACAAGCCGGGTGCGACGTTGCTGAGCGTGGAGCCGTCGTTTGTGATGTACAAGATGATCGCGGCGTTCACCGGCATGCGTTACGTTGGCGTGCAGTTGGCGGCGGATTTCTCGCTGGACCTGCCCGCGACCCTTGCGGCGATCGAGCGAGAACAACCTGCGCTGGTATTTCTGGCTTACCCGAACAATCCCACCGGCAACCTGTTCTCCGCGGACGAGGTGAGGCGGATCATCGAAGCCGCTCCTGGCTTGGTGGTAGTGGACGAGGCTTATTACGCCTTTGCCAGCGATAGCTTCATTCCACATCTGGCTCGCCACCCGAACCTGCTGGTGATGCGAACCTTTTCCAAGCTCGGCATGGCCGGTTTGCGGCTCGGGTTCCTGGCGGGTAGCACGGCATGGCTGGAGCAGTTGGAAAAGCTGCGCTTGCCGTATAATGTCGGCGTTTTGCCGCAATTGGTCGCCGAAAAGCTGCTCGATCACCACGATGTGTTGTTACAGCAGGCAGAACAGCTCAAGCTGGAGCGCGCCAGTTTGTACCGGCAGCTGGGGGCGATCGCCGGGGTGCTGGTCTATCCCAGCGAGGCGAACTTCCTGCTGTTCCGCGTGCCGAATGCGACGGCTGTGTTCGATGGACTGAAGCGGCGCGGCGTGCTGATCAAGAACCTGAACGGCGGACATCCGATGTTGCGCGATTGTCTGCGCGTCACGGTCGGTACGAGCGACGAGGATGCAAAGTTCGTGGCGGCACTGCAGGACATTCTTAATCAACCCGCATAAGGCAAATCATGCGCAGCGCGAAAGTTTCTCGCAACACACTGGAAACCCAGATCAGCGTCGAGCTGAACTTGGACGGCACCGGCAAGGCCAGGTTCGACACCGGGCTGCCGTTCCTCGAGCACATGCTCGATCAGATCGCCCGTCACGGGTTGGTCGATATCGACATCCATGCCAAGGGCGATCTGCACATCGATGCGCATCACACCGTGGAAGATATCGGCATCACGCTGGGGCAGGCGTTCAACCAGGCGATCGGCGACAAGAAGGGGCTGCGCCGCTACGGTCACGCCTATGTGCCGTTGGATGAGGCGTTGTCTCGTGCGGTGCTGGATATCTCCGGCCGTCCCGGTCTGGTGTTCAACTGCGAATTCGTGCGCGGCAGCGTTGGCGAATTCGAGGTGGACCTGATCAATGAGTTCTTCCAGGGCTTCGTCAATCACGCCCTGGTGACGCTGCACATCGACAATCTGGCGGGCAACAATGCCCACCATCAGGCCGAGACCATCTTCAAGGCGTTCGGCCGCGCACTGCGCATGGCGCTGGAGCTCGATCCGCGCATGGCCGGTGTGATGCCTTCCACCAAAGGAACCCTGTAAGCCCAAATGGTCGATGTCGCAGTAGTAGATTATGGAATGGGCAATTTGCGCTCGGTCGAACAGGCCTTGCGCAAGGTCGCGCCCGACAGCGAAATTGCTGTTACGGATGACCCTCGCGTGATCGCCGCCGCCGGGCGCGTGGTGTTTCCGGGGCAGGGGGCAATGCCGGACTGCATGCGCGAGATGGACTCGCGCGGTCTGCGTGCAGCCGTGATGGATGCGGCGCGTAACAAGCCGTTCCTCGGCATCTGCATCGGATTGCAGATGTTGTTCGAGCATAGTGCCGAGGGCAATGTGCCGGGACTGGGCGTCTTGCCGGGTGACGTGGTGCGTTTCGCTTCCGACCTGAAGGACGCGCAGGGCAACAAGCTCAAGGTGCCGCACATGGGCTGGAACCAGGTGCATCACGGTGATCACGTCTTGTGGGAGGGTATCGCCCAGGATGCACGTTTCTATTTCGTGCACAGCTACTACGTGCAGCCGCGTGATGGCTCGCTTGCGCAAGCGACCAGCGACTACCCGCAGCCGTTCGTGTGTGCGGTGGCAAAGGACAATTTGTTCGCGGTGCAATTTCACCCTGAAAAGAGTGCTGCGGCGGGCTTGAAGCTGCTGCAGAATTTTATCAACTGGAATCCTGTTTAATCGTTCAATCATGGATACTAATACGCTGATCATTCCTGCCATCGATTTGAAAGATGGCCAATGTGTGCGCCTGCGGCAGGGCGTGATGGAGGGCGCGACGGTGTTCTCCGACGATCCCGCTGCGATGGCCAAGCACTGGCTGGCGCAAGGTGCGCGCCGTTTGCACTTGGTGGACCTGAACGGCGCTTTTGCCGGCAAGCCCAAGAACGAAGCCGCCGTACGCAGCATCATCGAAGCGGTGGGCAGCGAGATTCCGGTGCAACTGGGCGGCGGCATCCGCGACCTGGAGACCATCGAGCGTTACCTCGATCTCGGCGTGACCTACGTCATCATCGGTACCGCCGCAGTCAAGGTGCCGGGCTTCCTGCATGAAGCCTGCGATGCCTTCCCCGGCCACATCATGGTCGGCCTCGATGCGAAGGGCGGAAAGGTGGCGGTGGACGGATGGTCCAAGCTGACCGGCCACGACGTCGCCGATCTGGCGCAGCGTTTCGAGGGCTACGGCGTGGAAGCGATCATTTACACCGACATCGGCCGCGACGGCATGATTACCGGCGTGAACATCGAGGCGACCGTCGAACTGGCGCGGCCATTGCATGTGCCCGTCATCGCCAGCGGCGGCATCACCAACCTGGACGACGTGCGCGCCTTGTGCGCGGTGCGCTCCGAGGGCATCACCGGAGCCATTACCGGCCGCGCCATCTATGAGGGCACTTTGGACTTCAAGGCGGCACAAGCCTTGGCGGACGAGCTGTCGCCCAAGATTTAATGTTAGCCAAGCGCATCATTCCATGCCTTGATGTGACCGCCGGTCGCGTGGTTAAGGGCGTCAGCTTCGTCGAATTGCGCGATGCGGGCGACCCGGTCGAGATCGCGCGCCGTTATGACGAACAGGGCGCGGACGAGCTGACTTTTCTCGACATCACGGCTAGTTCGGACGATCGCGGCATCATCTTCCGCATCATCGAACAGGTGGCCGAGCAGGTGTTCATCCCCCTGACTGTGGGCGGCGGCGTGCGCGAGGTGCAAGACGTGCGCAACCTGCTCAATGCGGGCGCGGACAAGGTCAGCATCAATACCTCGGCCGTGATGAACCCGCAACTGGTGGCAGATGCGGCAGGGCGTTACGGTTCGCAGTGCATCGTAGTCGCCATCGATGCCAAGCAGGTCGCGCCGGGACGCTGGGAAGTATTCACTCACGGCGGACGCAAGGCCACCGGGCTGGATGCGGTGGAGTGGGCGAAGAAGATGCAGAGCCTGGGCGCGGGCGAGATCCTGCTGACCAGCATGGATCGGGACGGGCAGAAGAACGGTTTCGATCTGGCATTGACGCGCGCGGTGACCGACGCGCTGGAGATCCCGGTGATCGCCAGCGGCGGCGTGGGCAACCTGCAGCATCTGGTCGATGGCGTTAAACAAGGCGGCGCTGATGCGGTGCTCGCGGCGAGCATCTTCCACTTCGGCGAATACACGGTGCAGCAGGCCAAACAGTTCATGGCAGAGCAGGGTATCGAGGTGCGTTTGTGAACAACGAGACCTGGCTGAATAAGGTCAACTGGTCTGATGACGGTCTGGTGCCGGCCATCGCCCAGGACGCCGCGACCGGTCGCGTGCTGATGGTGGCTTGGATGAATCGCGAGGCATTGAAGCTGACCTGGCAGAAGAGCGAGGCGGTGTATTGGTCGCGTTCGCGCAAGAAGCTGTGGCACAAGGGCGAGGAGTCGGGGCATATCCAGAAGGTGAAGGAGATCCGGATGGACTGCGACGGCGATGTGATCCTGCTGCAGATCGAACAACAGGGCGGCATCGCCTGCCACACCGGGCGCGAGAGCTGTTTCTACAGCCGCCTGGAGCAGGGGCGCTGGGTGGAGGTGGATGCCGTATTGAAATCCCCCGACGAAATCTATAAAAGATGAACTGAGATGGGCAACATTAACAGTGAGATTCTGCAACGCTTGACGGAAACGCTGGAGGCGCGCAAGCAGGCCTCTCCGGACAGCTCCTATGTCGCCAAGCTGTTCAGCAAGGGCGAGGATGCCATCCTCAAAAAGGTCGGCGAGGAAGCGACCGAGGTGATTCTGGCCGCCAAGGGCGGCGACAACAGTCATCTGGTGTACGAGACCGCCGACCTGTGGTTCCACTGCATGGTGCTGCTGGCCAAACACGGTTTGAGCGCGGACGATGTGCTGAACGAACTGGCTCGGCGCGAAGGGTTGTCCGGTATCGCGGAAAAGGAAAGCAGGAGCAAGGACTGATATGAGCGACTGTATCTTTTGCAAGATCGTGCGCGGCGAGATTCCCTGCCGCAAGGTGTACGAGGATGACGAAGTGGTGGCCTTCCACGACATCCACCCGGCGGCCCCGGTGCACTTCATGCTGGTGCCCAAGCTGCACATCGCTTCGCTGATGCAGGCGGAAGAGTCGCATGCCGCCCTGCTTGGAAAGATGCTGCTGCTGGCTCCCAAGCTGGCGCAAGAGCAGGGGTTGGACAACGGCTTCCGTACTGTGATCAATACCGGCAAAGGCGGCGGGCAGGAAGTGTTTCATTTGCATATTCACGTCATTGGCGGCGGCAGTTTGCCCCCGATGGTTCGGCGCGGCTAGCAGTCTTAATTCTGGGAGAACGTCATGGGTTCATTGAGCATCTGGCATTGGCTGATCGTGTTGCTGGTCGTGGTGATGATTTTCGGCACCAAGAAGCTGCGCAACATCGGCAGCGATCTTGGGGGGGCGGTGAAAGGCTTCAAGGAAGGCATGCGCGAGGATGAGCCGAAACAGGTTCAGCGTAGCGGCCAGACCATCGAAGGCGAAGTGAAGGACAAGTCGAACAGCAATGTTTGACATCGCGTTTTCCGAGTTGGTGGTGATCGCTCTCGTGGCGCTCATCGTCATCGGTCCGGAGCGCCTGCCGAAAGTGGCGCGCACCGCCGGCCATCTGTGGGGGCGGGTGCAGCGTTATGTGAACGGCGTCAAGAGCGATATCGCCAATGACATGGCTATCGAGGAGGCGCGAAAGCTGCACAGCAACCTCCAGCAGGATGTTGCCGCCGCAGGAAAGGTCGTGCAAGAAACCGGCTTGACCCTGGAGCAGAGCTTGCTGCAGGCGCAATACAAGAAAGCCCCCGAGGTCCCACCTTCCTCTCCGTCACCCTCATTACCTGACAAGTCCGAGTGATGACTACCAGTGAAAGTCTGATCGCACACCTGATCGAGTTGCGCGCCCGCATATTGAATGCCGTCGTGGCATTACTGCTGGTATTCATCTGCCTGTTCCCCTGGGCCTCGGATCTTTACACGCTGCTCGCGCAGCCGCTGTTGGCGAAGCTGCCCAAGGGGGGGCAGATGATCGCCACGGATGTCACCACGCCGTTCTTCGTGCCGCTCAAGGTGGCGATGATGGCGGCCTTCCTCATTGCACTCCCTTACATCCTGTATCAGGGGTGGAGGTTTGTTGCGCCGGGACTATACGCGCACGAGAAGCGCCTGGTGCTGCCGCTGATCATGGCCAGCACCCTTCTGTTCTTCTGCGGCATGGCGTTCGCCTATTTCGTGGTGTTTCCGGTGGTGTTCGGCTTCATTACGGCCTCCGCGCCTCAGGGCGTGGCGGTGATGACCGACATAGATAAGTATCTCAGCTTCGTGCTTGGCATGTTCATGGCTTTCGGCGTCACTTTCCAGGTGCCGGTGGCGGTGGTGCTGCTGGTACGCATGGGCATGGTGTCTGTGGAAAAGCTGCGCGAGATACGGTCTTACGTGATCGTCGGGGCCTTCATTGTCGGTGCGATCTTCACCCCACCCGATGTTGTGTCCCAATTCATGCTGGCTGTGCCGCTGTGGCTGCTCTATGAGGCGGGCATCATGGTGGCAGATTGGCTCAAGCCGACGGAAAAAGTCGCCTGACCATCCCGTTAGGCACATCGCTGCATCTCAGTTTACTTGACCGAAAATGATCGCCTATTTGCACGGCGATCCGCCGGCAAGCGGCGCGCACGAACCCTGATTAAATCCTTACTGAGCTCGCGGCGTGGGGCGCTTGCCGATCTTGATCTGCATGGATGTCTCTGCGCCGTTACGCATCACCCTGACTGCCACAACCTTGCCGGGTGGGAGGTTGGCGACAGTCTCCAGCATGTTATTCCAATCGCTGATTGGCGTGTCGTCGATCGATACCAGGATATCGCCCGGCTTGATCCCGCCCTTATCTGCGGGGCTGTTTCGGATTACTTCCGTAACCAGTACGCCCTGGGTGTGGCCGAGCTTGAAGGATTCGGCCAGTTCCGGCGTGAGTTCTTGTACCCCCGTGCCTATCCAGCCGCGCGTCACCGCGCCGTGCTGGATGATCTGTTCCATGGTCCTCTTCGCGATGTTGGCAGGAATTGCAAAACCGATGCCGAGCGAACCGCCGTTCGGCGAATAGATGGCGCTATTGATGCCGAGCAGGTTACCGTTCGCGTCCACCAGCGCGCCGCCGGAATTGCCGGGATTGATGGCCGCATCGGTCTGGATGAAATTCTCGAAAGTGTTCAGCCCCAGGTGATTGCGTTTCAGTGCGCTGATGATGCCCATGGTGACCGTCTGGCCCACGCCGAACGGGTTTCCGATGGCGAGCACCATGTCGCCCACATGCGCCTGTTCGGGATGGCCGAAAGTGATGGCCGGCAGGTTCCCGGGCAACTCGATCTTGATGACGGCCAGGTCGGTTTCCGGATCGGAGCCGATGACGTGCGCCTTGGCTTTTCGGCCATCCGCCAGCGCGACTTCGATCTGGTCTGCTGCCTCGACCACATGGTGGTTGGTGAGGATGTAACCGTCCGGGCTGACGATCACGCCGGAGCCCAGGCTGGAATTGTTCTGCGGCTCGCTGTCTTCCGGATCGCCGAAGAAGAAGCGGAAACGCGGATCGTCAGCGAAGGGATGCAGCGGAGTCTTGATGACGGTGCTGGTGAAGACGTTCACCACGGCGGGCATGGCCTTCTGTGCCGCGACGCTCAATCCGGTTGCGGGAACCTGCTCGCCGCCGATCTGTGGGATGTTTTCGTACAGGGTGACCACCCCGCTGCGTGCGGCGTTTGGCAGCAGCTCAGGCTTGAGGGTGTGGACGATGAATAGCAGCGCCAGTGCGATGGTGACGGCTTGGGAGAACAATAGCCAGTGTTTGCGCATGGTAAGATGAATCCGCCTGTGTCAGAAATTAAAGGAAACTCATGCTGCTCAATGAACTGCGCGATTATAACGCAAGCCTGCTGCAAACCGGCTCGTTCAAGGATTACTGTCCGAACGGTGTGCAGGTGGAAGGGCGTGCAGACGTGCGACGCATCGCGACGGCCGTCAGCGCTTCGCAGCAGGTACTGGATGAGGCGATAGCGTGGGGTGCGGATGCGATCCTGGTACATCACGGCTATTTCTGGCGCAGCGAGGATGCCGTGATCACCGGCATCAAGAAACGGCGCATTGCACGCCTGCTGAACGAGGACGTGAGCTTGTTGGCCTACCACCTGCCTCTCGACGCGCATCCGGAGCTGGGCAATAACGCGCTGCTCGGCAAGTTGCTGGGACTGGTGGAACATGGCCGGTTCGGCGAGCAGGGCATCGCCTGCGTCGGCAGTCTCGAGCATCCTCAGACGCTCACGCAATTCGTGCAACAGGTCGAACACGGCTTGCAGCGCGCCCCGCAAGTGATCGGCGAGGGCGGGGGGCGCATCGCCAAGGTGGCGTGGTGCAGCGGGGGAGCGCAAGGCTATTTCGAGGCTGCGATTGCGCAAGGCGTGGATGCCTATATCACGGGGGAGATTTCCGAGCAGAATTACCACCTAGCGCGGGAAAGCGGCGTAGCCTTCATCGCTGCCGGACACCATGCCACCGAACGTTATGGCATCCAGGCGCTGGGCGAGCATCTGGCGGCGAACTGTAGTCTGGAGCACCGATTTTTTGATCAGCCCAATCCGGTCTGATTGGAACTATAACCCGTTGCATTGAATGGTCTTTCCGGCTTAATGCTTGCCGCAGCCAGTTTAGCTATGTAGTATTCGCGGCTGGCATCAAGGGACCACCAAAAAAACATAAATCAGGTTCTTGAGGTTTAGTTGGGGAGCTGAACCTTTACCTGCCCAGGTTCCCGATATCAGGAACTCCCACTTTGTTGGGGCAGGCTGTGCTTTTCCACCCTTAGGTAGCAACGAATACTGGCAAATGCGTTTGCCGGGATCGTTTTTATTTTTGAAAAATAACGCGTTATAAAGAAGGGATGAGAGGTTATGACTGAGCATGTTGATCGCAGCAAGCGGCGGTTGCTGATCGCCGCTACCACGGCGGCGGGTGGCGTTGCCGCGGCGGGAGCCGCTACACCATTCGTATTGAGTTTGATGCCCAGCGAGCGCGCCAAAGCCGCCGGCGCTCCGGTTGAGGTGGACGTGAGCACTATTCCACCCGGCATGATGATTAGCGTCGAGTGGCAGGGCAAGCCGGTGTGGGTTGTGCACCGTACCCAGGAAATGTTGGATCTGCTGGCCAAGCACGACGATGACTTGGCTGATCCGGCGTCTTCCGTTCCGCAACAGCCTTCGTACTGCCAAAACAAGTACCGTTCCATCAAGCCCGAGTACCTGGTTGTGCTCGGCGTCTGCACCCACCTGGGCTGTTCTCCGACTTACCGTCCGGAAGTTGCTCCCGCCGATCTGGGAGAGAAGTGGGTCGGCGGCTGGTTCTGCCCCTGCCACGGTTCTCGCTTCGATCTGGATGGACGTGTGTACAAGGGCGTGCCCGCACCGACCAACCTGATCGTTCCCCCGCATAAATACCTCAGTGATGGCCGACTCCTGATCGGCGACGACAGCAAGGAGGCCGCATAATGAAACTGTTGCATAAACTGGTTGGCTGGATCGACGAACGCTTTCCGCTGACTGCGACCTGGAAGGCGCATGTTTCCGAATACTATGCGCCGAAGAACTTCAACTTCTGGTATTTCTTCGGTTCCTTGGCGCTGCTGGTGCTGGTTATCCAGATCGTCAGCGGCATCTTCCTGACCATGAACTACAAGCCGGATGCGCTGTTCGCCTTCGCTTCCGTCGAATACATCATGCGTGACGTGCAATGGGGCTGGCTGCTGCGCTATATCCATTCCACCGGCGCTTCGATGTTCTTCGTGGTGGTCTACCTGCACATGTTCCGCGGACTGATGTACGGTTCGTACCGCAAGCCGCGCGAACTGCTGTGGATCATCGGCATGATCATCTACCTCGCGCTGATGGGCGAAGCCTTCATGGGCTACCTGCTGCCGTGGGGCCAGATGTCGTTCTGGGGTGCTCAGGTGATCGTTAACCTGTTCTCCTCCGTGCCTTTCATCGGTCCGGACCTGGCGGTCATGATCCGTGGCGACTACGTGGTTTCCGACATCACCCTGAACCGCTTCTTCGCGCTGCACGTCATCGCGATCCCGCTGGTGCTGGTGCTCATCGTCGTGGCGCACCTGGTGGCCCTGCATGAAGTCGGCTCGAACAATCCGGACGGCATCGAGATCAAGAAGCACAAGGATGCGAATGGCAAGCCGCTGGACGGCATCCCCTTCCACCCGTACTACACTCTTAAGGATGGCGTGGGCGTAGTGGGCTTCCTGATCGTCTTCTGCGCGATCATTTTCTTCGCGCCGGACATGGGCGGCTACTTCCTGGAGTACAACAACTTCGTGCCGGCCAATCCGATGAAGACGCCTGAGCATATCGCGCCGGTGTGGTACTTCACGCCGTATTACGCGATCCTGCGCGCAGTGCCCCCGATGTTCGGTTCGCAGTTCCCCGGCGTTGTGGCAATGGGCGTGGCGACAGTGATCTTCTTCTTCCTGCCATGGCTGGATCGCGGCAAGGTCAAGTCGATCCGTTACCGTGGTGTGATCTACAAAACTTTCTTGACACTGTTCGTGATCAGCTTCATCGGCCTCGGCTATCTGGGATTGATGCCGGCGACCCCGACTTACACCCTCATCTCCCGGGTGCTGTCCGTGGTGTATTTCGCCTTCTTCTTGCTGATGCCTTGGTATACCAAGATCGACAAGACGAAGCCCGAGCCAAGTCGTGTGACGTTCAAATAGAACAATTGAGAAAGGTTCGTTGACATGAAAGCAATCAAGAAATTATGGATGCTGGCACTGTTGCTGCCGGCGATGGCGGTCGCCAACCCGAACGGGGTGCACCTGGACAAGGCGCCGGTTGACCTGAAGGACAAGGTCTCGCTGCAGCGTGGCGCGAAACTGTTCACTTCCTACTGTCTGAGCTGCCACAGCGCTTCCTACATGCGGTACAACCGCCTGAAGGACATCGGCATGACCGAAGAGCAGATCAAGAAAGAGATCATGATGCCGGAAGGCACCAAGCTCGGTTCGACTATGTCCGCGGCGATGGACAAGGAGGCCGCCAAGCAGGTGTATGGCGTGGCGCCTCCTGACCTGAGCGTGATCTCGCGTTCGCGCAGCCCGGACTGGATCTATACCTACCTGCGCAGCTTCTATGTGGACAGCTCCCGCCCGAGCGGCTGGAACAACGTGGTTTTCCCGAACGTCGGGATGCCGCATGTTCTGGCGGAGATGCAGGGCGAGCAGGAACTGCATCACGAAAAGTATGAGGGAGCCGAAGTCAGCAAGTTGACGCTGGTTAAGCCCGGTTCCATGAAGCCTGCGGAGTACGATGCGGCAGTCGCGGACATCGTGAACTATCTGGTGTTCATGGGTGAGCCCGCCAAGCTGGTGCGTTACGACCTCGGCCTGATCGTGCTGGGTTTCCTGTTCATCCTCTTCGTGCTGGTCTATGCCTTGAAGCGGGAATACTGGAAGGACATCCACTAAGGTTGAATTACCCCATTCGTTTGTGGTAGTTTCGCACTTGTTTGATTGAGTGCCATCATGGCGGAGCCGTCGGCTCCGCCTTTTGGTTTTTGTTTTTCACGTTTTATGGCAGGTTGTTTTTATGATGCGACTCTATTCGGGCACGACGTGCCCATACTCTCACCGTTGCCGTATCGTCTTGTACGAAAAGGGCATGGACTTCGAAGTGATCGACGTCGACCTCATGGGCCGGGCCGAAGACATCGCAGTGATCAACCCGTACAACAAGGTACCGGTGCTGGTCGAGCGAGACCTGATCCTGTTCGAGGCCAACATCATCAACGAATACATCGATGAGCGCTTCCCGCACCCGCAACTGATGCCGCCCGATCCGGTCATGCGCGGCCGCGCTCGCCTGTTCCTGCACCGTTTCGAGCAGGAGCTGTACAGCCAGGTGGATATCATCGAACAGAACGGCAAGGGCGCCGATAAGGCGCGCGCTGCGATTCGTGACAATCTGACCCAGATCGCGCAAATCCTGACCAAGCAGAAATTCCTGCTGGGCGACGAGTTCTCCATGCTGGACGTGGCCATTGCGCCGCTGTTGTGGCGTCTTGACCACTACGGCATCCAGATGGGCAAGGAAGCCGCGCCGCTGATGAAATACGCCGAGCGCCTGTTCTCGCGCCAAGGCTTCATCGACGCGCTGACTCCTTCCGAAAGAGCGATGCGCAAGTAATGGGCGACCTGTCGACTCGTCCGTACCTGATCCGGGCGATTTACGAATGGTGCGCGGATTGCGGTCTGACGCCCTACCTTGCGGTACGGGTCAACAGCCGCACCCATGTGCCGATGGCCTATGTGAAGGACGGCGAGATCGTGCTGAACGTCAGTGCGGGCGCGGTGCGCAACCTGGAGATGGGCAACGAGTTCATCACCTGCAACGGCCGCTTCGGCGGCACGCCGTTTGACCTGATCGTCCCGATCGAGGCCGTCATCGGCATCTTCGCCAAGGAGACCGGGCAGGGGCTGGTATTCCAGGGCGGCGAGCCGCCGCCACCGGCTACCGAGGGCGACGGCGAGGATGCCAAGCCGAAGCAGCGGCCGCAGCTTCGGGTCGTGAAATAGAAAAAGCCGCAGAAGTCTGCGGCTTTTTCTTTTGTGCTAGGCTACTTACTCGATCACGCGGCAGGCAATGCCAGTGTTGCCTGCATCTTGCTCAGGGCCTTCTGTTCGATCTGGCGGATGCGTTCGGCCGATACGTTGAACTCGGCCGCCAGGTCGTGCAGGGTTGCCGCTTCGCCTTCGTTCAGCCAGCGCGCCTCGATGATGCGGCGGCTGCGTTCGTCCAGGCCGGCCAGTGCACTGGACAATCCGGACGTTTGCAGGCGCTCGCGTTCCACCGTCTCCAGGATGCGCGACGGCTCATGATCCTCGCTGTCGGCCAGATACTGGATGGGCGCGTAGGTATCGTCCTCGTCGCTGCCATTCGGCTCCAGGGCGACGTCATGACCGGAGAAACGTGTCTCCATCTCTATCACGTCGCGTTCGCTGACGTTGAGCTGCTGGGCGATCTCGCTCACCTGTTGCGGCTTGAGCGGCTCCAGTCCCTGCTTCATGCTGCGAAGGTTGAAGAATAGCTTGCGCTGTGCCTTGGTGGTGGCGATCTTCACCATGCGCCAGTTGCGCACCACGAACTCGTGGATCTCGGCGCGGATCCAGTGCAGGGCGAACGACACCAAGCGCACCCCGCGATCAGGGTCGTAGCGCTTCACAGCCTTCATCAGACCGATGTTGCCTTCCTGGATCAGGTCGGCCTGCGGCAGGCCGTAACCGGCATAGCCGCGTGCCACGCTGACCACCACGCGCAGATGCGACAGCACCAGCTGCCGAGCCGCGTTCAGATCGCTTTCGGTCTTGAATCGCGTCGCCAGGGCGAATTCCTCTTCCTGCGACAACACAGGGAAACGGTTAACCGCCTGGATGTAACTCTCCAGACTGCCGACGGCCGACGGTACGGGAAATGTCATAGCAGTGTTCATGGCGTTTCCTCCTTCGCGGGGGATTCTAGCACTCCCGAAATAAGAGTGCCAACCGGAGGGCGGGTTCCTTATCGCTCGATCTGCGACAGGTGGCGTCCCACCGACAGCCAGGCGCCCAGCCAGCCGAGATAGAGCGAGAACAGCAGCAGCGACAGGCTGTCGCCGAGGCTGAGCGGGTGCAGCGCGAACTGGCTGGCGTAGAGCTGCGACAGCTCTACCAGCGGCCGGTTGAGCGCCAGCAGGCCGGCACTCACGATGGCCCAGGCAGTGAGGCCGCCCAGCAAGCCCTGAAGCGCGCCGAAATACAGAAAGGGCCGGCGAATGAAGCCGTCGGTCGCACCGATCAGCCTCGATACCTCGATCTCATCGCGCTGGGTGAGGATCTGCAGGCGGATGGTGTTGAAGGTGACGGCGATCAGCGCGAGGCTGAGCAGGCTGGCGAGGATCAGCACGGCGAGGCGGCCGAACCTGAGCAGGGCCTCGAGCTTGTAGGCCCAGGCGGAATCGAGCTGCGCCTGGTCGACCTTGGGAAGTCTCGCCAGCTCGTTGCGCAGGGTATTCAGCGACTGCGCCTCCCCCGGTTTAGGTGAGACGATGAAGGCGTCCGGCAACGGGTTCCTGTCCAGACCGCCGATCACGTCGGTCAGGCCGGTGCTGCGCTTGAGTTGTTCCAGCGCTCGGTCGCGCGGGATGAATTCGATGGTGGCGACGGCGGTGTTTGCGGTGAGCTGCTTGCGCAGCGAGTCGACGTCGTCCGCCTTCGCATCCATCGCCAGGAAAAGGCTGATCTGCGGCGTGCCGGAAAGCTGCTCGACCAGGCCCTGTACGTTCTTCAGTAGCACGTACATGCCGGCGGGAAGGCTGAGTGCGATGCCGATGACCAGGATGTTGAGCAGTCCGCCCAGCTTTGAGGCGAACATGCGGCGCAGGACGCTGCGCAGCACGGCGACGTGTTGGGTGATTGCATGGATCATGGTTGCAGCTCTCCCTGTTTGAGCGCCAGCCGGCGCACGCCGACGTCCTGCAGCACGCTTTCGTCGTGGGTGGAGATTAGCAGTGTCACCCCGACCTGATGGAACGAGCGGAAGATCTCCATGATCTCCTGCGCATAGGCAGCATCGAGGTTGCCGGTCGGTTCGTCGGCCAGCAGGATGGACGGGCGGTTGACGATGGCGCGGGCGATGCACAGGCGCTGCTGCTCGCCGCCGGACAGTGCGATGGGGTTCGCCTTCTCGCGCTTGAGCAGCCCCACCTTGTCCAGCGCGGCGCGCACGCGTTTGGCGCTCTCCCGGTGGTCGAAGCCGCAGATCTGCAGCGGCAGCAGCACGTTGTCGAACACGTTGCGGTCGAACAGCAACTTGTGGTCCTGGAAGATGATGCCGAGGTTGCGGCGCAGATAGGGCAGTGCGCCGCCCTTGAGCACACCGACGTTCTGGTTGTTCACCAGCACGCTGCCGGAGTCGGGGCGCTCGATGGCTGCGATGAGCTTGAGCAGCGTGCTCTTGCCCGCGCCGGAATGGCCGGTGAGGAACACCATCTCGCCCTCATTGATGTCGAACGAGACGTGCTTCAGCGCCTCGTAGCCGCCGGGGTAGCGCTTGGATACCTGGTTGAAGCGGATCACGCTTCCAGACCCAACAATGCCGTGACGAAGTCTTCGGCGACGAACGGACGCAGGTCGTCCAGTCCCTCGCCCACGCCGATGAAGCGCACCGGGATCGGGTGCGCCTTGGCGATCGCGGCGATGACGCCGCCCTTGGCGGTGCCGTCGAGCTTGGTCAGGATCAGGCCGGTCACGCCGAGCGCCTCGTCGAATGCCTTGACCTGGGAGAGCGCGTTCTGCCCGGTGTTGGCGTCCAGCACCAGCAGCACTTCGTGCGGCGCCTCGGGCAAAGCCTTGGCGATCACGCGCTTCACCTTCTTGATCTCTTCCATCAGGTGAGCCTGCGTGGTCAGGCGGCCGGCGGTGTCGGCCAGCACCACGTCGATCTTGCGCGCCTGCGCGGCCTGCACGGCGTCGTAGATTACCGCGGCGGCATCGCCGCTCTGCTGCGCGATCACCGTGACGTTGTTGCGTTCGCCCCAGGTCATCAGTTGCTCGCGCGCCGCCGCGCGGAAGGTGTCACCCGCCGCGAGCAGCACCGACAGTCCCTGTCCCTGCAGGTATTTCGCCAGCTTGCCGATCGAGGTGGTCTTGCCCGCGCCGTTCACGCCGCACATCATGATGACGTACGGTTTGTGCGTTGTCGCATTCAGCGGTTGTGCCAGCGGTTGCAGCAATTTCAGCAGGCATTCGGCGAGCGCTTCCTTGAGCTGCTCGGCCTCAGTCAGCTTGCGTTCGCGCACGAGGTGGCGCAGGTCGGCGAGCAGCGCGTTGGTCGCGGTCATGCCGACGTCGGCGGTGATGAGGATGGTCTCGAGTTCCTCGTACAGGTCTTCGTCGATCCTGCCGCCGCGGCTGAACAGGTCGGTGATCTGGCTGCCGGTGCGCGCCAGGCCGGACTTGAGGCGCGCGATCCAGCCGCCGTCGGGCTTGGCTTCGGCGGTTGCGGATGAATTCTTTTTCAGGAAACTAAACATTTAGGTGAAGATGAAAATATCGCATAATGCGCGCGGCATTTTATGCCGATTACACCTTAAAGGGCTAGGGATTATGAGGATTTATCTGTTTTGCTTCGCGCTGCTGCTGGGCGCCGCCGCACAGGCCGAGGTGTTCGAGCGCACCCTGCCGAACGGGCTGAAGGTCATCGTCAAGGAAGACCACCGGGCGCCGGTGGTGGTGCAGCAGATCTGGTACAAGGTGGGCAGCATGGACGAACGTACCGGCGTGACCGGAATCGCTCACGTGATGGAGCACATGATGTTCAAGGGCACGGCCACCGTGCCGGCAGGCGAGTTCTCGCGCCGCATCGCGGCCGCAGGCGGGCGCGAGAACGCCTTCACCAGCTATGACTACACCGCCTATTTCCAGCAGCTGCACAAATCGAAACTGCCTCTGGCGATGCAGCTCGAGTCCGACCGCATGCGCAACCTGAAGCTTTCCGCCGACGAGTTCGGCAAGGAGATCAAGGTGGTGATGGAAGAACGCCGCCTGCGCACGGACGATGAGGCTCATGCCCTGCTTCAGGAAACGATGATGGCGGCGATCTACGAAGAGCATCCCTACCACCATCCGGTGATCGGCTGGATGAATGACCTGGAGTCGCTCGGCGTGGGTGATGTCAAGGCGTGGTACGACCGCTGGTACGCGCCGAACAACGCCACGTTGGTGGTCGCGGGCGACGTGAAACCGGAGGAAGTGCTAGCGCTGGCGCAGAAGTACTACGGCCCCATGCCGAAACGGGTCATGCCGCCTCGCCGTGATTACGATGAGCCGAAGCAGCGCGGCATCAAGCGTCTGGTGGTGAAGGCGCCCGCCGAGCTGCCGCATCTGGTGATGAGTTTCCACTCGCCGGTGGTCAAGGACCCGGCGCAGGACTGGAAGCCCTATGCGCTGGAGATCCTCGCGGGCGTGCTGGATGGCAACGAATCGGCGCGCCTCAACAAGCACCTGGTGCGCGAACAGCAAGTCGCCAGCGACACAGGGGCAGGCTACGACTCGGCATCGCGCGGCCCCAGCCTGTTCACGCTCGAGGCGACGCCCAGCGAGGGAAAGACCGTGATCGACGTCGAAGTCGCGCTGCGCAAGGAGATCGAGCAGCTGGTGAAGGAGGGCGTGAGCGAAGAGGAGTTGCAACGCGTCAAGGCCCAGGTCACGGCGGGCGAGGTGTACAAGCTGGACTCGGTGTTCTACCAGGCGATGCAGATCGGCCAGATGGAGAGCATCGGACTGGGCCATCGCGCCATTCCGCTGATGCTGAAAAAACTGCAGGCGGTCACCGCCGATCAGGTACGCCAGGTTGCCGAGGAGTTCTTGCAGGACGACAACCTCACCGTTGCGGTGCTCGATCCGCAGCCACTTTCCGGAAAACCGAAACGCCCCTCCCAAGGAAACAACCATGTTCGCTAAGACTCTTTCCAGATCGCTGGCCGTTGCATTGTGCTTCACGGCGGCAGTGGCGAATGCCACCCCCGTCATCCAGCACTGGCAGAGCGCCAGTGGGGCGAAGGTGCTGTTCGTCGAGGATCACGACATCCCGATGCTGGATGTGGCGGTGAGCTTTCCCGCGGGCAGCAGCTTCGATACGGCCGACAAGTCCGGCGTCGCAGGGCTGACCCACCACCTCCTCGACCTGGGGGCGGAAGGTCTGACCGAGGACGAGATCGCGCGCGGCATGGCGGACGTCGGCGCGCAGTTCGGCGGCAGCTTCGACCAGGATCGCGCGAGCGTGTCGCTGCGCACCTTGAGCAGTGCCGCACAGCGCGACAAGGCGCTGGACATCATGGCGCGCGTGTTGCAGCACCCGCTGTTCCGCGGCGAGATACTGGCGCGCGAGAAGGCGCGCGTAATCGCGGCGCTGAAGGAGGCCGAGACCCAACCGGAGAGCATCGCCGACAGGGCGTTCCAGAAGGCGGTGTACGGTGCGCATCCGTATGCGCTGCGGGTCTCCGGCGAGATTCCCACTGTGGAGCAGATCTTCGTGCCGGACCTGCGCGCCTTCTATGAGACCCACTATCAGGCCAAGGGCGCCGTGGTGGCCATCATGGGCGACGCCTCGCGTGCAGAGGCTGAAGCCATTGCGGAACAGCTGACCGCACAGCTGCCGAAAGGGGCCGCTCCGGCAGCCTTGCCGCCGGTCGCGACGAAGATCGCCGCGAGCGAGCAGCGCATCCCCCATCCGGCCAGCCAGAGCCACATCCTGGTCGGTGCGCCGGGCATGGCGCGCAGCGATCCGGACTACTTCCCGCTGTATGTCGGCAACTACATCCTCGGCGGCGGGGGCTTCGTCTCGCGCCTGATGAACGAGGTGCGCGAGAAGCGCGGCCTGGCCTACAGCGTGTACAGCTACTTCATGCCGATGAAGCAGACCGGCGCATTCCAGATCGGCCTGCAGACCAAGAAGGATCAGGCAGACGAAGCGCTGCGGCTGGTGCGCACCACGCTCGCGGAATTCATCGCCAAAGGGCCGACCGAGAAGGAACTGGTCGCCGCGAAGCAGAACATCATCGGCGGCTTCCCGCTGCGCATCGACAGCAATCGCAAGATCCTCGACTACCTCAGCGTCATCGGCTTCTACGACCTGCCGCTGACCTATCTGGACGACTTCCCGCGCAAGGTCGAGCAGGTCACCGTGGCGCAGATCCGCGAGGCGTTTGCGCGCCATCTCGCCCCGGCACGCATGGCGACGGTGATCGTCGGCGCCCCCAAGGGAGAAGCAAAATAAACAAGGTACGCATCATCGGCGGCGAGCTGCGCAGCCGCGTCATCACCTTTCCCGACGCCGTCGGCCTGCGCCCCACGCCGGACCGTGTGCGCGAGACGCTGTTCAACTGGCTGGGCCAGACCCTGTACGGCCGCACCTGCCTCGACCTGTTCGCAGGCAGCGGAGCGCTGGGCTTCGAGGCCGCGTCGCGCGGCGCCGAGCAAGTGGTCATGGTGGAGAAAAACCCTTCCGTTGCAAGGGTGTTGCAGGACAATATCCGCAAGTTGGGCTGCGCCAATGTAGCGGTCCGAGCCCAGGATGGGCTAGAATTCGCGCGCCGCGAAACGCAGCGCTACGACGTGATCTTCCTCGATCCCCCGTTTAACAGCGATTATCTGCCCAAACTGCTGGAAATCCTGCCCCAACGCCTGACCGAAAACGGCGTGGTGTATATGGAATCCGGCGCTGGGCTGGACGTTCCGCCGCCCTGGCAGGTGCTCAAGTCGGGCAAGGCCGGGCAAGTGCATTACCAATTGATAGGTTTACGCAACGATGATTAAGGTGGTTTATCCCGGTACGTTCGATCCCATCACGCGAGGGCATGAGGATGTTGTGCGCCGTGCGGCGGGGCTGTTCGGCGAGGTCATCGTGGCTGTGGCGGAAAGCCGCACCCAGACCCTGTTCACGCTGGAAGAGCGCGTGGCCATGGCGCGCGAGGTGTTTGCGGAATTCGCCAATGTGCGAGTGGAAGGCTTCAACGGCCTGCTGATGAACTTCGTGCAGACGCACGACGCACGGGTGGTGTTGCGCGGTCTGCGCGCGGTGTCGGACTTCGAGTACGAATTCCAGCTGGCGGGAATGAACCGCAACCTCTATCCCGAGGTCGAAACACTGTTTTTGACGCCGGCCGAGCAATACACCTTCATCTCGGCCACCATGGTGCGCGAAGTGGCGCGCTTCGGCGGAGATGTCGGCAAGTTCGTATCGCCCCTGGTGGCGGCAAGATTGCAGCAAAAATATTAGATAATTTTTAATTGAGGAGAGAACCATGGCATTGATGATTACCGACGAATGTATCAACTGCGACGTGTGCGAGCCCGAGTGCCCGAACGACGCGATCTCGCAAGGCGCAGAGATCTACATGATCGACCCGAACAAGTGCACCGAATGCGTCGGCCACTACGACACGCCGCAATGCGTGGAAGTGTGCCCGGTGGATTGCATCCCGAAGGATCCCGATCACGTGGAAACCCCGGAGCAGCTGCGCGCGAAGTACGAGAAGCTGGTCGCAGCAAAGGGCTGATCACCGTCCTGATGTAGCGAAGAAGCCCGCCGTGAGAACGGCGGGTTTTTTGTTTTGGGATTTGGATGTTGCGCTTGAGATAGTCAGAACATCAGATGTGCCGTAGCAACGGTTGGCATTGAGTCCTATCGATTGTCGGCTAACGTTTGACTTCACCTGCCGCGCTTAGGCGGCAGGTCCGTGTTGACGGAAGGGTTTGCTGTCATTTGCGCGATTTTCCTCACTGCTGACAGCGCCAAGCGGCGTAGTACTTGTTGAGGCCGATTCGCCTTGCAGTTTCGATATCTCAACCTCCAGCTTCTCGATTTGGAGTTGAGCGAGCTTGTCGTCTCGCAGTTGGATCTTTCCATGCCAAAGAAATGCACCGTAAGCGCTAAGGGCAATACCGATACCTAGGATTGCACTAACAAGTGTATTTCCGGCCTTTTCGTTTGATTTCGCTATCTCCAGAAGCTTCTTGTTCATTTCGAGTAAGTCATCGTCGGCCTTACTTCGTTGCTCTTTCGCCTCAAGCAGGATAACTACTTCCATGTATTTCACTTTTCGTTCAAGAGATGCCGAGTACATGGAAACAAAAGAGAAGATTGCGACAACGATTAGCGCGAGACCAAATAGGCACGTGAACTTGTAGATGTTGTCGGTGGCAATGGGGAGCGAGGGCGTCATATGTTGTGCAGCTAATGTGGAAGTGAGCGGACTGCGCGGCTTTTCGCGCAGGTTCGGTGCATTGCAGGGTTGGGGCCTCTACTCACCGAGCAGTTCCCTAACTTTCTTCTTGGCATAGCCTTCCAGCAGCTGGCGCGAGACACCCCATAACGTATCGATACTGGCATCTTTAAAATTCGCCTTTAATTGAGACCAAACCTCTTCGTTGCGCAATGCCTCAAGAAATTCATGCCCATCAGCGGTCAATCGTAACGGAATAACCGACCAGTAATATTCGTCTCCCCCGACTCCATGCTGAAGGCCAAAGCCGGGGTCTCCGTTTGCTTGTTGAATGAGATTCTTGTCATCAAGAATCTGCATATGGAAAACGAACGCGTGTTCGTTTTCCGTAAGGCCTGCTTTCTCGATATCGTTCAGATCAATGAAAGGACGATCAGCGGATTCAAATGCTTCGAGAAGCTGTTTTAGATATTCCTGGTCAATTTTCATAATGCGTCTCTTGAGATGCCCAACGTGGAGCTAAGGGCTGGCTAGAAGCGGGCGCAAACCCGATGTAGGCCAGCCCCCGCTTGAGCGCAGGGTTATGGGCCACGTTTCTTTTTTCCTGGAGTAGGGGGATTGTGTTCATGAGCTTTACCTACATCGCCGCAGATGTACTCGAAATTACAATCTGTACATTGAAGCTTCGTCCATTTATTGTCATGAAGTACACGCTTGAGATCTTTGCCGCAATCGGGGCATTTGCAGAATCCCGATTTGAAATTTTGACAGCACTCATTAAGCCGCTGGCGGAATATGTTAGAAAGTATCTTCGAGATTGTCATGTGTGGGGTCTAACGTTTGAATTCAGCGGACGACAAAAGCGCAGCTTTTGGCGGTCCGCTGGAATGAATTGTTATACCAAGCCTGTTTGATTTTTCCGTCGTTCGAGTTCTTTTTGACGGCGAGCCTCGTATTCCTCTCGAAGTTCTTTTTCACGTTTTTCAAAGTATTGACGTTTGTCTAGATTCAATTTCCACATGTGGCCTATTGCTACTGTTGCGGCAACAATCGTTGTTGCTCCGGACCATGCAGCTTTTTCTTCAACAAGTAGCTTCGCCAGGTTGTAGATCGACTCGAAACTGAGCTCAACTTGGCTGGAATGCAAGTATATAGAGTACCCCAGCATTAAGACGCCAAGTGCCAGAAGAAGTAAGACGGTAAAGTTGCCAACAAAGTAAAGGATTGTCCCGACAAAAATCCATAGATTCGAGAGTCTGATTGGAATGGAATTTATTTGTTCGGCAATAAATTCATCAACACCACGCAGAGCCTCCTGCTTCTCATACGACACAAAAGGGCGAACTAAGAATGAGAGGATCCAGAGTCCCAGCATGATCTGAAATAATATCCAACCCCACTCTAAATAAACCATGTGAACCTTTCAGCGGTATAACGTTAAATAGACACCCTAAAAAATGCCGTGAAAGACACCTTCGAGGTGCATAAAATGGTTAAAAATTTTTAACGCATTGTTTTGTAAGGGAAGCGAAATTTTGGTATACCCGAAATTTTTTGGAAAAAGCACCTCTCAAAAACGTCCGGAAAATGCACTGTCCGCACCATACGCGATTCACCCCACCCGAACAATATGCCGAACGGCCTAAATGATTCCGCGCAACGGGTATCGCGCGCATCCACGTCAGTAGTAGGCATCGACCCCATAGGTAACATGTCCTTAGTTTGCTAAGTTGCCTCCTTCTTTTCGGGCCGCCATCGCACCGGCGCGCTCGAAGCCGAATGAACTTCACGGAGGCAGCGAAAAGACATGGACAGCGTCGATCTTTCCGTACTCAAGACACTGCGCGAGTGGCAAGCGGGTGAACTGCCGTTGTGGCTGGTGACCGTGGTGGAGACCTTCGGCTCCAGCCCGCGCCCGCCGGGGGCGATGCTCGTCCTGCGCGGCGATGGCGTGGCAGTGGGCTCGGTGTCGGGCGGCTGCATCGAGGACGATCTCGTGCTGCGTGCGAAGCGCGGCCAGTTGTCGGGCGAACGTTGTGAGGTGCTGAGTTATGGGGTGACGCGCGAAGAGGCGCGGCGTTTCGGCTTGCCGTGCGGCGGCGCGATGCGTCTGGTCGTCGAGCCGGTGCGCAACGCGGATTGGGTGGAACAGGTGCTGCAACTTATCCAGACAGGTCAAATGGTCAGGCGCGCGCTGTACCTTGATTCAGGGCGAGTCGTACTGGACGACGCCAGCTGCGCCGACAACGTTGTCTTCGACGGGCAAACGCTGGTTACGGCGCACGGGCCGCGCTGGCGGCTGCTCATCATCGGCGCTGGTCAGACCTCCGCCTATCTCGCGCGCATGGCACAAGCGCTCGACTACCAGGTCATCGTCTGCGATCCGCGCAGGGAGATGCGCCAGACCTGGGATGTGCCGGACACTGAACTGACGGGCGAGATGCCGGACGACGCTGTGGTGGCGCTGCAAGCCGACGGCTGCACCGCCATCATCGCCCTCACGCATGATCCCAAACTGGACGACATGGCGCTGCTGGAAGCGCTGAAGTCGCCAGCGTTCTATGTCGGTGCGCTGGGCTCCAAAGCCAACAATGCGAAGCGCCGCGAGCGGCTGGCGTTGTTCGACCTTACCCGTGAAGAGATCGACCGCCTGCACGGGCCGGTGGGCTTGGGCATCGGCAGCCGCACGCCGCCCGAGATCGCGGTGTCCATCCTCGCCCATCTGATCTCCGTTCGGAACCAGACCGCAGCAATCACCAGTGTCACTCAATCCATCAACCAGGAGGTGTGCTCATGATTTCTTTCACGATCAACGGCAAGGACGCCACAGTCGATGTCTCCCCCGATACGCCCTTGCTGTGGGTGATACGCGACCACCTGCAGCTGACCGGTACCAAGTTTGGCTGCGGCATGGCGCAGTGCGGCGCCTGCACCGTGCATCTGGATGGCAAGGCAGTCCGCTCCTGCCAGACACCGGTTTCCGCGGCGAGCGGCAGGCAGGTCACCACCATCGAGGGGCTGGCCGAATTCGCACTGGGGAAGACGGTGCAGACTGCCTGGGAGGAAGTGGACGTGCCTCAATGCGGCTACTGCCAGTCCGGCCAGATCATGTCCGCCACGGCGTTGCTCAAGGAGCATCCGCATCCCAACGAAGCGCAAATCTCCGCCGCAATGGACGGCAACCTGTGCCGTTGCGGCACATACAACCGTATCCGTGCGGCGATCCAGAAGGCCGCCGAGATGCAGGGAGGCGCAAAATGAACGACCTGACCGTGCAAGATCCTTCGCGCCGCCAGTTCCTCCAGGGCTCCGCCGCCCTGGTGGGCGGACTGGTGATCGGTTTCTACCTGCCGATGAAAGGCAACCGCGCGATTGCCGCCGAAGTGCCGGCTACGCAGGCCCAGAAGGTCTACCCGCCCAACGCCTTCATCCGCATCGCGCCGGACGACAGCATCACCATCATCGTCAACAAGTCCGAGATGGGGCAGGGCGTCTACACCTCGTTGCCGATGATGCTGGCGGAGGAACTGGAAGCCGACTGGAGCCGTATCCGCGTCGAGGCCGCGCCGGTGGCGCCGGTCTATAACCACACCGTCTTCGGCGGCATCATGCTTACCGGCGGCAGCACCAGCGTCGCCTCGTCGTGGGACCAGTTCCGGCGCGTGGGTGCCAGCGCGAGGATGATGCTGATCCGCGCCGCGGCCCAGCAATGGGGCGTGCCGGAAAGCGAGTGCCGCGCCGAGATGAGCCAGGTGATCCACGCCGCAAGCGGCAGAAGACTGGGTTATGGCGCACTGGCCGATGCCGCGGCCAAGTTCCCGCTGCCGGTGAACGTCGAGCTCAAGCAGCCCAAGGACTTCAAGATCATCGGCAAGCCGACCAAGAGGCTCGATACGCCGGAAAAGGTCAACGGCAGCGCCAAGTTCGGCCTCGACGTCTATCTGCCCGGCATGCTCATCGTCGTGGTCGCCCGCAGCCCGGTGTTCGGCGGCAAGGTGAAGCGCTTCGATGCGACCGAGGCGCTCAAGGTGCCGGGCGTGCAGGGCGTCTATCGGGTGCCCACCGGCGTGGCAGTTGCTGCAACCGGTTTTTGGCCCGCCAAGGTCGCGCGCGACCTGTTGAAGATCGAATGGGACGAAGGGCCGGGGGCGACACTCTCCACTCCGGGGATGCGCGCGGAATATGTCGAACTGTCCATGAAGCCGGGCGCCGTGGCGCGCAAGGAAGGCGACGTGGCACAGGGCATCAGGGACGCGTACAAGACCGTCAGCGCGGAATATGAGGTGCCTTACCTCGCGCACGCGACCATGGAGCCGCTCAACGTGGCGGTGGACCTCAAGCCCGACCATTGCGACATCTGGACCGGTACCCAATTCCAGACGGTGGACCGCAACAGCGCGGCACAGGCTGTCGGTCTCAAGCCGGAGCAAGTGGAAGTCCACACCATGTACCTCGGCGGCGGCTTCGGGCGTCGAGCCAATCCGCACTCCGACTTCGTCACCGAGGCGGCGCAAGTGGCCAAGGCGGTGGGCAAGCCGATCAAGGTCGTGTGGACGCGCGAGGACGACATGCACGGCGGCTACTACCGGCCGATGTGGGTGGACCACATCGAGGCGGGCATTGCGAAGGACGGCAAAGCGGTGGTCTGGAAACACACCATCGTCGGCCAGTCCATCATGGCCGGCACACCGTTCGAGAGCATGATGACCAAGGACGGCGTCGATGCCGCCTCCGTGGAAGGCGCGGCGCAGGTGCCTTACCTGATCCCCAACCTGCAGGTCGATCTGCACAGCCCGAAGCATGTCGTGCCTGTGCAGTGGTGGCGCTCGGTCGGGCACTCGCACACGGCGTTCATCGTCGAGACCATGGTGGACGAACTAGCGCATCTCGCCGGCAAGGACCCGGTGGCCTACCGGCTCGCCATTCTGCCCGCCGATTCGCGTTATCGCGGCGTGCTGAAACTGGCCGCGAAGAAAGCCGGCTGGGGCAAAAAATTGCCCAAGGGGCACGCCTACGGGGTGGCGGTGCACAAGTCGTTCGAAAGCTACGTGGCGGAGATCGCCGAGGTTTCGCTGGAAAAGGGCAAGATACGCGTGCATCGCGTGGTGGGCGCGGTGGATTGCGGCAGGGTGGTCAATCCCGACGGCGTGCGCCAGCAGGTCGAAGGCGGCATGGTCTACGGACTCTCCGCGGCATTGCACGGCGCAATCACGCTGGAGAACGGCCGCGTGCAGCAATCCAATTTCGACACCTACACGCCGCTGCGCATCTCCGAGATGCCGCGGGTCGAGGTGCATATCTTGGAAAGCAGCGAGCCGCCTACCGGCATCGGCGAACCCGGCGTGCCGCCCATCGGGCCCGCGGTCGCCAATGCGGTGTTCGCGCTGACCGGCAAGCGTCTGCGGCGCATGCCTTTCGACCGGGAAAAACTTGCCTGACTCCGGCGAGTTTCCCGCTCCCTCCCCCTTGCAGGGGGAGGGTTGGGGAGAGGGTAGAAACTTGGCACTATTTCCGTCCGACATCCCGCTCCCCAACCCCTCTCCCGCAAGCGGGAGAGGGGCTCATTGTGAAATCGCCGCCGTCGTGCTGGCGGCCGGAGCCTCGCGCCGCTTCGGTTCGGACAAGTTGCTGCATCCGGTGAGGCGGCACGGCGCGACCTTGCCTCTGGCTGCGCATAGCTTGTTGCCCTGGCTGGAGACGTTCGGGCAGGTCACGGTCGTCGTCAGGCCGACGGCGGAAGCGTTTTGCAGTGAGATCGAGACTGCGCTGGGTGCGACAAGGGCGGCGGCGATACGCTGGGTAAGATGTGCAGATGCCGCGCAGGGCATGGCGGCCAGTCTTGCCTGCGGTGTGCGCGCAAACCGCGATGCCGCCGGGTGGTTGATCGGGCTGGCCGACATGCCCGCCGTGCCCGAGATGGCGATCGCCGGCGTACGCGACGCACTCAGGGAAGGAGCAGCCTTGGCGGCCCCCTTCCGTGACGGAAGGCGCGGCCATCCGGCTGGGTTTTCCGCCCGGTACCGCGAGGATCTGTTGGGCTTGAAGGGCGATGCCGGCGCGCGCGCTTTGCTTGAGCGTGACAGGTCGCGTGTCACTCAGGTCAAGATCGGCAGCGACGGAATTTTCGCCGACATCGATACGCCCGACGATCTCGAGCTGCTGTGAGAGATCCCGGACGAAGCCGATGATCGGGCGCGCCGAACCGCATCTCAAATACAGCCCTGCCTATTCGGGGAGGGAGGGTTTTAACCCAGTGCGCGCATCGGGTGCGATGGCAAGAATGCAGGCTTGTACCGCAGCGATCGACTCGTTCGCTGCGACAGCTTTTTATCGCAGCAGGGAGGCAACATGACGTCTCGGTACGATTACGTGATTGTAGGCGGAGGGCTGGCGGGGGCTTCGGCAGTGGCGGGCATACGCGAGCGCGATGCATCGGGGAGCATCCTGCTGATCGGCGAGGAGGTCCACTTGCCCTACGACCGGCCGCCTTTGTCCAAGAAGCTGTGGTTCGGCACGAAGCAGGTGGAGGATATCTTCCTCCATGATCGCGCGTACTACGATACGCATGGCGTGACCCTGGCGCTGGGTTCTGCGGCGTCGCGGCTCGATGCCGCAGCAAAGACGATCACTACAGCCGGCGGCGCAACCTACGGCTACGGCAAGCTACTGCTGGCGACCGGGTGTAAGCCGCGGCGGCTGGATATCCCCGGCGGCGATCTCGATGGCATCTGCTATTTCCGCAGCCTGGACGACTACCTGCATACCAAGGGCAAAGCCGCGGAAGGGAAATCCGCGGTGGTGGTCGGCGGCGGCTTCATCGGTTCCGAGCTGGCCGCCGCGCTCAACATTAACAAGGTCCATGTCACCATGATCTTCCCCGGCGAGCTTCTGTGCGACCGGGTGTTGCCGGACTATCTCGGACGCGCCGTCCAGCGGCACTATCAGGAAAAGGGCGTCCGGATTCTTGCGTCGGACAAGCCGGTCTCGTTCGGCAACAACGGCAATCAATTCGTCACTCGCACCTGGCAGGGCGAGACGATCACGTCGGACATCGTCATCGTCGGTGTGGGCGTCGTCCCCGAGCTTGAGCTCGCCAAGAGCGGCGGACTGAAGGTGGGCAACGGCATCGTGGTGAACGAATACCTCGAGACCTCCAACCCGGACATCTATGCCGCGGGGGACAACGCCTTCTTTCCTTATGGAGTCCTGGGCCAGGACATGCGCATCGAGCACTGGGACCACGCCCTCATTCAGGGCCAGTGGGCGGGGCGCAACATGGCGGGCGCACATGAGCCTTATACCCACATGCCGTACTTCTTCTCGGACCTCTTCGAGTTCGGATATGAGGCGACGGGCGAGGTCGACTCGCGGCTGGAGACCTTTGCCGACTGGGAGAAGGAGAACGAGATCGGGGTCATCTATTACCTGCGCGATGGCAAGGTCAGGGGGGTGATGATGTGTAACGTGTGGGACAAGGTCGAGGCAGCGCGCGAGCTGATCCGCAGGGACGGGACGATGGCGCTCGACCAGTTGCAGGGCCTCATCCGCTAGAAAAAACATCAGGGAGAAAACATTATGGACCGCATCAGAATCAGCGACCTGCTTGTGCGCTGCATCCTCGGCGTCAACGAGGACGAGCGCCGGGAAAAGCAGGACGTGGTGATCAACCTAGTCCTTCATGCCGACGTCCATCAGGCCGGCAAGAGCGACAACATGAAATATACCGTCGATTACCGCGCGCTCAAGAAACGCGTGCTCGCCATGGCGGAGAGGTCGCAGTACTTCCTGGTGGAGGCGCTGGCCGAGTCCATCGCGGAACTATGCCTTGAGCATCAGGCGGTGCGCCAGGTCGACGTGTGCGTCGAGAAACCCAACGCGTTGCGTTTCGCGAGAAGCGTGGCGGTAGAGATCACCCGCAAGCGGTGAGCAGAGCATGGCGCGCGCCTTCATCGGCATAGGCTCCAATATCGAACCCGCGAAAAACGTGCGGGCCGCGATTCACAGCCTTGCCCGGCGGACTCGTTTCGTCGGCGTGTCCACAGTCTATTGCACCGATGCGCTCGACAGGCCGGAGCAGCCTCCCTATTTCAACTGTGTGGCAGAGATCGAAACCGACCTGAACCCGGTGCAGGTGAAGCACACCATGCTGCGACCCATCGAAAGCGAACTGTGGCGCATCCGGACGCAGGACAAATACGCGCCCCGCACCATAGACCTCGACCTCATCGTGTACGGCGAGTTGGCCATGGATGAGGGCGACATCCGGCTGCCCGATCCCGACATCTTCGAGCGTCCCTTCCTCGCCATTCCGCTGGCCGAACTTGCGCCTGATCTGGTGTTGGCCGGATACGGCCTGCGCATCGGCGATATTGCCGCGAAACTGTCGCCCGATGGAATGAGACCGCTACGGGATTATTCCTGGTTGCTGAAAGAGGACATGAGCCGTCGCGCCAGATTGTTGTGATCGTGAAAAGCTGCCTGGGCAGCAGTTACTTCTTCGCCCCCATCTCGAGTGCACGCAAACGGCCCTGCTCAAGCTCAGCCGCATCGGGCGTGACGAGCCAGCCCTGCAGATTGTCCATCACCAGACTGGTCAGCGCGTGCATCCAGTCGTCGCGGTCGTTGAGGCAGGGAATGTAGTGATATTCGCCGCCGCCCGCATGCTGGAAGGTCTCCTTGCCTTCCTGCGCGATCTCCTCCAGTGTTTCCAGACAGTCGGCGACGAAGCCGGGGCAGACGATGTCCATGCGTTTCAGTTTCTGCTTGCCGAGCTCCTTCAGCGTCGCGGAGGTGTAAGGCTGCAGCCATTCGGCGCGTCCGAAGCGTGACTGGAAGCTGACGACATATTGCTCGGGTTTCAGCCCCAGCTCCTGCGCCAGCAGGCGGCCGGTCTTCTGGCATTCGCAGTGGTATGGGTCGCCCTGATCCAGTGATTTGCGTGGCAGGCCGTGGAAGCTCATCACCAGTTTCTCCGGGCGGCCGTTCTTCATCCAGTAGTCGTTGATGCTGCCTGCCAGCGCCTTGATGTAGCCGGGGTGGTCGTGGAAATGCTTGATGGTGCGCAGCGCCGGCGTGTTTCGCACCTTTTGTAGTTCGCCGTACACGATGTCGGTGACGGTCGCCGTGGTGCTCGCGGCATATTGCGGATACATCGGCACGACCAGGATACGCTGGCAGTTCTGTTCCCTGAGCTTGCGCAGCACGGCGGGTATCGAGGGACTGCCATAGCGCATGGCATAGTCCACCACGAACGGGGCCTTGGTGTGCTCCCCAAGATAGCCCTGCAACAGCGCGGCCTGTTTCTCCGTGTGGACGCGCAGCGGCGCGCCTTCCCGGAGCCAGATGCTGGCGTACTTCGCCGCGGATTTTTTCGGGCGCGTGTTGAGGATGATGCCGTTGAGGATCAGCCACCAGATCGCACGCGGCATCTCCACCACGCGCGGGTCGCTGAGAAATTCCTTCAGGTAGGCGCGTACCGCCGGTGTGGTGGGCGCGTTCGGCGTGCCGAGGTTGACCACCAGGATGCCGGTCTTTTCCGGCGTGCCGTGGGTGAAGCTGGGTTCGGGCAGATAGGGCATGTCAGGTTATGGATAGTTTTGGGAAAGCGCATTGCCCAGCAGCTTCGCGGTGATGTCCACGATGGGAATGACGCGCTGGTAGTCCATGCGTTTGGGGCCGACCACGGCCAGGGTGCCGACGATCTGGCCGTCCGCGGAGTAGGGCGCGGTGACGACGCTGCATTCTTCCAGCGAGGCGAGGCCCGATTCGGCGCCGACGAAGATGTGGATGCCCTGTCCCTGGCGGCCTGCTTCCAACAGTTGCAGCAACTCGGTCTTCTGTTCGAACAGGCCGAACAGGCCGCGCAGGCGGTTCATGTCGGTCGACAGGTCGTTCACGTGCAGCAGCTTGTGCTCGCCGCTGATGACGTAGTCCTCCGATTTCTTTGCCGCCGCCTTGTCGCCCGCCGCGAGCGCCGCCGCCATCAGCGCGCTCATGTCCTGGTGCAGCTGCCGCAGTTCGCCGCGCAACTTTTCGCGTATCTGCGAGAAGCTGCAGCCGATGTAGTTCTGGTTGAGGAAGTTGCCCGCCTCGGTGAGCTGCGACTGAGTGTAGTCCTTCTCCATCAGCAGCACGCGGTTCTCCACTTCGCCGTCCGGCATCACGATGATGAGCAGCACGCGCTTCTCGCCGAGGCGCAGGAACTCGATCTGGCGCACGGTCAGCGCATCGCGCCGTGGCGTGGCGACCACGCCCGCAAACTGCGTCAGGTCGGAGAGGATGTTGGATGCCTGCGCGATCAGCCGCGACGGGTTGTCAGGTTGCAGCTGGTTCTCCAGCTGCTGCACGCGCGCGCTGTCCAATGGCTGGGTCACCAGCATGGTGTCGATGAACAACCGGTAGGCCATGCCGGTCGGGATGCGCCCGGCGGAGGTGTGCGGGCTGCTGACCAGGCCGATGTCCTCAAGGTCGGACATCACGTTGCGGATGGTGGCCGAGCTGACCTCGAGGCCGGAATATTGCAGCAAGGTGCGAGATCCGACCGGCTGGCCTTCGCTGATGTAGCGTTCCACCAGGGTCTTGAGCAGGATCTGTGCGCGTTCGTTAAGCATGAAGGAATTCTATCACCGGCGGACTCTCGTCGTTGTGTGCGCCCGGGATTAACCGGCGCTTATACAAGTCCTACCGTACCGGCTCGAAGGTCGCATCCAGATTCAGGTTGTCGCAATAATCGAGGAAGTCCCCGCGCAGGGTGGCGATGTGTACATCGGCCGGGATGCCCACCGTCATGACGACGGAAAACATCGGCGTGCCGGTATGCGGCGCGGGATAGGTGCTGGTCTGCAGCTCCTCGATGTTGATGCCGCTCCGGGAGAAGAAAGCCGAAAGGCTGCGCACGATGCCGGGGTGGTCCATGGTCACGAGCTCTACGCTGTAAGGGATCGCCGGCTTGGTCCGTTCGCGCTTGCGGGTGCGCTCATGGATGATGGTCAGTCCCAGTTGCGCTCCCAGTGAAGTCATCTGCGTCTCCAGCTTGGAAAGCGCATGCCAGGGGCCGGAGACCAGCATGATGAGCGCGAATTGGCTACCCAGCACGGACATCCGGCTTTCTTCGATGTTGCAGCCGCTGTCGGCGATCCTGGCCGATAGCCGTTCGACGAGGCCGACTTTGTCCTCGCCCGAGGCGGTGATGACCAGGTAATTGTTTTCAGTTTCCATGTTCATGCTTTGTCGATGCAGGTTGAAAGGCTGCAATTGTAGTGGCTTTGTGCGGGAGGGCGGGGAATTGGTGAGGCAGGGGCTGGGCTTTATTCGGCATCAATGCTCACATACGCTCTCATTGGCGTCATCGGTGCTCCTTGGCGGACCGCATTCCGGAGGAATGCGTTTCAGGAAATCTCGCCATTCGGATGTGGTCAACACGCCGCACATGTAAAACGCCCCGCATAGTCCTGCGGCCACTCCCCGCCCATGAGACGTGGTCATGCATGTGAGGGCGTCCTCGATGATGTCGAGCGCCATTTTTCTATCCAACTGGTTCATGTTCTTTTTCCATGCGTTTCGGACATCGTGCCTTGACGGAATCCGCTTATGCGCAAGTGCGCGGACGACAGGAGATGTGGATGCTACTATTGGTTGCTGACAATAACAACTGATAGTAGTTGCGCCGGTTGGTAGCTTTGCCGCATGAAAACGATTTCTGAGAAGGATGCATTCAGCCAGCGGCTGGCTAAGGCGCTCAAGGAGGCTAAAGTCGACTCCGGCAGCCCAACGCTGTTCGCGCGAGAGTTCAACCGGCGCTATGCCGGCAAGCCCGTCAGCACGCATGCGGCAAGAAAATGGCTGACGGGCGAATCCATCCCTACGCAGGACAAATTGCGGCTGCTTTCTTCATGGCTGGGCGTTTCGGCCGAATGGCTCCGGTTTGGCGAGGGGGCAGGCTCCGGCAAATACCTGGCTCAGTCTGATCTCGCGCCGTACACTTCGCCGGACATCGAATTGATTGCCAGCATCAACCAGCTCAACGCCGAGCACAAACAAATTGTGCGCGAAATGGTGCTGACCCTCGCGAAGCTTGAGCGGAAGCGTTCAACAGGTTGTTGAAAAACACACGAGGATGGTCTGATGCCAAGTGCACGGAGCGGAGACGGGACGTATCAAGGGAAGCGCTGGATAGGTCTTCTGTTCGTGTGAACATGTCGAGCAGTGAACGGCAGTGAATGACGGACGCGCGCACCGGTGAGTTGCAATGACTGCTGTTCAACAGGCTCAGGGCGAACGGACTTCAGCGGCTCCATAGACAGGCGAGGTTGCGAGTGCGGTGCAGTCGGCAGATGACTGCACCGGTAGCTTTTCACCGCCTTTTGACAGGCAAGCCGGAAGCGCGATGTCTCGTCATTTCAAAGCCTTGTCCCGGCCAAGTTGTGCTTAGGGCGTCCGGCAAGCGATTCCCCAATTGTCCAAATTGACACGGATTGCCTCTATCAGTAAATTACTGACCGGTCAGTCAGTAATTTTAAATTCAATGAATCAATTCGTTGCAACCTCCCCGCGCCAGCGCCGCAAGCAGGCGCGTCCCGCCGAGCTGCTCGCGGCGGCGCTGGATCATTTTGTCGAGCGCGGTTTCGCCGCGACCAAACTGGACGACGTCGCCGCGCAGGCGGGCGTGTCCAAGGGTACGCTATATCTCTATTTCGGCAGCAAGGAAGAACTGTTCAAGGCGGTGATCCGCCAGGGCATCTTCCCGGTGCTGGACGAGGGGGAGGCGATGCTGGTCCAGCATGAGGGGGACGCGCGCACGCTGTTGCAGGGGATGCTGCTGCGCTGGTGGGAACTGGTCGGCGCGACGTCGCTGGGCGGCATCTCAAAGTTGATGATTTCCGAGGCGGGTAACTTTCCCGATGTCGCCCAGTATTACCACGAGCACGTCATCGTGCGCGGCCGCAACCTGCTTCGCCAGGCGCTGGAGCGCGGCATCGCGGCGGGAGAGTTCCGTGCCGTGGACATCGAATCGGCCATCGACGTGATGTTCGCGCCGGTGATCATGTTGACCGTCTGGCGTTATTCGCTCGCCCCCTGCGGCTGCGGCAGGCAGGACCCGGAAACCTATCTGCGCACCCACCTGGATCTGCTGTTGAATGGATTGGAGAACAAAAAATGAAGAAGACACTCTCGCTCCTGATAATTGCCGCCGCACTCGCGGCCTGCACCAAGGAAGAGGCTGCGCCCGCCAAGATCGAGCGCCCCGCATTGACTTATGTGGTGGGTACGCAGGCGGGAGATACCGGCAATGTATACAGCGGCGAGATCCGCGCGCGGCACGAGGCGCAGCTCGGGTTTCGCATCGGCGGCAAGCTCGTCGAGCGGCTGGTGGATGCGGGCGTGACCGTCAAGGCCGGTCAGGCGCTGGCTCGGCTGGATGCCGCCGACACCGCCTTGCAGGCGAGCGCGGCGGAATCGCAATACCAGTTGGCCGAGGCCGATGCGAAACGTTATCGTGAACTGCGCGCACGAGGTTTCGTCAGCCAGGCCGCGCTGGACGCGAAGGAGACGGCGCTGAAGGCCGCGGCCGCGCAGGCCGGGCTGGCGCGCAACCAGACCGCCTACACCACGCTGCGCGCCGACCGCGACGGCGTGGTCGCGGCCACCCTGGCGGAAGCGGGGCAGGTGGTGAGCGCGGGGCAGCCGGTGCTGCGTGTGGCGCAGGAGGGCGAGCGCGAAGTGGCGATCTCCGTACCGGAGTCGCAGTTGGCCGGATTGACGCTGGGCGCGCCCGCCGAGATCACGCTGTGGGCGAGTGATGGCGAGACGCATTTCACGGGGCGGTTGCGCGAACTCGCGCCTGCGGCCGACCCGGTCAGCCGCACGTATCCGGCGCGCGTTGCGCTGGACAATGCGGCGGCGGGGCTCGCGCTTGGCATGACGGCGCGGGTGCGCTTCGGCCCTTCGACAAGCTCAGGACAGGCTGGAGGCAATAGTTTCATCGTGCCGCTCACGGCGATCTTCCAGCAGGGCGACAAGTCGGCGGTGTGGGTCGTCGGGGCGGACCGCAGCCTCAGCCTGCGGCCGGTGCAGGTCGCGGCTTATCGCGATGACAGCGCGGTAATCGCCGGCGGTCTGGCGGCGGGCGAGCGCATCGTCGGCGCCGGGGTACACAAGCTTTCCGCAGGGGAAAAGATCCGCATCGTCGAAAGCGGCGCGAAATGAGGCGCCTGCCCAACCTTTCCGCATGGGCGCTGACGCACCAGCAGATGGTGGTGTATCTCATCATCGTGCTGATGACGGCGGGCGCGATCTCCTACTTCAAGCTCGGGCGTGCGGAAGACCCCGACTTCACCTTCAAGGTGATGGTGGTGCGCACGCTGTGGCCGGGCGCGTCGGCGCAGGAGGTCGCGAACGAACTGACCGAGCGCATCGAAAAGAAGTTGCAGGAGACGCCGTGGGTGGACGTGGTGCAGTCCTCATCCAGGCCCGGCGAATCGCTGGTGTTTGTGATCCTCAAGGACTACGCGCCCAAGGCCGAAGTGCCGGAAGCCTGGCGGCAGGTGCGCAAGAAACTCGACGATATCCACCACACGTTGCCGCAGGGCGTGCAGGGGCCGTTCCCTAACGATGAATTCGGCGACGTCCAGATCAACGTGTTCGCGCTGACCGGGGATGGCTTCGACCTTGGCGCACTGCGCCGCCATGCGGACCGCATCGCACTCGAACTGAGGGACGTTCCCGACGTGAAGCGCGTCGAGTTGATCGGCGTGCAGGAAGAGAAGATCTACATCGATGTGTCGCCGAATCGGATGGCGAGCTTGGGCGTCACGGTGGCGCAGATAGCCGATGCCTTGCAGCGGCAGAATGCGGTGAGTGCCGCCGGTTTCGTCGAGACCGCAAGCGACCGCATCCGGTTGCGCGTGAGCGGGGCGTTCGACAGCGTGGAGCGGGTGCGCGATGCCGACCTCCTGGTGAACGGACAGCATCTTCGTCTCGGCGATATCGCGAAGGTGAGCCGTGGCCTGGCCGATCCGCCCGCGCCGCAGATGCGCGTCGCGGGGAAGCCCGCCATCGGACTGGGCGTGGTGATGGCCAAGGGCGGCGACGTGATCCGGCTCGGCGAGAACTTGCGGCTGGCGATGAAGAAGGCCTCCGATGAAATGCCGGCGGGCATCGATGTGCATGTGGTGGCGGACCAGCCCGAGGTGGTGAAAGGCTCCATCCAATTGTTCGTGAGCTCGCTCGGTGAGGCGATACTGATCGTGCTGGCGGTGTCCTTCCTGAGCCTGGGCTGGCGCACGGGCATGGTGGTGGCGTTGTCCATCCCGCTGGTGCTGGCGATCACCTTCTTCCTGATGAAGATATTCGGCATCGACCTCCAGCGCATCTCGCTGGGCGCGCTGGTGATCGCGCTCGGCCTGCTGGTGGACGACGCGATCATTGCGGTGGAGATGATGGTAGTGAAAATGGAGCAGGGCTGGGACCGCTTCAAGTCGGCCACCTTCGCGTACACTTCGACCGCCTTCCCGATGCTGACGGGCACGCTGATCACCGCCGCCGCATTCACCCCGGTGGGCTTCTCCAAGTCGGCGGCGAGCGAGTACACCATCTCCATCTTCCAGGTAGTGACCATTGCGCTGCTGACTTCGTGGGTCGTCGCGGTAGTGTTCACGCCCTACATCGGCTACAAGTTGCTCGACCCCAAGGCGCTGATGGCCAAGGCGCAGAAGCACGGCGAGGACATCTACGACACGCCGTTTTACCGCCGCTTCCGCGCGCTGGTCGAATGGTGTCTGCGCAACCGCTGGAAGGTGATGGGCGGGACGGTGCTGGTCTTCGTGCTGGCGATGGGGGCATTCGGCAAGTTCGTGCAGAAGCAGTTTTTTCCGGCTTCCAGCCGTACCGAGCTGCTGGTCGATGTCTGGTTGCCGCAGGGCGCATCGCTCAAGGCTACCGGGCGCGAAGTGCAGCGCATCGAGCAGTTGCTCAAGGATGATCCCGCGGTCGATTCCTTCTCGTCCTATGTGGGCAACGGTGCCCCCCGCTTCATGCTGGCGCTAGACCAGCAGCTGTTTGCCGACAACTTCGGCCAGTTCCTCATTGTCACCAAGGGACTCAAGGAGCGCGACGACCTCAAGAAACGGCTGGAGCAGCGTTTCGCCGCCGACGATTACTCGCACCTGCGCGTGCGCGTGGTGCGGCTCGAAAACGGCCCGCCGGTCGGCTATCCGGTGCAGTTCCGGGTGATGGGCGACGATCTCGGGAAGGTGCGCGGGATCTCGGAGCAGGTCGCGTCTGCGATGCGCGCCAACGGTCACCTGCAGAACGTCAACTTCAATTGGAACGAGAAGGTCAAGAGCGTGCGTGTCGAGGTCGATCAGGACAAGGCGCGGCGGCTGGGCACTTCCAGCCAGGAGGTCGCGCAGGCCTTGCAGGGCTGGCTGAACGGTGTCGCGCTCACGCAATACCGCGAGGGCGACCAGTTGATCGACGTGGTGTGGCGCGGCGGCATGGACGGCGACAGCCGTTCGCTGGAGCGCCTGCCCGATATCGACATTCCGCTTGCGGGCGGGCGCCATGTGCCGCTGGCGCAGGTGGCGAAGCTCGTGCCGGTTCTGGAGGAGGGATTTATCTGGCGGCGCAACCGCCTGCCGACGATGATCGTGCGCGCCGACATGACGGATAGTGTCCAACCTGCGACGGTGTCGTTCTCGCTCAACAAGCAGTTCGACGAACTGCGCGCGAAGCTGCCCTACGGTTACCGCATCGAGATGGGCGGCAGCGTCGAAGAGTCCGCCAAGGGAGAGACGGCTATCGCCGCCGTGATGCCGCTGATGCTGGTGGGTGTCATCACCCTGCTGATGGTGCAATTGCAGAGCATCAGCCGAACCGTGATGGTGCTGCTCACCGCGCCGCTCGGGCTGATCGGCGTGGCCCTCGCGCTGCTGGTATTTCGGGTGCCGTTCGGTTTCGTCGCCAACCTCGGTTTCATTGCGCTGGCCGGGATGATCATGCGCAACTCGGTGATCCTCGTGGACCAGATACGCCAGGACGAAGCGGCGGGCAAGACGCAATGGGATGCCATCGTGGGCTCGACCGTGCGCCGCTTCCGCCCCATCGTGCTCACCGCAAGTGCGGCCATCCTTGCGATGATCCCGCTGACGCGCCAGGTGTTCTGGGGGCCGATGGCCGTGTCCATCATGGGCGGCTTGGTGGTCGCCACGTTGCTGACCTGTTTGTTCCTGCCGTCGCTGTATGCGGCGTGGTACAGGGTGCGCGAGCACGAATCGCAAGTTTTACACGCCTGATCGCCCGTTCGCCCGAGGCGAACGGCGATATGCAAATCATTTCTGCAACAAATCGGGCAGCAACTTCTGCCAGCGGTGGTGACCTAATCGTTACCTAAACCCCTCAATCAGGAGGTGTACCATGGCACAACTTAATTTACCTCATAGTGGGATGTGGGACACGTTTACCCATACTCACACGTCGGTGTTAAAGCTGCTTCTGCTCTATGCGGTGCCGCTGTCCGTGGTCCCGCCGGCAATGTTCTATTACGCCGGTGTCACGTATGGCGGGCATTTATTGCCTGCGTTGAGTCTTGTACAGCTTGAAGCCATCGGCATCGTGTTCTTCATCGCTGAGTTGGTGATGACCTTTGTGGTCGCATATGTCATTCAGCGACTGGGTGACGTAATCGACATCAAGCCTGCCTTTGAGGATTGCTACAAGTTGGCGGTGGTGGTGCCGACGCCGTTGTGGCTCGCGCCGCTGTTCTTGTTCATCCCCAGCTTCATGCTCAACCTCACAGTCATTTCCCTGGCATTGATATTCTCCGGCATGCTGATCTTCTACAACGTGCCGGCTATCCTCAAGGTCGAGGAAAAGGGCCATGCCATACTGCTTTCTGGTTCCATCCTGGCGGCCGGGGCGGTGGCGTGGGCCATCATGATGTATATCATACTGCTGAGTTGGAGTTTTGTCGGTTCCAGTCTGATGCTCGTGATCTCATGATTCTTGTATCTGACTGAAGTCAACACCCACCCTTTCGGGGGAGGATGAAAATCTTCCCCCGCTTTCGTTTGTTTGAAGATCGATATTGTCTGGTGCGCGAACGCATCCCGGATTGGGCGGAAGGGGCGTTGAGTTTTGTCTTGTCCTGGCCGATGTGGTTTAATCGCGCCCATGAAATTCCCCTTCCAGAACGTCGCGCTGATCGGCAAGCACAAGGCACCGGAGATCGCCGGGCCGTTGCTGCGTCTGGCCGCGTTCCTGTCCTCCAAGGGGCTGAACGTGGTGGTGGATAGCCTGACCGCCGAGCATCTCGCGGACTATCCCTATCCGGTGATGAGCCTGGACGAGATGGCGGGCACGATGGACCTGGTCGTCGTGATCGGCGGCGACGGCACCATGCTCAACATCGCACGCACCTTTGCTCCCCACCATGTGCCCATGGTCGGGGTGAACCAGGGGCGGCTGGGTTTCCTCACCGACCTGACGCTGGAAAACATGCAGGACACCATTGCGTCGATGCTGGATGGCAAGTTCGTCACTGAGCAGCGCCTGTTGCTGACCGCCAGTGTGTTGCGCGACGACAAGGAAATCTTCAGTGGACTGGCCTTCAACGAAGTGGTGGTGCACCGTAGCACCATCAGCAGTATGGTCGAGTTCGAGGTGCGCATCGACGGTGAATACCTCTATAACCAGCGCGCAGATGGGCTGATCATCTCGACGCCCACCGGCTCTACCGCCTACGCCCTGTCAGCGGGCGGGCCGATCATCCATCCCGGCCTCGACGTGCTGGAACTGGTGCCGGTATGCCCTCACACGCTGAGTAACCGTCCGCTGGTGGTGAAGAGCACATCGGTGCTGGAACTGTTGATGCACCGCACCGGTGACATCCGCGTGCGCTACGACAGCCATACTCACTACGATCTGGAGCTGCACGACAAGCTGGTGGTCACGCGTTATCCCGAGCCGGCATGTCTGCTGCATCCGGTGGGACACAGCTATTACCACACGCTACGCGAAAAGCTGCTCTGGAACCAGACATTCTGATGGCAACCTACTGTGCGGTCAATCTGCGGCGTTGCGTGTTGTTTCCGACTAACCTGAAGGTAAGTCTCCAACGCAACTTTGTTGTCACTTGCTCCTCGCCTACCAACATTGGTATGTCTCGTCGCGCGTTGCGCGGCGCCTTGCATCTTGACCTGCTCGTGACGGTTGCCAAAGCATAACCATGCTGAAATTCCTGAGCATCCGCGATTTCGTCATTGTCTCCTCGCTTGAGCTGGATTTTTCTTCCGGCTTCACTGCGCTCACCGGCGAGACCGGGGCGGGCAAGTCCATACTCATAGATGCGTTGTCCCTGGCCCTTGGTGAGCGAGGGGATGCCGCCATGGTGCGCAACGGCAGCGAGCGCGCCGAGATCTCCGCCGAGTTCGATATCTCCGCGCTGCCGCAACTGCGCGCATGGCTGCGCGAGCAGGATCTAGAAGGCGACGAAGATGTCTGCCTGCTGCGGCGCGTACTGGATGCGGGAGGGCGCTCGCGCGGCTTTATCAACGGGCGCAGCGCCACTTTGCAGCAGATGCGCGAGGCGGGGGACCAGTTGCTCGATATTCACGGCCAGCATGCCCACCAGTCTCTGCTGCGCCCCGATGCGCAACGCGTGTTACTGGACGGTTATGCCGGCATGGAGAGCGAGGCGGAACAGGTCGCGACGCTGTTCCGCGACTGGCAGGCGTTGCGCCGCAGTCGCATCAGCCTGAGCGAGAACGCCGGTGCTCTGGCGTCGGAGCGCGAACTGTTGCAGTTCCAGCGCGACGAATTGCGCAGCCTGAACTTCGATGCGGCGGGATGGGCCGAGACGCAGGTCGATCATGCGCGCCTCGCCCATGCCGCGAGTCTGCTGGAGACCGCGGCGTTCGGCATCGAAACCCTGAGTGAATCCGATTCAGCCTGCCTGGGGCAGCTCAATGCGCTGACTACGCGCCTGCGCGAGGGCATGGCGCACGACGAGAGCCTGGGCGACACTTTGAAGATAATGGAGAGCGCGCAGGCCGAGCTTCAGGAGGCGGTATATGCGCTACGCCATTACCAGCAGCGCCTCGATAACGATCCGCAGCGCCTGAGCGAATTGGAGCAGCGCATCCGGGATGTGATGGATGCCGCGCGCAAGTACCGCGTTGCACCGGAGCAGTTGCACGAGGTGTTGCAGCGCATCGAGTCCCGTTTGGAGCAACTGGGCGGCGATGCCGACCTCGCCGAATTGGAGAAACAGGAACAAGCGGCGCAGCAGGATTACCTTGCCGCGGCACAGAAACTGAGCGCCGGGCGCAAGCAGGCTGCCGGAAAACTGTCGCATGAGATCACCGCTGCGATGCAGACACTGGCGATGCAGGGCGGGACTTTTTCCGTGGTGTTGTTGCCTCTGGCGGAGGGCAACGCCTACGGGTTGGAGTGCATCGATTTTCAGGTCGCGGCCAACCCCGGCGTGCCACCGCGCAGCCTGGCCAAGGTTGCCTCCGGCGGCGAACTGTCGCGCATCAGTCTGGCGATCCAGGTCGCGACCAGCCAGGTTGCCAGCGTGCCGACGCTGATCTTCGATGAGGTGGATAGCGGCATCGGCGGGCGCGTGGCCGAGATCGTCGGGCACTTGCTCAAGCAGCTGGGGCGCGACTATCAGGTGCTGTGCGTCACCCATCTTCCGCAGGTCGCCGCCGCCGCCGATCACCAGTGGCAGGTGAGCAAGGCGGTGGAGGACGGCGTTACGCTGAGCCACATCGCGGTGCTGGACGACGAACAGCGCATCGAGGAGATCGCGCGCATGCTGGGTGGTGTGACGATCACCGAGACCACGCGCAAGCATGCGGCGGAGATGTTGGGTGCGGTGGGTTGAGGTATCATGCCGCAGCTTTGAATATTGAAACGACGAGATCACTATGCGCACCAAACTGATTCTGGCTTCCCTCTTGCTGTCTTCGTGCGGCTATCTGCATACGCCCGCGTTGACGCCATACAAGATGGATATCCGCCAGGGCAACTACATCACGCCGGAGATGCGCGAAAAGCTCAAGCTCGGCATGACCAGGTCGCAGGTGCGCTACGTGCTGGGTACGCCTATGGTCAGCGACGCTTTCCACGGCAACCGATGGGATTACGCGTACCGCCTGGAACATGAGGGCGAGATCGTCGAGAAGCAGAACCTGACGCTATATTTCGACGGCGACAACCTGGTGCGCGTGGATGACAACGGAAAGACCGTGCAGGATATGCCGGTGGTGGCGAAACAGCCGGTTGAGGCGGCCCAGCCAGTCGCCAAGGCCGATCCCGCAGCGGATGTGCTGAAGCGTGCGGCAGCTTGGGCAGCGGCATGGTCGGCGAAGGATGTGGCAGGCTATCTGGAGGCCTACACGCCTGACTATGCGCCGCAAGGCATGAGCCGCAAGGCTTGGGAGAAACAGCGCGAGGCGCGCATCGGCAAGCCCAAGGTGATCGAGGTCGCGCTGAGCGACGTCAGTGCGAGCATGCAGGATGACCGCCATGCGACGGTCACGTTCACCCAGAGCTATCGTTCCGACGCCTATCGCGACGTGGTGCAGAAGACGCTGATCATGGTCAAGCAGGGGGGTAATTGGCTGATCGCCGACGAGCGCGTGGGTAAGCCTGCAGCAAAAGCACAGTCCGCAGTAATGGGAACTGGAGAGGAAAGCGTGCAGCGCGCCGTCAAGTCCTGGGCCGAGGTCTGGTCTGCTCGCGACGTGGCGAAATATCTGTCCGCATATGCTCCCGGTTTCAAGCCCGCGGGGATGAGTCGCGCGAAGTGGGAGGCGCAGCGCAAGGAGCGTATCGGCAAGGCGAACTCCATCGCGGTGGAAGTGAGCGACCTGAAGGTCAAACTGAGCGACGACAGCCATGCCAGCGCGACCTTCAAGCAGGACTACCGTTCCGATACCCATCAGGACAGCATGCGCAAGACGCTGAAACTGGAAAAGGTCGGTGGCGCATGGCTGATCGTCGCCGAGCAGGCTGCAAAGTAAAAGACAGGATGTAGGGTGGGTTAGCTTTGCATAGCCATTCGACTAAGCCGCTAAAGCGGCAAGTCGCTGGTTAGCGCAGCGTAACCCACCAAGAGTCATATAGATCAGCGAAATCAGGATAACGAACATGAACAAAATCAAGATCGCCATCGCCGGTTGCGGCGGACGTATGGGGCGCGCTTTGCTGGAAGGCGTGGCGCAATCGGACGACCTGATGTTGCATGCCGCGCTGGAACACAGTGGCAGCGCACTGCTGGGGCGCGATGCCGGCGAATTCGGCGGCACGCGCGGTGTTGCCATCACGGCGGATGTGGAAGCGGCGTTGAAGGGGGCGGATGCGCTGATCGACTTCACTCGTCCCGAGGGTACGATGCATCATCTGGAAATCTGCCGCAAGCTCGGCGTGAACATGGTGATCGGCACCACCGGCTTCAACGCTCAGGAGAAGGCCAAGCTCGGCGCGGCGGCTCAGGATATCGGCGTTGTGTTCGCGCCCAACATGAGCGTGGGCGTGAACCTGGTGTTCAAGCTGCTGGAGACCGCTTCGCGCGTGCTGAGCCACGGCTATGACATCGAGATCATCGAAGCGCATCACCGCCACAAGGTCGATGCGCCGTCCGGTACCGCGCTGGGTATGGGAGAAGTGGTGGCGCGCACGCTGGGCCGCGACCTCTCGCAATGCGCTGTGTACGGCCGCGAAGGCGTCACCGGCGAACGTGATCCCTCCACCATCGGCTTCGCCACGGTGCGCGGCGGCGACATCGTCGGCGACCATACCGTGCTGTACGCGGGCATTGGCGAGCGCATCGAGATCACCCACAAGGCCAGCAGCCGCGCCACCTTCGCGCTCGGCGCGTTGCGTGCCGCTCGTTTCCTGAAGGCGAATCCTGCCGGCATGTACGACATGCAGGATGTGCTGGGGCTGAAGTAACGGCTGTTCGGGGACATGAACGGGAAGCCTTCTCGGCTTCCCGAAATGCGGGAAGCGATCTACTTAAGGTCGAGCAGGTCTCGCACAGCTCTGACCTGAGCTGCCCTAGCCCGGTTTTTCAGCTTCCGGCTCTCGGAATATTTCAGCGCAACATAAGTCGCCCAGCCGACCAGCCCCATGCCGACGATGAATGCACCGTAGGCGATCGGCCAGGGGATCCCCTGGGTCATCATCGAATATTCGGACATGCCGCCGACACCCGCCAGGATGTTGAGGGGCATGAACACCACACCGAATACAGTCAGTTGGGAAACGCGCTTGTTCTGGTTGATGTTGATGAAGCCGATGGTGGCGTCCATCAGGAAGTTGATCTTGTCGAACAGGAACGCGGTATGGCTGTTGAGGGACTCGATGTTCCGCAGGGTCTGTCTTGCATCGTCGAACTGGTTCGAAGACAGTATCTTGCATCGCATCAGGAAGGTCAGTGCGCGGTCGGTATCGAGAATGTTGCTGCGGATGCGCCCGTTGAGGTCTTCCTCTTCCGCGATGTCCGCCAGAATAGCCGCAGCTTCCTTGTCGCTCATCGTTTCGCTCAATACATGGCGTCCCACCTTGCGAAGCGTGTTGTAGATGTCCTCCAGGGAGTCCGCCGAGTATTCGACATCCGCCCCATACAAGTCGAGCAACAGATCGTTGCAGTCCGAGACATAGCCCGGCTGCGTGCGTGCGCGGCGTCGCTGCAGACGGAATACCGGCAATTCTTCGTGGCGCACTGAAAACAGGATGCCGTTATGCAGAATGAACGCCACCGGAACACTGCGTGAATTGCCTTCGCGATCAAGCAGGAAGTTCGAGTGGAGGTGGATTTCGTTGTTTTCCTCGACATGGAAGCGTGAGCTGACCTCCAGGTCGGTGGTGTCGCCGGGATCCGGAAGTTCCAATCCGAAATGCTTGCCCACATAAGCGCGTTCCGCCTGGGTGGCATTGAGCAGGTCGACCCATATCGGGCGGATGCCTTCCAGGTCTTTGCGGCCGGTGATCGCGATCTGCCGCAAGCGCCCTTCGAACAGCTCGAAGGCGTTCAGCTGGCTTTCGGCAAAGCCGGGTTCCCGGCTGCCGGCCAACTGTTCCCGGAGTGAGTCCGAAACTTCCCACAGAATATCGTTTTCCCGCTCTTCGGGAATCTGCTTCCAGAGAAGCACGGCTTCCTCTGTCGGCAAGGCTTCGAGGATATTGCCGATTTCCTGCGTCGGCAGTTTGGCGATCAAGCTCTGCAACTCTGCAAGATGCTGTCTGTGCACAATGGTTGCTACCAGATCCTGCCGTGGCATGCTCTGGCTGTGGACCATGCTCTCCACCAGTTTCTGCTTATTGAGCAAATCGGTAATCTTCTCGAGGGACATCGGGGACTCCTATTTCGCTTCGGGGGTTACCGGGTCGACGTGAGTCATCAGATAAAGGACGGGGTGGCGAGCCATCACATTGAGTTTCGCTTGCCGGGCAATGTCGTGACCTTGCGCAACCGTGAGGCTGCCATCGATCTCCAGGTGGACATCGGCCAGGATCATGTCGCCGGCCTTGCGGGTCTTCAGCTCGTGCATGCCGAGAACGCCGGGGGTCGCCAGGATTTCGGCGGCGATTCCCTCGACCTGCTCCTCGGTGGCAGCCCGGTCCATCAGGTCATGGAGCGCATTCCAGAAGAACTCCCAGCCCATTTTGATGACCATGAAACCAACGATCAGTGCGGCGATGGGGTCGAGAAGGGTGAATCCGAGAAGATTGCCACCGATGCCGATCGCGACCACGAGCGAGGAGGCCGCGTCGGAACGGGCATGCCAGGCATTCGCGACCAGCATGCTGGAGCGAACCCGCTCGGCAACGGCGAGCATGTAACGGAAGAGTATCTCCTTGACGGCCAAGGCGCCCAACGCCACCCAAAGCGCCACCAGATGAACGGTCGGGATGGACGCCGGCGCCTGCAGCTTGTGCGCGGCAGACCAGAGCATGCCTACCCCCACCGCCAGCAGCAGTCCGCCAAGGACCATGGAGGCGGCGTTCTCATAACGTTGATGGCCGTAGTGGTGATCTTCATCCGCCTGTTTCTTGCTGTGATGTACGGCCAGCAACACTACAAAGTCGGCTACCAGATCGGACAGCGAGTGTATGCCATCGGCGATCAGTGCCTGAGAGCCTGCGATTACCCCGGTGATGACCTGTGTAATGGTCAGGCCCAGATTGACGACTACGCTGACCCAGGTGCTGCGCTTGGTGGCGGCCTCGCGCTCGGGGGTGTTTTCTTCGCTGTCGAGCTCGGCCATGTCTTGGAGGTTATTCATGTTTATCTTCCACTATCGAATCTGTCATTTGGTTAAGTATCAGCCGCAGAATAATGCCTGTGTCTATTTTGGTCGAGAATGATCTGGCGGTAACCACCGATCAGGAAAAAGACACACTCTGCAAAAAAACAGCAGTTATCCCGGATAAGGCGATATGGAGAGGAAACCGGGGGGTTGGTTCCCGCGGCAAGGGACTATTTTCGGGCCGACAGGATTGATGGTCGCTTGCCGGCGCGAGTATCATCCCCTGCCTAAAAGACGAGAATCTTGACCCCGATCAGGATCAGCACCACGCCGCCGAAGATCTCGGCCTTGTTCTCCAGCCAGGTACCGCTGCGTTTTCCGATCTGGACGCCGGCCCAGCTGAATGCGAATGTCGTTACGCCGATGATGAGGCAGGCCAGGTAGGCGTTGATGTCCAGCAGGGTCAGGCTGAAACCTGCGGCCATGGCGTCGATGCTCGTTGCGATGGCCAGCGTCAGCATCATCTTGTTGGTGACGGCCGCGATGTCTTCTTCTATGCCTTCCTGCAGGCCTTCGTAGAGCATCTTGCCCCCGATCAGCGCCAGCAGGCCGAAGGCGATCCAGTGTGAGTAGGCCTGGACCCAGCCTAACACGCTCTCGCCGCCCAGGTATCCGATGAAAGGCATCAGCGCCTGGAAAGTGCCAAAGTACAGGCCTGCCTTCAGTCCCAGTCCGCGGGTATCCCCTTTGGAGCCCAGTCCGATGGAAACGGCAAAGGCATCCATGCTAAGTGCTACAGCCAAAACGATTACTTCGAACATGTCGGGGTACTTTCCAATCTGGTTAGGTAAAACGGCCCGCTGTTCAGCAGGGGCGCGAGGGGCGGCATTATACGGCAACGGCCTTCCGCCGCAGCTGTCACGAGGGCTGCGCATCCGTTTGATGCCGCCCCTCTAATCGGCTATAATGCGCACCAATTCAGAGCGGGATGGGCCAACGGTTCGTCCCGCTTCTTTACGGATACCCCTGCAAACTCATTCTTCGGGCGCATCGCGTTGTGCGGTGCTACGAACCCTCACGGTGCCGCGCGTACTGTTTCGGGTTCTGCGTGCCGCGCGCGGCACTCCGACCTCTGAATTTCAGGAGCATCCAGGTCATTCATCCACGATTTTGGGAGTATTCCGGTGTCGCAAACGAGCCCTGCCATTCTAGTGTTAGCCGATGGGACGGTGTTTCGAGGTGTCGCCATCGGGGCTCCCGGTAGCAGTGTCGGTGAGGTTGTGTTCAACACCTCGATGACCGGCTATCAGGAGATCCTCACCGACCCTTCCTATAACAAACAGATCGTCACGCTGACCTACCCGCATATCGGCAACGTGGGTGTGAACACCGAGGACGTGGAGTCGCGCCAGGTGTTCGCCAGCGGTCTGATCATTCGCGATCTGTCCCTGACAGTAAGTAACTTCCGTGCGACCCAATCGCTGCCCGATTACCTGAAGGCCAATAATGTGGTCGCCATCGCGGGGATCGATACGCGCAAGCTGACGCGCATCCTGCGCGAGAAGGGGGCGCAGAACGGCTGTATCGCCACCGGTACCGATGTCGATGCGGCGCTGGCGGCTGCGCGCGGATTCCCCAGCATGGCGGGGATGGATCTGGCGCAAGTGGTGTCGTGCGACAAGCCCTACGAATGGACGCAACGCGAGTGGGCGCTGGGTCACGGCTACCGCGATGTCGCCGACGCGAAATTCCACGTGGTTGCCTATGACTACGGCGTGAAGAGCAACATCCTGCGCAAGCTGGCCGAGCGCGGCTGCAAGATCACCGTGGTGCCGGCCAGGACGACGGCTGCCGAGGTGCTGGCGATGAATCCGGACGGTGTGTTCTTGTCCAATGGTCCCGGCGATCCCGAGCCGTGCGATTACGCGATCGAGGCGACCAAGAAGTTCATCGAGGTCGGTATCCCCTTGTATGGCATCTGTCTGGGACACCAGCTGATGGGTCTGGCGGTGGGTGCGAAGACGGTGAAGATGAAGTTCGGCCACCGCGGCGCGAATCATCCGGTGCAGGACATGCAGACCAAGCGCGTGATGATCACCAGCCAGAACCACGGTTTCGCAGTGGATGCGGCGACGCTGCCCAAGAACGCGCGCGTCACGCATATCTCGCTGTTCGACGGCACGCTGCAAGGTTTCGAGCTGACCGACAAGCCGGCTTTCTGTTTTCAGGGTCACCCTGAGGCGAGTCCCGGTCCGCACGACGTGGACTATCTGTTCGATCGCTTCGTAGATTCGATGCGCAAGTAATGGTTGTGATAAATGCCAAAACGTACTGACATAAAAAGCATCCTCATCATCGGCGCCGGCCCCATCGTCATCGGGCAGGCGTGCGAGTTCGACTACTCCGGCGCACAGGCCTGCAAGGCCCTGCGCGAGGAGGGCTATCGCGTCATCCTGGTGAACTCGAACCCGGCCACCATCATGACCGACCCCAACATGGCGGATGCGACCTACATCGAGCCGATCACCTGGCAGATGGTCGAGAAGATCATCGCCAAGGAGCGTCCCGATGCCATCCTGCCGACCATGGGCGGACAGACTGCGCTGAACTGCGCACTCGACCTGGCCAAGCACGGCGTGCTGGAAAAATACAACGTCGAGATGATCGGCGCTTCGCGCGAGGCCATCGACAAGGCGGAAGACCGCGAGAAGTTCAAGCAGGCGATGACCAAGATCGGTCTGTCGTCCGCACGTTCCGCTATCGCGCACAGCATGGAAGAAGCGCTGCAGGTGCAGCAGGTGATGGGTTTCCCGACCATCATCCGTCCTTCGTTCACCATGGGCGGTTCCGGCGGCGGCATCGCCTACAACCGCGAAGAGTTCGTCGAGATCTGCGAGCGCGGCCTCGAGGCTTCGCCCACGCACGAGCTGCTGATTGAAGAGTCGCTGCTCGGTTGGAAGGAATACGAGATGGAAGTCGTGCGCGATCGCGCCGACAACTGCATCATCATCTGCTCCATCGAGAACCTCGACCCGATGGGCGTGCATACCGGCGACTCCATCACCGTTGCGCCGGCGCAGACGCTGACCGACAAGGAATACCAGATCATGCGCGATGCCTCGCTGGCAGTGCTGCGCGAGATCGGTGTGGACACCGGCGGCTCCAACGTGCAGTTCTCCGTCAATCCGAAAGATGGACGCATGGTGGTGATCGAGATGAACCCGCGCGTGTCGCGTTCGTCTGCCTTGGCTTCCAAGGCTACCGGCTTCCCCATCGCCAAGGTCGCGGCCAAGCTGGCCGTCGGCTACACGTTGGACGAGCTGAAGAACGACATCACCGGCGGCGCGACCCCGGCCTCGTTCGAGCCGACCATCGACTACGTGGTCACCAAGATCCCGCGTTTTGCCTTCGAGAAGTTCCCGCAGGCCAACGACCGCCTGACCACGCAGATGAAGTCCGTGGGCGAGGTGATGGCCATCGGCCGCACCTTCCAGGAATCGTTCCAGAAAGCCCTGCGCGGCCTCGAAGTCGGCGTGAACGGTCTGGATACCAAATACAGCGACCGCGAAGCGATCGTGTCCGAGCTCGGCAATCCCGGTCCGGAGCGCATCTGGGCGGTGAGCGACGCTTTCCGTTTCGGCATGAGCGTGGAAGAGGTGTTCAATGTCAGCAAGATCGATCCGTGGTTCCTGGTTCAGATCGAGGATCTGATCCGCCAGGAGCAGGAACTGTCCGGCCGCACGCTGGAAAGCCTCGATGCCGACCACATGCGCACTTTGAAGCGCAGCGGTTTTGCCGATGCGCGTCTCGCGACCTTGCTGGATACTGATGCTGCAGCCGTGCGCGCCTACCGTCATGCGCTGGGTATTCGTCCCGTGTTCAAGCGCGTGGATACCTGCGCCGCCGAATTCGCGACCAACACCGCCTACATGTACTCGACCTATGAGGAAGAGTGCGAATCGCAGCCGACCGACAAGAAGAAGATCATGGTGCTGGGCGGCGGTCCGAACCGCATCGGCCAAGGCATCGAGTTCGACTATTGCTGCGTGCATGCCGCGCTGGCGATGCGCGAGGACGGCTACGAGACCATCATGGTCAACTGCAACCCCGAGACCGTTTCGACCGACTACGATACCTCCGATCGCCTGTATTTCGAGCCGCTGACGCTGGAGGACGTGCTGGAAGTGGTCGCCGTGGAGAAGCCGGTCGGCGTGATCGTGCAGTACGGCGGCCAGACTCCGCTGAAGCTGGCGCACGGACTTGAAAAGAACGGCGTGCCCATCATCGGCACCTCGGTGGACATGATCGACTGCGCGGAAGACCGTGCACGCTTCCAAGCCATGTTGCGCAAGCTGGAACTGAAGCAGCCGCCCAACCGCACCGCGAGCAACGTGGCCGATGCCGTCGCAGGCGCCAACGAGATCGGCTATCCGCTGGTGATGAGGCCAAGCAACGTGCTGGGCGGTCGCGGCATGGAGATCATCCATGCGCAGGCCGACCTTGAGCGCTATATGCGCGATGCCGAAGAACTGTCCAAGACCTGGCCGGAGCGCATGCCCATCCTGTTGGACCGCTTCCTGAACGACGCGATCGAAGTGGATGTGGATGCCGTCTCCGACGGCAAGCAGGTCATCATCGGCGGCATCATGGAACACATCGAAGAGGCGGGCGTGCACTCCGGCGACTCTGCCTGTTCGCTGCCGCCGTATTCGCTGTCTGCGAAGCTGCAGGACGAACTGCGCCGCCAGACCATCGCGATGGCCAAGGAACTGAACGTAGTCGGCCTGATGAACGTGCAGTTCGCCATCCAGGGCGAGACGGTATACGTGCTTGAGGTGAATCCGCGTGCCTCGCGCACCGTGCCCTACGTGTCCAAGGCGACCGGCGTGCCGTTGGCCAAGGTCGCGGCCCGCTGCATGGCCGGCCAGACGCTGGCGCAGCAGGGCGTGACGAAGGAAGTCATTCCGCCGTATTACTCGGTCAAGGAGGCGGTGTTCCCGTTCATCAAGTTCCCGGGCGTCGATATCATCCTCGGCCCCGAGATGAAATCCACCGGCGAAGTGATGGGCGTGGGCGATACCTTCGCCGAAGCCTTCGTCAAGTCGCAGCTGGCCGCGAGCGTGAAGTTGCCCAAGGAGGGCAAGGTGTTCATCAGCGTGCGCGATGCGGACAAGTCTGGTGCGGTGGAGGTGGCGCGCTCGCTGGTCGAGCTCGGCTTCACCGTGCTGGCGACGCGCGGCACGGCGGCGGCGATCGCTGCTGCGGGCGTGGCGGTGACGGCGGTGAACAAGGTTGCCGAAGGCCGTCCGCATATCGTGGACATGATCAAGAATGGCGAGGTCAGCCTGATCGTGAACACGGTAGACAGCAAGCCGTCCGCGATGCGCGATTCCTATTCCATCCGCCATGCGGCGCTGCAGGGCCGCGTGACGTATTACACCACGCTGGCCGGTGCGCGCGCCGCCTGCATCGGCATGCAGCATCTGGCCGAATTGCAGGTCTATGACGTGCAGTCGCTGCACCGTCGTTTCAATTAAGGAAGTTTCCCATGAGCAAGATCCCATTGACAGTGAACGGCGCAGAACTGTTGCGCCTGGAATTGCACCGATTGAAGACCGTGGACCGGCCTGCGGTCATCAATGCCATCTCCGAGGCCCGCGCCCAGGGCGATCTGTCCGAGAACGCCGAATACGATGCAGCAAAGGAGCGCCAGGGCTTCATCGAAGGGCGCATTGCGGAGTTGGAGTCCAAGCTGGGTAGCGCGCAGATCATCGATCCCAAGAGCATCAGCGCCGATGGCCGCTGCGTGTTCGGTTCGACCGTGGTGCTGGAAGACGTCAACAACGGCGATGTGGTGACCTACCAGATCGTAGGCGACGACGAGGCGAACATCCGCGAGCGCAAGATCTCCATCAGCTCGCCGATCGCACGCGCGCTGATCGGCAAGTACAGCGGTGACATCGCCGAGGTTCAGGCGCCGGGCGGGGTGCGCGAATATGAAGTGGTGGACGTTCAGTACATCTAAAGACCTCCGCACAACTACTGCGCTCGCCGATACTGCGTTAAAAACCGGCTCAAAATCCTCATGTACTTATGTACATTCCGGTTTTTCGCCGATTTTCGCCTTGTCTCAGCTTCGCTCGCTACGTTGTGCAGAGGTTTTTTACGAGGGACTGAAAGTTACGTGCGGCTGCCGAGCTGCTTCTTGGTCAGCGGCTTCTTGCCCTTGTGGCGTGGCATCTTCTTGATCTCGATCTGTTTCGCTTCCGGATTGGGCTGGTAAACGACCAGGATCTTGCCGATGTGCTGCACGGGCGCCGCATTGAGTTGGGCACAGATGGATTCCAGGATGGCTTCGCGTTGTGCGCGGTCGTCGCTCATCACCCGGATCTTGATCAACTCGTGGTTTTTCAGGGTAATGGCGATCTCTCTCAGCACCGCTTCGGTCAGACCGGCATTGCCGATCATCACGGTAGGGTTGAGGGCGTGGGCGCGAGCCTTGAGGTCGCGGCGTTCGGATACGGTCAGGGATAACATGGTGAGCCTTTCAAGTGAGGCCGGATTTTAATCGATGAAGCCTTCCAAAACCAGCAAACAATGGATGCGTGAGCATGTAAACGACCCCTTTGTGCAACTTGCGCAGAAGGAGGGGTACCGTTCGCGCGCCGCCTACAAGCTTCTGGAGATCGATGCCAAGGACCATTTGCTGAAGCCCGGCATGGTGGTGGTGGACCTCGGGGCGACGCCGGGCGGCTGGTCTCAGGTGGCCGCGCAGAAGGTGGGGCGCGGCGGCAAGGTGATCGGACTGGATCTGTTGCCATTAGACCCTCTCGCTGGAGTGGATTTTATCCAGGGTGACTTCCGCGAGGATGCGGTGCTGAAACAACTCGAAGATCTGCTGCAGGGCAGGCCCGTCGGTCTTGTAATCTCGGACATGGCCCCCAATATCAGTGGCATCGTCTCCGCCGATCAGGCACGCGCCATGCACCTCGCGGAACTGGCGATGGAGTTCGCACTCGAACACCTGACGCCGGAGGGTAGTTTCCTCGTCAAGGTGTTCCAAGGGGCGGGTTTTGAGGAATATCTGAAGCAGATGCGCAGTAGTTTTTCCAAGGTGGTTTCGCGTAAGCCCAAGGCCTCGCGCGACCGCAGCAGTGAAGTGTATTTGTTGGCGACTGGGCCACATTAGTAGGCACATCGAGAAACCGTAGCGAGCGGCTTGAGTGCAAGGCGCACGGAACGGAGCAACGAGACATACCCTTTGGGTAGGCGAGGAAGCGAGTACCGCGCAACGCCGCAATCAAGTCGCGCAGTAGGTTTATCGATGTGCCCTTGAGTAATCGGGCAATACATAGTCTAATGACCGTTCGGCAGCGCGTTACGCGCCGGTTAAGGAGTTATCTTGAACAACATGTTTAAAAGTATCGCCATCTGGATGGTCGTCGCCCTCGTGCTGATGACCGTGTTCAACCAGTTCAATGCACGCCAGCAGCAGACTGCGCAGGCGCAGGTCGAATATTCCCAATTCCTCGACGAGGTCAAGAAGGGCACCATCACCAAAGTGACCATCGAGGGGCACGCCCTGAAGGCGGTCACCAGCGACGGCAAGCGCATCACCAGCTATGCGCCGAGCGACCCGTGGATGGTTTCCGACCTGTTGAAGAGCGGCGTGACCATCGAGGCGAAGCCGGAAGAAGAGCCTTCCATGCTGATGAACATCTTCGTGTCGTGGTTCCCGATGATCCTTCTGATCGCGGTCTGGATCTTCTTCATGCGCCAGATGCAGGGCGGCAAGGGCGGCGGCGCGTTCTCGTTCGGCAAGAGCAAGGCGCGCATGCTGGACGATACCAAGGAACGCGTGACCTTTGCCGACGTGGCCGGTTGCGACGAAGCCAAGGAAGAGGTCGGCGAGCTGGTGGACTTCCTGCGCGATCCTTCCAAGTTCCAGAGCCTCGGCGGGCGCATCCCGCGCGGCGTGCTGATGGTGGGTAGTCCCGGTACCGGCAAGACGCTGCTGGCGAAGGCTATCGCCGGCGAAGCCAAGGTGCCGTTCTTCTCCATTTCCGGGTCCGACTTCGTCGAGATGTTCGTCGGCGTGG